>NZ_JBQFWR010000011.1:0-158188 GCF_056540425.1 Ruegeria sp. AN6
CCCCGTCAACCGCGTCGACAACGCATACGGTGACAGAAACCTCATCTGCACATGCCCTCCAATGTCAGAATACGAAGAAGCCGCAGAGTAAATTCTCAGAACCCCCGCCAAAAAAGCGGGGGTTTTTTAATCTCGTACAGGTCAGAGCTTAATGCGGAACGCTGCAAAGCCATCTGCACCTTCTCCCGCATCTTCGATGACAACGCCTTTAACATCATTCATGTAGTCCCGCGCTTTTGGCCCGGTTTCAAACAATACGGTCGTGTCGGTGAGCGGCGCAAATGACCAGTTGGCATCTGCTTTAGGATCAATTGTACCCTGCTCGACAATATAGCGGACGATGACATCCCGGTTGGTGTCCGGAGCCTCAAAAACAACTGTGTCACCCTTTGCGCCGGGGAAAGAGCCCCCGCCCGATGCTCGGTAGTTATTGGTGGCGATAATGAACTCCATGTCATCCGTGACCGGTGCACCATTAAAGGCAAGGTTCACGATCCGGGCTGCATCTGGATTAAGTTCTTCGCCTTTTGGACCAAAGCGGGACGGCTGTGAAAGGTCGATCTGATAGGTCACACCGTCCATCACATCGAAATTAAATGATGGGAATTCCGGGTTCAGCAGGATCGCGTCTTCGGAACCTACTTCAACCTGATTGAACATGCCCGCCGACCGTTCCAGCCAGCCTCGAACCTGCGCACCGTTTACACGCACGGCACGAACTGTGTTTGGATAAAGATAAAGATCGGCCACGTTCTTGATCGCAACGTCACCGACGGGAACATCAGTGTAGTATTCCGGGCCGCCACGGCCGCCAGCCTTGAATGGCGCCGCTGCCGAAAGGATTGGCAGACCCTCGTGCTCGGTGCCTTTCATCATCTCTTCGACATACCATTTCTGCGCGATCGAAACGATCTGCACAGACGGGTCATCAGCGACCAACGCGAAATAGCTGTGCAATGGTGCCGAAGTCTTACCCACAGCACGGCGGACGTAGGCCAGCGTTTCGTCGTGATCTTTCGCCACCGAGTCGAGAACCTTTTGATCATCTCCGACCAGCGCAGTTACTGACCGATCTTCGTTGCGTTTGGAGATCGGCCGCGCCTCGGAAGTGGTGGTGACCACACGCCAGGCGTTACCATCTCGTTCCAGCAACAGATCAAGCAGGCCAAGATGCGATCCCCAGAATCCACCCATGACGGCGGGCTTACCCATCAAAGTTCCGGTTTCCACGTCAATACCGGGACGGTCCGCAAATGTTGGAGATGGGAAGACCAAATGGTTGTGCCCGGTGACCAAGGCATCGATACCGTCAACACCGGCAAGAACGACCGAGGCATTCTCCATTCCTTCCGAATGATCGGCCTCACCTATACCTGAATGCGAAAGTGCTATGATCAGATCACAGCCTTGCTCTTTCATCTCGGGTACGTAAGCCTGCGCTGTCTCGACGATATCGCGGGCTTCGACATTGCCTTCAAGGTGTTTGCGATCCCAATTCATGACCTGCGGCGGAGTGAAACCGATGACGCCGATCTTGATCGGATGTTTGGAGCCGTCCCCCATTTCAATCTCGCGATCAAGAATGGCATAGGGCTTCACCAGAGTTTCGTCATCGCGCGGGCTGGCCCCTTTTTTCTTGGCAATATTGGCCAGAACTACTGGGAAGTCGGCCCCAGCAAGCGCTTTATCAAGAAACTCCAGACCATAGTTGAACTCGTGGTTGCCCAAGGTGGCAGCATCGTAGCCGACCGTGTTGAATGCAGTGATAATCGGGTGGCTGTCACCCGCCTTCATTCCACGCTCATAGGCGATATAGTCACCCATCGGATTGCCCTGCAGAAAGTCGCCGTTATCGACAAGGATTGAGTTAGTCGCCTCTGAGCGGATGTCGTTGATAATAGATGCCGTGCGTGACAGGCCCACGGTGTCCCGTGGTTTATCTGCGTAGTAATCATAAGGGAAAACATGCACATGGATGTCTGTTGTTTCCATGATCCTCAGATGAGCCTGGTTGTTGGCAGCAGACGCAGAGAACGGATGCAGAGTAATCGCAGCTGCACTGGCTGTCGTTGTGGCAAGAAACTTACGGCGAGAGAGCTTACTGCTGGAAAAGGGCATATCACACCTTTCTGGAAATATGTTCGAAACGCTTTGTAGATGGCGATTGTAACAAAGATGAATAAAGATCACCTAAGTCGATCAAGCATCGAACTATGGTTAAGATTAACGATACTGTGCCGACAAACCCTATGAGCGTAAAGCTCATCAAGGTCTCAATTTGGAATTTATTTTGTGGCATTAGCCAGACCAAAACTGATGAAGCGCAGGCAGGTATCTGGCAAATCGACGAACACCCAGAATTACAAGTGCTTAGCGATCAGCGCATAATCGATTTGACGCGAAACGGGTTCAAGCTTTCGCTGAACTGTTCAATAAATTCCAAAGTTACCAAAGATGGTTGTTTCAATATGGGGCGCACTAAGGAAAGTGTATGAGGTAACACCGGTACGAATGGCCTGTAGCACAGTCCAAGATGGGCATATTGAACCGCATCCAGTTCGCTCACCACTGAGACTCCCACGCCTCTTAAGGCGAGTTCACAGGCTGCAGTAAATTGCCTGACCTCGATGTGAGAGTTCAGTGAGATATTTGCGCTTTGGAACGCTTTCGATAGGCGCGCAAAAAAGTCGCTATCACGACGGGTGTGAATAACTTTCTCGCTCTCAAGCTCTTTGGGTGTAACTTCCGAAACGCTTTCCAGCTCGTGACCGCTTGGAAACACACAAACCGTGCGTAAGTGCACATCTGTATTTTGCACGGCCGGGTGGCTGATAAAACTGTCGGTGATCCCAAAATCATATTGCTCACCGATCATCCATTCAAGAATGCGCTCGGGCCGATCCGGCTCAATTGTCATGGTGACGCCGGGGCGGTCTTTCAGAAATTCGGCGACAACTTTTGGCAGGTGGCTGGTTGCAAATCCGGGCAGGCAAGCGACGCGAATATGTCCCGCCTTTCGTTGCGTGATGTCCTGACTGACGTCGGTGATCTGCTTCATCAGTTCCAGAACACGCTCTACGCTGGGCTGCAAATACCGAACTTCCTGAGTCGGCACTAACCGCCCCTCGCGACGATCAAAAAGCTGAAACCCAAGTGACTTCTCCAGATCAGATATTAATCGGCTCACAGCTGGCTGACTGACCCCAAGATCAGTGGCTGCAGAAGTGATCGATCCATTGGTCGTCACTGCCATAAGGGCTTCAAGCTGTCTGATTCTCAGGGTTTGCCGCATGTTTGAACTAGTATTTCCCAATTTTTCGCTCACGAATATAATGCCGTGTTATTTTTTTTATCAATACTAAGGTCTTGAATTATATTTCTGTAACGCTAACGTCGTGAAATCGTCATGTGTGCCGTTTACCCGTAGCGGTCGGTATTCAACGAAGCATCGAACCTGATGCATGGGAGGAATCATGAAAAAGAGATTTTTCGGCGCTCTCGCCGTAGCAACCGCCTTGTCCCCTGTAGCGGCAATGGCTCAAACCGAAGTCCAGTTCTGGCACGCCTTTACCGGCCGTCTTGGTGATCTGGTGAAAGCCCAGGTTGAAGAATTCAACGCCAGCCAGGACGAGTTTGTCGTGGTTGAAAGCCACAAAGGTAATTACTCGGAAACGCTGAATGCAGGTATCGCCGCGTTCCGCGCTGGCGAACAGCCCCACATTCTGATGGTATTCGAAGTTGGCACCGCAACAATGATGTCGGCTGAAGGCGCCATCAAACCAGTCTATGAAGTGATGGCCGAAAGTGGCGCGTCATTTGATCCCGACGCGTATATCGGCGCTGTAAAAGGGTATTATACCACTACCGATGGCGACATGTTGTCATTGCCCTTTAACTCTTCCACACCCGTTCTTTGGGTCAATCGCGATGCGATGGAGGCAGCAGGAGTCGATCCTGATACCGATCTTTCCACTTGGGAAAAAGTTGGCGAGGTTCTTGATCAATTAAAGGCAGGCGGTGAAGAATGTCCGCTTGTCACTGCTTGGCAAAGCTGGGTTCACCTGGAAAACATGTCAGCCTATCACGATGTACCATTTGCATCGAAAGATAATGGTTTTGCCGGTCTGGACACCGAATTGATGCTGAATGGTCCGGTGCAAGTGGCCCACCTAAGCGCAATGGGTGATTGGGCCAAGGACGGGAAATTCATCTACACCGGTCGCAGAAACGAAGGTGGAGCCAACTTCCGGGCCGGAGAATGCGCCTTGTTCACAGAAAGCTCGGCGGGTTACGCGGGCATCAGCTCGGAAGCTGAGTTCGATTTTGACGTACGGCCCCTGCCCTATTGGGAAGGTGTCACAGCCGAACCTCAGAACACCATTATCGGTGGTGCCTCTCTGTGGGTGATGGAAGGGCACGACCCCGAAGCCTACAAAGGAGTTGGAGAGTTCCTGAGCTTCCTGTCATCGTCAGATGTACAGGCCAATTGGCACCAGAATACCGGCTATCTTCCGATTACTGCTGAAGCGGGAGATGCAACCCGCGCGGCAGGATTCTATGAAGACAATCCCGGCACAGATATCGCGGTAATCCAGATGACTGCGAAAGAACCAACCGCAAACTCAAAAGGTCTGCGTTTGGGGTCATTCGACCAGATTCGCGGAATCATTGACGAAGAGCTCGAGGCCATCTGGTCTGGTGACAAAACGGCTCAGGAAGCGATGGACAGCGCTAAGGAACGTGGCGACGCGTTGTTGCGCCGGTTTGAATCAGCCAATCAATAAAAATGATATCATGCGGGCCTTTAACGGCCCGCATTTCTTTTTTGGTGGGACACTAAATTGGAAAAACGCGTCACCTTTCGGGGTTGGTTGCTGCCCCTGCTTCTGATCGCACCTCAGGTGATCGTCTCTGCCATATTTTTCTTCTATCCAGCGGCGCAGGCAATCTGGCAGTCGCTGTTTATTCCTGACCCGTTCGGGCTGTCATCTCAATTCGTCGGGCTCGGCAACTTTGAATTCCTTCTCAGCGACAAATTCTATCGTGCATCCTTCTTAACAACGGCGATCTTTTCGACGCTTGTCACCTTGTGCTCGATGATTCCGGCACTTTTTCTTGCAGTCATTGCCGACAGGTTGATCAAAGGCTCAGGTGTTTACCGTACCTTGTTAATCTGGCCCTACGCAGTCGCACCAGCTGTTGCTGGTGTGCTTTGGCTTTTCATGTTCAACACACGCGTCGGAGTTGTTTCCTGGTATCTTGGCCAACTCGGCTATGATTGGAACCACGTTCTGAATGACGCCGAAGCAATGGGGCTGGTCGTTGTCGCATCCGCGTGGGGGCGCATCAGTTATAACTTTTTGTTTTTCTTTGCGGCGCTACAATCCGTGCCAAAGTCAGTCATCGAGGCAGCCGCAATCGATGGGGCGCATTTCTGGCGCCGGTTCTTCACAATTGTTTTGCCACTGCTGTCGCCAACGGCCTTCTTTTTGCTGGTGGTCAACGTCGTCTATGCGTTTTTTGAGACATTCGGTGTTATCCACACAATCACCGGAGGTGGTCCGCAACAAGCCACAACGATCCTGGTCTACAAGGTGTTTTCCGATGGGTTCGTCGGGCAAGATCTCGGGTCTTCGTCGGCACAATCCGTCATCCTATTGATCGTGGTTGGTTTGCTAACGGTGATCCAGTTCAAATACGTCGAAAAAAGGGTGCATTACTGATGGCGGCCCAGCAACACGGAATGGTCGAGAAACGAGGCGCGGGTATCTGGCTAACCCACGCCTTTATGGTCCTGGGCGTCCTGATCATATTCTTTCCGATCTGGCTGGCTTTTGTTGCCTCAACAGTATCCCAGCCTGAAATCGTCTCGCCCCCTATGCCGATCTGGCCGGGTGATCAATTTTGGGAGAACTACCGAGCAGCCCTTTTTGCCGGAGTAAACGTGCCCGTCGCTACCATGCTGTTCAACAGTCTGGTGATGGCTATCGGTATTGCCGTTGGCAAGATTGTGATCTCACTTCTGTCGGCCTTTGCAATCGTCTACTTCCGCTTCCCGGGGCGAACGACCTTTTTCTGGCTGATCTTTCTGACACTGATGTTACCTGTCGAAGTGCGGATTGTTCCAACATTCGAAGTTGTGGCCGGTTTTGGTATGCTAAACAGCTATTACGGGCTGATTTTCCCATTGATCGCGTCAGCCACTGCCACTTTCCTGTTCCGGCAATTCTTTCTGACAATCCCGGATGAACTTGCTGAAGCGGCGCGGGTAGACGGTGCGCGGCCGATGCGGTTTTTCGTCGACATTGTAGTGCCGATGAGCAGAACCAACATCGCGGCCTTGTTCGTCATTCTCTTCATTTATGGCTGGAACCAATACTTATGGCCGTTGCTCATTACCACGGATCCCGAGATGAATACCATTGTGATGGGCATCAAACAGATGTTCCCATCCGGCGATGATGTGGCCGAATGGCCCGTCATCATGGCAACTTCGATACTGGCCATGATCCCGCCGGTTATTGTGGTGGTGTCGATGCAAAAACTGTTTGTTCGCGGCCTTGTCGATAGCGAGAAGTAAGAAATGGCAACTGTAACCCTAGAAAACGTCAAAAAGAGCTTTGGCACCACAGACGTCATTCATGGTATCGACATTGATATCGCAGACGGCGAATTCATCGTTATCGTCGGGCCTTCAGGATGCGGCAAATCCACACTTTTGCGCATGGTGGCAGGTCTTGAAACCGTGACTTCGGGTGAAATCCGCATCGGAGACGAGCGGGCAAATGACAAAGAACCGATGGATCGGGATATCGCGATGGTATTCCAAAACTATGCGCTATACCCGCATATGTCTGTACGCCAGAACATGGGATATGGACTAAAAATTGCCGGGTTACCTAAGGCGGAGATCGATCAAAAGGTGACCGAAGCAGCCAAGCTGTTGCAATTGGAACCCTTGCTAGACCGAAAGCCCAGACAATTGTCGGGCGGGCAGCGGCAGCGGGTTGCAATGGGACGCGCCATCGTTCGTGAACCAGCCGTGTTTCTTTTTGATGAACCGCTTTCGAACCTTGATGCGAAACTACGCGTTCAAATGCGCCTGGAGATCCGCGAGCTTCAGGAAAAGCTGGGGATTACGTCCCTGTATGTCACACATGATCAGGTCGAAGCCATGACGATGGCAGACAGAATGATCGTAATGAACGGCGGGATCGCCGAGCAAATCGGTACACCTCTGGACGTCTATGAAACCCCGCAGACCCTGTTCGCGGCTCAATTCATCGGCAGTCCCGCGATGAATATCTTTGACGCGCAGCGTGTAGGTGGAGTGATCAAAATTGAAGACGTGGAAATTGGTCCATCTCAAGGCCCAGATACCTCGGTAAAACTGGGAATCCGGCCAGAACACCTGTCAATGGATGAAAATGGCCCGCTGGAAGCCGCAATTCAGATGGCTGAACCTTTGGGCGCAAATACGCTGCTACACGGTCGCCTGACAGGCAGCCAAGATGTGATCACGGCCAGCCTCCCCGGCGTACACCCAATCGAAGGGCGGCATCCTGCGGTAAGGTTCTCGGTCGCCCCCGAGCAGATGCATCTGTTTGATCCGGATACCGGTAAGCGACTTGAGGTTTGATGGCCCTCTGGGCGGTTTTATGGTCGTTGGTCACTCAATATGTCGGTGCACAAAGCACCCCTAACCCAGATACCGAAGCGCAAGCTTGCGTGTTGTATCAATGAATCTCTGATTTCGGAGTTCAGAGCCTTCTTCCGACAGTTTGTCGATTACCCAACCCACGTAGGTCGCCGCACGCAGCAATAAAAAGAGATCAAGCGCGCTGTCATCCAGGGGTCGTTCAGACCGGTAACCAGCAAGCAAAGCCTCTTTTAATTCAGGATAGTCTGGCTCCTGCAAATTCTTGAGTAATGTCGTAGCCAGATCAAACAGGCGAAACCCAAAGCCACTGTCGTCAAAATCAATGAGTTGAAGACGATCTCCATCGACCAGAATGTTTTCGCGCACCAAATCCGCATGGATCAGACCGTAGTCCAACGTATCTTCCAGTTGGGTCAATTCGGTCGCCATCTTTCCGCGCAAAGCCTCAAACAATTCGCGGTCCTCGACAGACAAAGTCGGGTTTTCCCAGAATCTGCCCCACAACGGGTTATCCCCCAGCAGACCATTCCGATCCCAGGAACATCTGTCAAAATCGTCAGGCAACACCCACCTGTCCGAAACGTCATGCAACCGTGCCATTTCACGCCCGATGTCTAGGAATAGTGAGGATCGGGCTTTTATCTCCAGCGGCTGACCCGTTGTGCCCATTGGCGCACCGTTCAGCCAGGACAAAAGGTCAATTTGGACCCCATCAACGATATGCAGAAAATCTCCTGTCGCCGAGGCAATCGGTGCTGGCACATGTAGTCCGCCGCGCGATACCGCATCCATCCACTGTAGTTCCGATCGCAATTCCTCATTGGTACGATACCCCGCTCGATGCAATCGCAGCGCATAACAGGAATCGTTTATATCGACACGGAACACCTGATTTTCACGGGCCGCGATCAAATGGTAAGATGCACCCTGCATCCCCCATAGCTCCAACGCCCGATTAACCGCCAAACTCATGCGTCTAGCGGAGTTTTGGCCAGAACTTCGTCCAGCGTATCAAACAAAAGATCTGCGTTCTCGATCGAGAACGGCATCGGTGGACGTATCTTCAGCGTGTTCTTATGCCGCCCCAGCTTTGAGTGAATGACGCCGCGTTCACGCATGCCATTGATTACCCGATCTGTGAATGCACTGGCAGGTTGCTTCGTTTCCCGATCCAGTACCATCTCGGCGCCGAAAATCAGACCTGAACCGCGTACGTCACCAATGAACTCATGCTTTTTCGCTAATCGAGTCATCCTCATACGAGCGTGCGCGCCGACTTTTCTGGCGTTTTCAAGCAGGTGCTTGTCCTCGATTTCTTCCAATACGGCCATGGCTGCAGCGCAAGAGACCGGGTTGCCCCCGAACGTATTGAAATAGCGATAACCTTTTCTGAATGTTCCCAGGATTTCCGAGTTGGTGACAACCCCTCCGATCGGATGGCCATTCCCCATCGGTTTACCCAATGTCATGACATCCGGCACCACGCCCATCTTCTGATGCGCCCACATATGCGTGCCTGTACGACCAAACCCGGATTGAACTTCGTCGCAAATCAGCAGTCCACCCGCCTTATGCACAACCTCGGCAGTAGGCTTCAGCCAACCGTCCGGATTATCCGGGAAACCTTCGTTCAGAAAATACGGGCAGACAACCAATGCGGCAAACCCGATACCTGATTTTTCATGCTCGGCAATCTGTTCAGCTACAGATTCTGCAAATCTCATTCCCTCGGGATCAGGGTTGCGATAGCTGTCTGGCGCACCGACAAAACGAAAAAATTGACCAAGGCCAAACCCAACCGTCGGAACGTTTGATTTGCTAAGCTGGCTGACGAGTGAGGTATTGCCATGATAAGTCGCATCTGTTGCGATGATTCCACGCTTGCCGGTCATACTTTCGGCCATTCGCAAGGCAATATCGTTGGCCTCGGAACCAGTGCAGGTCAGAATGGCGGTATCCAGATGGTCATCCACGGTGCTGGTCAGCTTTTCGACATAGTTGAGAATGCCGTCATGAAGATAACGCGTATGAGTGTTCAGTGTACTGGCCTGACGACAAATCGCATCGACCACGCGCGGGTTGCAATGCCCAACATGTGGCACATTGTTGTAGCAATCCAGATACTTGCGCCCGTCGGCGTCCCACAGCCAAACACCCTCGCCCTTCACGATGTGAACTGGGTTGTCATAAAATGTGGAGACATTCGGACCCAGCAGTCGGGCGCGATCTGCGATCAACTCAGCGTTCGATCTGGTCAATTTTTACCCTCCAGATGAGGTTACACTTTGCGCACAACGCCCTCAGCGACCCATTCGTCGAACTGTGCGAGAACGGCATCCGCAAAGGCCTGATCATTGATGTGCGCGTCAATCTCGGTTGTATTTACGACTGCAGGCATCACATTACGTGCCTCGTCAATCAGGGCGGCAAGACCCTCGGGATCGTGCGCCTCCTGACCCTCACGATCCCATTCCTCAACTCCACCAACCGGTAGGAAGAAATGGGTCGGACCAGTGGCTTGTTCAAGACGTTTTGCCATCTCCCGGATACCGTTGCGACGCTCATCGGCGTTGAACACGGCACTCTTTATCAGGCGGTTATGCTCGTGGAACGGGCGGTCGGAAAACTGCGGGGGGATGTCTTGCCAACCCGCAAAATCCAGCAAGTCCAGCGCGCCCGGAGCAACCATTTGCGGAATTCCCACCCGGCCCGCATTGGTCAGGCGATCTTCGCCTGATGAGACCAGCGAGCCCGCCAACATATTGGCAAATTCCTGCATGCAGAAATCCATCACGCACGCAAAGGCGTCTTCGCCCGCGAGCTTTTCGAACGCCATACCCCCCATCCCAGTCGAATGAAAAACGGCCACATCAAAACCGCGGGCTTCCAGCTCCGGTTTCAGGATCTTCATGTAGCGCAAACAGCTTGAACCCAGTGACGTCATACCCACCACCGGGCGTTCGGACTTTGGTGGCTCAACAGCACGCGCTGCACCAAGTACAGCCCCCGCAGCCTGCGAAAGAGAGGAACGACAGATCGCGTTCATCCCGTACAGGCCTCCGGCCCATAAGATCATCTGGATGTCTGGTGCTAAGCGATGTGGTGGGATCAATGGGGAAAAGCTGACGGTCGACACAATGTATTTAGGCACTCCCATGGGGATCGCTTGCGCACAATCGAGCGCCAAATCGGTTCCCATTGTTCCACCGGTTGCCAACATGGCATCAAAGCGCCCTTTGGACAGGGCGTCGCGAACGACTTTGGCGGCCCCTTCTGACATAACGCGAAAAGCCTTGTTTTCATCGCCCAACGCGATCACGTCTTCGATGGTCATATCGCATGCTGCAGCAACATCATGTTTGGAAATGTCCGTGGGTTGGGACGGGTCGCCCAATACGGAAACATCCATCGTCAGAACATTTCCCCCCTGCGCTACGATGCATTCCTCTAGATACCGCATCTCTAGGTCTTTGGTGTCGTAGGTCCCGATCAACAAAATGGTTTTGTCACCCATGGGGGCTCTCCTTTGAAGTTCCGGGATCAGAGTTGAATCCACGCTGTTTTCAAATCGCTGTATTTCTCCAGCGCATGAAGGGATTTGTCGTGGCCATTACCGGATTGCTTCACCCCACCCAAGGGAACAGTGAGATCCGAACCCCCATATGTGTTGACATGCACAACACCCGAACGGATGCCTGCCACCATCCGGTGCGCACGGCTGAGGTTAGATGTCCAGACACCAGCGGACAGTCCATATTCTGTTCTGTTGGCCAGTTGAATCGCCTCTTCCTCTGTTTCAAACGGGGTCACGGCCAGAACTGGGCCGAACACCTCGTTTCGAAACAGAGTGTCAGTCGCGCGGACTCCCGTCATAACGGTCGGGGCCATATAGTAACCACCAGTGTCCTTTAGAATTTGGTCACCACCAAGTTGTAGTTCAGCACCTTCCACCTGCGCCTTTTTGACAAATTCAAGGTTCGCATCCAATTCGGACTGGGAGTGCACCGCTCCAATGTGGTTGTTCAGGTCTAGAGGATCCCCGACCTGCATCGCTTCGGCGTTCTCGACTAACTCTGCGACAAAATCGTCATGAATATCTGCCTGAACAAGCAAACGTGACGCCGCAACGCAAATCTGACCTGAGTTCCGGAATATCCCCGCGGCTGACACTTTCGCCGCCTGCGCAAGATCAGTTGCATCATTGAATACGATATTCGGGGATTTTCCACCAAGTTCGAGGTAGCAACGTTTGAGGTTTGAACGCGCCGAATACTCAAGCAGCTTACGCCCCGTTGCGCCCGAACCCGTAAAAACAAGAATGTCCACATCCATCGACAGCGCCAGGGTCTCGCCCACGACCCGACCCGAGCCTGTGACGACGTTGAAAACGCCATCTGGAATACCCGCCTCGACCGCCAGTTCAGCCAGTTTCAACAGCGTCAAAGATGCGCTTTCCGCAGGCTTCAGAACTACCGAATTCCCCGCCGCCAGGGCCGGGGCCAGCTTCCACGCTCCGATCATCATCGGCATATTCCAAGGCACAATCGCCCCGACGACGCCGACCGGCGCATGGTGGATCAGCCCAAGGACATTTTCGGCAGTGGGCGCGATCTGGCCATAGACCTTGTCTATCGCCTCGGCGTAGTAGCGGAATGTTCCAGCCGCAGACATGGGTTCGGCCTTCATGGCCATCGTTATTTCGGTGCCATTGTCACGCACTCCCAGAACCGCAAGCTCCAGCGCATGCTTCTCGATCAGATCGGCAAGCTTCAGAAGGATTTTCTTACGCTCAGATGGTGCGCGCCGTGCCCAACGACCATCTTCAAAAGCCGCCCGCGCGGAAGCGATGGCCGCATCCATATCAAAAGGTGTACCCTCGGCAATCTGCGTCAGAACCTGACCATCAATCGGCGACAGAACATCGCGTGTTCTGCCTTCATTCGAAGGAACAGAACTCCCATTGATAAAATGGTTTCGGGGCGTCAACACCTTGCCGCGAAGAGCATCGATTTCTGACTGGATCATTAAAGGATTACCCTTGTTGGTTTGGGTGGTCGACATCAACAGGCTCAGCCGTAGGCTCGGGCCGCAACTTGTTTCTGAACTCGAAATACAGAGTGCGGAAATGAAGGATTAGGATCAGCAGTATCAGGCCAAACAAGATCGCTGCGATTGGCCGGTCGACAAAGTCGAGTGGGGTTTTCACCCGCGCCATGGCGCTACGAAGTTTCACCTCCATGATACCACCAAGAACCATTCCAAGAATGATTGGCACAATCGGCAAATCCAACCGTTTCAGAATAAGGCCAAAGACACCAAAACCCGCCGCAAGCGCACAATCTGTTATCGAGTTCCTCAGCGAATAAACACCAACAAAAGACAACACCAATATCATGATCCCCAGAAAGCGAGTTGGTATCTGGATAATCTTGAGAAGCAGGTTTGTCGAAAACAGCAGGAACACCAGAACGATAACATTCAACAAGATCAGCGCCATATACAGCGCCATCACAAAATCCATCTGAGATTCAAACAGCTGAGGGCCAGGAATGACGTTGTGGACATAAAACACCGACAGCATCATCGCCGTCA
The DNA here is from genome assembly GCF_056540425.1 of Ruegeria sp. AN6. Taxonomy (NCBI): domain Bacteria; kingdom Pseudomonadati; phylum Pseudomonadota; class Alphaproteobacteria; order Rhodobacterales; family Roseobacteraceae; genus Ruegeria; species Ruegeria sp. AN6. The sequence goes on from NZ_JBQFWR010000011.1 coordinate 13,253, forward strand.
GCGCTTCACCCGGAATGCCCAACGCAAGCAGCGGGATCATCGCAGCACCCGGAACTGCGTTATTGGCCGCCTCGGATGCCACCAGTCCCTCGGGTGATCCATCGCCAAACTTATCGGGATCCTTCGAGGATTTCTGAGCATAGGTGTATGACAAAAACTGCGAGGTGAATTCGCCAGTGCCTGGCACCATACCCATGAGAACACCAATGCTTGAAGACACCGTCGCTACGCGCTTGATGCGCAAAAGCTCTTTCAAGCCCGCGAAAATGCTGCCACTGACATGCGTTTTACCGGGTGCATGGTTTTTTTCCAGAAGCAACAGCAACGCCTGACTGATCGCAAACAGGCCTAAAACCACAACGATCAAGTCGATACCTGAAGCAAGCCAACTTTGGTCAAATGTGAACCGACGCGTGTACTTGACCGGTTCCAAACCCACAGTGTTCAGAAAAACACCAAAGGCGGCCAGCATTCCCGCAGCGAATATTTGTCCGCGGTGGGCAAGCACCACCAAGATAATTCCCAGCAAAGCAGCTAGAAAAATTTCGCGGCTACCGAAATGCGGCGCAATCAAAGCCAGCACCGGCGACAGGATCATCAGACAGATGATCGAGAAGACCCCACCAAAGAACGAGGCCGAGTATGCCAGTGAGAGCGCCCGGTGCCCCTGCCCGCGTCTAGTCATGGGGTAACCGTCGTAAGTCGTCAGCGCGTTCACGGCCGTGCCTGGCGTGTTGATCAAAATCGCCGGGATTGCGCCGCCATACATGGACGACCCGTATATTCCGAGCAGCAATGTCAGACCGACAATCGGCTCAAAAGCAAATGTTGCTGGCAATAGAATTGCGATGGCAACGGGTGCACCTACTCCGGGAAGCGCACCTATTATGACCCCGCCGATTGACCCGATCAGCAGCGCAATAATTACCTGCCATTGCGCCAGGATCGAAAGACCAGAAAATAGAGTTTCCATTTCGAACCTCAGAGATATGTCAGCGCAAAGGCGCGAACGCTGTCGGGCAGATATTCATAAACAGCACCAGCAGGGATTTTGACCTGCAGGAAGCCTCGGAAAATGACAGTGACAAAAACGCCGAACAAAGCCGCGATACCGACTGTTCTCGCGTCCCGAAACCCAGTTCGTAACGCCAGAAAAACAGCAAACAAAACGGTCGAAGGCAGGTATCCCAAAATGGGAACCAGCATCACGTAAACCAAAAAATATGCGATATATTCAAACGATCGCACCCAGAACCCGACTTCTGTCCAGCGACCAAGAAGACGGGGAGACATGGCTGAGCTCAGCCAGTGAAGGAACCCAAAGATGACCATCGCCCAGAGCGAGATCATTGGCCAGAGGTTAGGCTGGGCAAACCATTTGGTCCGCTTTACGGCTTTGGTCTGCTCTCCCAATTGCGTCAGAAGAAAAACCGAAAAACCAAGGAAGAGCACTGCGAATACAACATCACCAGGTCGGCGATACCGTTTGAACATGTCCTGTAAGGTCTTCGCGATCATCTAAACCCCTCCCCTGATTGAAAAAGGCCCGGCAGATTTGATGCTGCCGGGCCAGTTTCATGTTATTCGCCCAGAATCTCTTCGATTTTGGCGAACGAGGCTTTGTCTTGTTCGATCTGTGCGTTGGACGCATCTGGATCCTGCCAGTAGATCAGCGCACCCGTTTCCTCGGCAAGCTGCTTGGCCTTATCGGAACTCAGGGCCTTTTGCGCGGCTGCGGTGATCTTTTCACGTGCATCGGCTGGAGTGTCTTTGTGCACGAACAGACCGTTCCAAAGTGCCAAAGGCAGATCAGGGTTAAGTTCAACAACGGTTGGCGTGTCAGGAACCAGCGATATCCGCTCTCCTCCGATGCTGGCCAGGACGTTCACCTGATCCAAGCAGGGAAGTATGAGTTGAAGCGTTGTGTTGATCACATCCACGTCGCCCGAAGCCAATGTGTTGCAGTCCAGTGCGTCGAAAGCGGCTTCGCTCGCGAAATCAAACCCGCTGCTGACAGCGGCTGCAAATGTCACCTGTGTGGGTGGCAATACAGAGCCGAAATGCCCCAAGGCAACGTCGTTTTCCTTACCGTGCTCTACCAGTTCCGCCCAAGTCGAGAAGGGCGCATCCTTGCTGGATGCGATCACAAATGGGTAGGTCAGAAAAATGCCAATCGGGTCAAACGGATTGGGGTTCAACTCGGGAATACCAATGTCGGGGCCGATCACCGGTACGCCTATGACGAAAGAGCCGACTGTGTATCCATCTGCCGGAGCTGTTGCCACTTCAACTGCGCCAGGGAATGGTCCGCCGCCACCACCGGGCTTGTTAACCACCGCTGCGGGAACACCGTACATCGCCTGAAATTCGTCGGCGATAAGGCGGGTAAGCACATCCTCAAGGTCACCCGGTGGCCATGGCACAACAAAAGAAACGGGTTTTTCAGGATATTCAGCCAAAACAGCGCTGGCACTTAGGGCCATTGCTGCGGCAGTAGCCATGAATTTTTTCATTACGTCCTCCCAAGCGGTTCATATATTGAAACACAGTATCAATTTTTTTATTGCTGTGTTAAGCTTTATTGTTGCTGTGTTAAGCTCTTTCTGTCAAGATAATTGTGAAACAAAGGACTGAATCATGGGGACTGCACTGAAAGTACTGAAACTTTTGGATAGCTTTTCTCTGCAACAACCCGAGCTTGGGTTGTCGCAGATTGCTCGGATGAATCAGATCAACAAGGCAACTGCACTGCGGTATCTGACGAATCTGGCCGACTACGGCATGGTCGAACAGGATCCGCAATCCAAACTGTACTCTATCGGAACTGCCCCCCTGCGACTGGCCAATCTAAGAGAGGCTGCCAAGCCTCGATTGACTGCGGCCCGAACGATAATGAAGGCGCAGGTGCAGCAAGTGCAGGAAACGATGCACATGTCGCTGCTGAAGTCGGACCAACTTCAGACCTCTCTGGTTGAAGAGACACAGGCCCATTCGGTGCGCGTTAGTATTGGCGCTTCGGAGGTTCTGCCCCTGCATGCCACTGCTTCGGGTATCGTTTCTTTGGCGTTTGGTTCTGACACTTTGCTGAAACACGTCTTAGATGGGGCGCTTCCAGCCTATTCCGAACACACACTGACAGCCTCCGATCATCTGAAAGAACTGGTCGAAGCGACAAGGATCAAAGGTTGGTGTGAAAGTGTGAGTGGCTACGAAACCGGCGTTCATGGAATAGCCGCACCAATCTTTGGCGAGGACCAGATCGCGATTGGAGCCATCGCTTGCGTCATACCTCAGCCCCGGTTCACACCAAAGCTGAGGAGCGCTGTGCTCAATGCGCTGAGTATTGCCTCCAAAGAAATTACGTCAATCTACGGCGGCCTGTTTCCGGCCAGCTACCGCCTGGATCTGTCGCAATCCACTTGATACCGACCCGACGACGGAGAGAGCCATGAAAGACTCAAACTTCCTGAAAGAAAACAACGCGCGATATTTCTGGCATCCGATGGCCCACCCGGCGGACAGTCAGAAAAATCCTCCCACTATCCTAAATGGCGGTGAAGGGGTCAGCATTGTGGATGTTGATGGTCACCGGGCACTGGATGCAGTCGGTGGACTGTGGAACGTGAATCTGGGCTATTCCTGCGAACCAGTAAAGCAGGCCATCGCAGACCAACTGAACGCCCTGCCCTACTATTCGACTTTCCGCGGGACCAGCAACGACAAGGCAATCGAACTATCCTATGAGCTTGCGCAGTTCTTTAAACCTGATGGCCTGACACGCGCGTTTTTCACGTCGGGCGGTTCGGACTCGGTAGAGATCGCCCTGAAAATGGCCCGCCAATACCACAAAATTCGCGGTGAGGCCGGGCGCACCAAGTTCATCAGTCTGAAACAGAGTTATCACGGCACGCACTTTGCAGCCGCATCGGTCAATGGAAATCAAAAATTCCGCGCAGCCTACGAACCCATGTTGCCCGGGTGTTTTCACGTCCCTGCCCCATGGACCTATCGCAACCCGTTTGATGAGACCGATCCAGAACGGCTAGCGCAGCTTTGTGTAAATGCACTGGAAGCCGAAATCGCGTTTCAGGGGGCAAACACCGTGGCCGCGTTCATCATGGAACCCGTTCTCGGCGCAGGGGGAGTGATCCCACCACATCGCAGCTTCATGCCCATGGTGCGCGAAGTTTGCTCAAAACACGGGATATTGTTGATTTCAGACGAGATCATCACCGCCTTTGGTCGCACAGGAAGCGAAAGCGGTGCACGGCATTGGGGCGTAAAACCGGACATAATGACGACGGCCAAGGCGATTACGAATGGCTATTTTCCCTTCGGTGCTGCGATGATTTCTGGCGCAGTGGCCGAGGTGTTTGAAACCGATACAACTGGTCTGGCGTCGATTGATCAAGGGTATACATATTCGGGCCATCCAGTCGGCGCGGCGGCAGCACTTGCCGCACTGTCCGAAATTAACCGCCTTCGGGTCTGGGAAAACGCCGCCGCACGCGGAGACGAACTCTTTTCCGGATTGCAAAATCTGACCGAAAAATATGACGTCATCGGTGACGTGCGTGGGGGTGAGGGCCTCATGTGTGCGCTGGAATTGGTCTCAGACCGCGAAACAAAGGCACCGATCGCGAAACACTTGCCTCTGCAGGTACAAAAAACAGCCTATGAAGACGGTGTAATGGTTCGTGTGTCCGGCAATAACATCATCCTGTCACCGCCTCTGGTGATCACTTCGGAAGATGTGGCCAAAATCCTCTCGGCGCTTGATACCGGACTGGCCAGTCTCTGACTTGTCTACTGACCTCGTTTTTTCCCAGGACGGGGTCAGACTTTAACCTCTTGCAGCTCCTCGAGAAGATCCAGAAGTTGATCTAGCTTTTCACGTCCAAGCTGCGCTTCGATATTGTTCGATATTGCAAGCGATGTGGCGAGATTGTTCTCTAATATCATTCGACCCGCGTCGGTGATCTGCACCATAGTCCGGCGCTTGTCCTCATTGTCTTGACGGCGTGTAATCTGCCCGTCTGCCTCCATCGTCCGTAGAATACGGGTCACACTGGGTAAAAGCAGGCAGGCCTCATGCGCAATTGCGCTTTGCTCCACCTCTCCCAACTCATCCAGTACGCGCAGAATTCGCCATTTCTGTTCAGTCAGGCGAATCCCCTGCAGCATATCCCGGATGGGTGCCATAACAGTTTCACGCGCGCGCAAAAGCGCAATTGGAAGAGATCGGGCGGTACTTTTGGTATGAGACTGAGTATTCATATGACCTTCTTAATCGTCAATTCCTGGTTTGCAAAGTTTAACAAGGCAAGTTCCTGCGACCGTGCCTGTTATTGTAAATTTATCTCTAACTAGCGCCCGCCGCTTCGGAGAATTTCCAGCAAGCCCTTTCAAGCGAAATGTTCCAACTGCGGCCAGTAAAGGCCACGATTTGGACACTATTATGGCTATTATCTTTTATTGTTGATGTTACGATCCGCTTTGGGAGCTATCTGAACCATGGCGCCAGCCGAAAACTCGGTCGTTATCGTTATGCCTTGCCTGAACGAGGCGGGGAACGATTTCTTCCTGTGTAATCAGAGCGCAACAAGCCTTGCAGATACTCGCTGAGCGATGCCAGCTATCAGGCGAAGTAATCGTTGCAGACAATGGCAGCACGGACGGCAGTCAAGCCCTAGCTGAAAAGGCCGGCGCCCGAGTCGTAAACATTCAAGAACCCGGTTATGGCGCTGCGCTTATCGGTGGTTTTGCGGCAAGCGACGCCACGTATCTGGTGATGGGCGACAGCGATTGTTCCTATGATTTCGTCGAAGCGGTTCCGATGATCGAAAAGTTGATGAATGGTGCCGAATTATGCATGGGCAATCGGTTTCGTGGCGAAATCAAGCCAGGCGCAATGCCCTGGAAAAACCGTTATATTGGCAACCCGGCCTTGTCGGGCATTCTTAGAATTTTGTTTCGCACTGGTATCGGTGACGCCCATTGTGGCATCCGCGCCATCCGGCGAGAGGCATTGGAGCGGCTCAACCTATCTTCAACCGGGATGGAATTTGCTTCCGAGATGCTGCTGAAATCTGTGCTGCGGAAGCTGAATATAGCCGAGGTTCCTGTAACCTTGTCCCCTGACGGACGCGGCAGGGCACCACATTTAAATCCGTGGAGAGATGGGCTTCGGCACCTGATAAACATGTTCTTGCTCAGCCCAACCTGGCTGTTTCTGGTGCCTGCACTGGTCCCGTTCCTCGCAGGATTTGCAATCACCGTTCTACTGCAACTTAGCGGAGATCAGGAAATGGCGCTGATCGGTGGCTTCAGGATCGGCGATCACTGGGCCGTCGCGGCGAGTGCGGCCATGGTCTTGGCCTTTCAGACGGTGGTGCTGTGGCTAGCGGCACTGATGTGCAGCTATCGGGATGGGCTACGACTGCCAACAGAACGCGCTCGGGTATTGTTGGGATGTTCGCGCTTGCAATATTGGACTCTGGCCGGGCTTGTCCTTACATTTGGCGGCTTAATCTGGGCGGCCACTATCACCCCTGGCTGGATTGCCTCGGACTTTGCGGCATTGAACGAGATGCGCACTTTGATCGCTGCGTTCACGATGATTGTTATTGGGGTGCAAACGTTTTTTTCCGGGTTCTTGCTGTCTATGATTGCGGGCAATCGCTCGCGTCATTCAGCGGTTCTACCCGAACGAGGGAATGTCTCTGCCAATCCCGATCTAATGGCGTTGAACCAACCAACATGATCTTCAGTTGATCTGCCTATTCCATTGGATCTGATGGTTACCGCCAACGCGCGGCATCCGATCGCAGCGTATCTGCCTTACACCGTTACAAGCTGCCCACGTCGGAGTTCGAGGGTCTCGGGTGCCAACGAGCGGCGGAACGCAGGGGCATGACTGACCAATAGAATTGCCTGAGGTAATCCCTGCAAAATTTCCAGAAGCCGTGCTTCATTCTTGGCATCAAGCGCGTTGGTCGGCTCGTCCAATAGTAACGCCTCAGGCTCCATTGCGAGTACGGTGGCAAGCGTCACCAACCGTTTTTCACCACCTGAAAGTTTATGCGTGATACGGTCGCGCAGATGCATCAAATCCAGATCGCTCAGCACTTTGTCAACGATGGCAAGCGCTTCGGTCGTGCTGCGCCCAAGATTGAGCGGGCCAAAAGCGATATCTTCTGCCACGGTCGGGCAAAACAACTGGTCGTCAGGGTCTTGGAACACCAGTCCAATACGACGGCGAACCTCGTGAAAGTCGGCCTCGACACGCCTTTCCTTACCAAAGATGTTCACGCGCCCAGAAGAGGGTGCTTGAAGGCCAAGGACAATGCGAAAAAGTGTGGATTTTCCTGATCCATTTGGACCTGCAATCGACAACCGCTGGCCGGATTCAAGCCGCAGCGATGCTCCGTCCAGAACAGGGGCCTGACCCGGGTACGAAAAGCAAATGTCTTCGAGCTTAAGGATCGTCATTGAAAATCCAGAATGAGAAGGCTGACACAAATCGCACACATCATCGTGGCAAACCAATAATCCCGTCGGGTCAGGGTAAATTCCTGCAACAACAGAAGTCGGCCCGAAAACCCTCGGCACTTCATCGCGTCCAGAATGCGCTCGGAACGTTCAATGGCGCGGATCAGCATCATACCGACCAGATAACCAAAGCTGCGATAGGTGTGCCAGTTGGTGCCCGGACGGAAACCTCTGACCTTCATCGCGCCGCGCAGACGCAGGTACTCTTCGCGCAGCACCTCGATATAGCGGATCGTGAACATCAACAGATGCACAAGCACCTCCGGGCAGCGAAGTTTGTGCAATGCATGACCTAATGTGACAGGCTCCATCGACCCTACCAGGACCATCAGCGCCAGTATCACGGCGTTTGCTGTCAGCGCGATCTCAATGGCTTTCCAGAACCCCTGCCAGCTTGCCGCAAATCCAAAGAGGTTGAACATGGTGTCTCCGGGCATGGAGAATGGCAAAAGCACCAACATGAAGATGATAAAGCTGTCCATCATCGCCATATGTTTGAGAGTTCGGCGAATGGGCAACCGCGACATCAGCAACAGCCCGATCGAAACTGAAAGCGCGATCAACAATGACGGGATTGAACTTAGTGCAACGGTGAGGACGGCAAAGAGACATGTTATTACGATGCGCATCCGCGGATCCAAATCCACGATCACCCCGTAGGGCTCAATCCCACCTGCCTCGGCCAGAGTTTTGGCCTGGGGTTCCAGCGCATGTGCCATCAGGCGGCCAACTTGCGACGTGCGGCGAAATAGAACCCGACACCAAAGAGACCAACGATATACCCGATGCCCCCCAAAATACTTTGCATATCGTTATGTTCGCGATAGGCGGCAATTTCTCGGCGCAAGGGGCGGGTTTCGTCGCGCACCACTTTAGCGATCGCGGCGCGTTCTTGATCGGACAGAGACGCAACCATCACGGTTCCAACGCTTGCAACAGTCGTCGGCTGAGCACCGATCTCCTCAACCTCAGCGGCAACTCCCATGATTTCGGCCACCTCGTTTGCGGACATGGTCACTTCAGCCACATGGCCCGCGCCAAGATCGGCCTTGAAGGTATGCGCAACAGGTTTTGTGGGGATATACAAAAAGAACCCGTCCCCATCGGTAACGGTGTGACCTAGTTCAGCACCATCGGGGCCGTAGACGAAAACTTCCTGGTCGCTTGCCATATCGCCATTGGAGAACCCCAGCTCACCCTCGATCGCTTCGCCAGCGGGGAAAACCCCCGCGATGACCTTGTGTGCGAGGGCCGAAATCGGTGTGAGCATCAGTGTGGCAATAACAACCAGTTGTTTCATGTTAAAACCGCCTTTTTGAACAGTTCCGGTTTCACCTTGCGCGCCAACATCACGGCAAACCCCGTAAGCATGGCTTCTATGCCCATAACCGGTATATGGGCGAAAAACACCAGCTTAGCTGCAGGCAGGAACGCGTCACCGGACATCGCCAGTGAAATGGCAACAAACGCGGTTGTGGCTGCGATTGAGAACGCCCCCCCGATACCGGCCCAAATCGCCCCCTGAATGGGCGGGCCTCGGGCGATGAGGCGGCCAAAGATCATCCAGGTCAGTACCGCTGGCAGAGCAATGTTCACGGTATTGATCCCCAAAACGGTCAGTCCACCAAATCCAAAGAAAACAGCCTGTAGCAGTAGCCCGGCAAACAAGGCCGGAAAGGCGGCCCAACCGAGTAAAAGCCCTGCCAGGCCGTTCAGGATCAGATGCACAGAAGATGGGCCAATCGGCACATGAATCAGCGAAGCAACGAAGAAACTGGCTGACAGAACACCCGCTGTGGGAATGCGATCCAGATCCAGCGACCTCAGCCCCATTGCAATCCCGCCTGCAGCAGCGATCGCACCGCCGATTACGACAGGGTTCGAAAGAGCACCATCTACAATGTGCATAAGGATTTACTCCAGATCCCAGGCGCGGATCCAGATCACGGCATCCTGGCTCAGCTCTTTACCTTCATGCTCGGTTTTCGGACCAGAGCCCAAAGCGGCGAAACCCCAGTAACCAGCTTTGGGTACACCAAAACTGAAATAGCCATTCTCGTCCGAAATCGCGACCAGTGCACCACCTGGCAGCGGTGACACCGTCGGTGCAGCGGCGCCCGTGCCTTTCAGGTCAGGGGCGGCGGCGATGTATTCGATCTCAATCTCGACCCCTGCAACTGGTTTGCCTTTGCTCAGCACGCGACCCGTGAAAGTTGAGCCCGCAATGATGTTGTAGGGCTTGTTCAACGGCAGGATTTCTGTTGCCAGACCTTGCGGCTGATCCCAGTCGGTGGGCAATTCATTTCGGTTCAGATAGGCCTTGGTGATCTGCTGGATATAAATATCCTCAGATTCTTCGTAGTAGGGCGCAGGAACGGTCACCACCACATAGTCGCCCGAACGCTTCACCGGGACCGAGCCTTTGAACGCCTTGGCGCTGTTGTCTGGGCCGTCGAATGTGGTTTCTTCCAATGTGTCCAGCAGATCGGTTTTACTGCCGTTGTGGATCACATAGAATTCTTCCGGTTTTTCAAGCGTCATCACATGACCGGCTTCAAACGGGTGCCAGAATATCAGCTTTACCGGCACATCACCGGGTCGCTCGATCATCGTGTTTTCTGTGTATTCCAGTAGGAAATGAGTGCTCGCAAACGTAGGCATCACTGCAGCAGCTGCGGCTGCCAAAAACAATTTCTTCAAAACTCAGTCCTTCTCAGGTCGCGCCTTCCCCGGCACATATTTGGATTTGACTTGGGGAGGGCCCGCGTCCGTTCGTCGACCGAGACAAACGGATACAGCGCACACCCCGTCGCCGACAATGAGCACCCTTTCCGAGGGCGCGTGTTCGGCAGGTCTCCTGACTTGCGGGTCAAAGCGCTATGCTGGCCTTCCCGGGATAACCCAGTGGCATTGTCAGCCGCGCTCGCCGCTTACAGTTGCGGGGGCAGTTGCAGATTTGGCGCGAAGAGCACCGCACTACATTCCCTATTGCTTCCGGGGGAATCCCCCGGAACCGAACATGGCGTGTTCATGCCAGAACATGCAAAGCGCGGTCAACAATCGTTTCCGTCACTAAGCAGGCCATTTGCGAAATTAGAGTACCCTAATTCGCTCGATCAGTATCGGATCGATCCTGACAGCTTCATCACAGCCGTATTACAGCCATCTTATCTTGCGTCATGTCATGCATGGTATAGCCGATACCGCCGGTGTTGTACCCTGATTGACGGCGACCCGCGAATGGCATCCAGTCGACCCGAAAAGCAGTATGATCGTTCACCATGACGGCCGTGGCGTCCAAATACCGAACGGCATGCATTGCTGTATCCAGGGATTTGGTAAAGACCGACGCCTGAAATGCAAAAGGAAGAGCGTTTGCAGCGTCGTATGCAGCACTAAGATCATCATATTCATAAACACAAACAACCGGCCCGAAGATTTCGGAGGTGGACACACTCGCATCAGCCGGTGGGTTTAGAAGGACAGTCGGTGCATAGGTCGTTCGGCCCAGCCGTTTACCCCCTGTCATTACGCGGGCACCTCCCGCAACCGCTTCGTCTACCCATTGTTCTACTCGATCAACTTCACCCAGACGGATCAGTGGCCCACATTCCACGCTGGCGTCACGGGCATCACCCACCTTCAGCGCTGAGGCGGCTTCTGCCAACTTTCGAGCGACCGTTTCCGCCATCCCTGATGGAGCAAAAACACGCTGAACCGAGACACAAACTTGACCGGAATGATAAAATCCACCCTTGGTCAACAAGGGGATCATGGCATCAATGTCGGCTGTCTCATCGATGATAACTGGCGCCGCTCCGCCGTGCTCCAACGCGCATCGCGTCCCCGGCGCCAGCTTCGAGCGCAGCATCCACCCGACACGTGCCGATCCGATGAAAGAAAAGAATCCGACGCGCGCGTCCGTGATCATCCGTTCAGCTACATCATTTTGGCAAATCGCCAGATGGCACCACTCCTTTGGCAGGCCAGCCTCGTACAAGATGTCGACAAATGCTTCGCATGACAGTGGTGTATCAAGCGCCGGTTTGATGAGGACCGGGCATCCAGTGGCCACAGCCGGGGCCACCTGATGTACGATCAAGTTCAACGGATGGTTAAACGCGCTTGCGGCAACCACTACGCCGATGGGTTCACGCTGTGTAAAGGCAATCCGGCCCAATCCTGCTGCTGTCAGATCCATCGGTATTTCCCGACCCGCCATCTGACCGATCTCATGGATACACAGCTCGACACCATCAATGGCACGCGTCACTTCGATGCGCGCGTCAATCAAGGGTTTGCCACCTTCGCTGGCGATTAGCATCGCAAGGTCTTCCGCGCGGCTGGACATGATCCGGGCTGTATTCTTCAGAACCTCAATCCGCCTGTAAGCAGGCAACCAAGTGCCCCGATCACGGTGCAGACCGTGTGTCACATTCAGCATGACATTGATATCGTTCCAGCTTTTAACCTCGACACTGCCGATTTTCTCAAGATCAAACGGGTTCAGAACTTCAACAACATTACTCATATCAGACAGACCTTCGCCGCAAGCTCATCAATGAGGACACGTTGGTTTTCACTGTAATCGACCGGCAAGTCGATCAGATGCACACCACCTGCTTCAAACGCTTTTTCAAAAGTAGGCACCAGATCTTCTGTCCTTTCGACCCGATGACCCGTCGCACCATAGCTATTGGCGTATTGCACAAAATCAGGATTATTGAATTCCAATCCCCAATCATCAAACCCAGCATGCGACTGCTTCCAACGGATCATTCCGTACGAGCTATCATTCAGAACAGTAACAACCAGATTGAGGCCAAGACGAACGGCGGTTTCAATCTCCTGGCTGTTCATCATAAACCCTCCGTCACCGCAAATGGCCATAACCCTACGCTCAGGATATAGCTTCGCTGCCATCATGGCCGAAGGTAAGCCCGCACCCATAGTCGCGAGCGCGTTGTCCAACAGAACCGTATTGGGCTGATAGGCCTGATAATTTCTGGCGTACCAAATTTTGTAGATACCGTTGTCCAAAGCAATGATATCGCAATCCCCCATGACTTTACGTGTGTCAGCTACAAACCGCTGGGGGATGACCGGAAAGCGCGGATCATCAGCGCCTTCCGATGTGTGTAGATCGGTCTCGTTCTTGACCCGCTGGAAGTAGCTGCGGTCAAATTCCAAAGGTCCTTGCAGGAACTCACCCAATTTGGAGATGGATTGCGCCAGATCACCAACCACTTCAACTTGAGGGAAATAAACCTGATCGACCTGCGCGGCCTTGTAGTTAACATGGATCACTTTGGTGCCGCCCTCTTCCATGAAGAACGGCGGTTTTTCCACAACATCGTGGCCCACATTGATGATCAGATCAGCGCGTTCGATGGCGCAGTGCAGATAATCACCATCCGACAGAGCGGCGGTGCCCAAAAACAGTTCGGACCGCTCATCCACGACACCCTTACCCATCTGAGTATTGAAAAATGGAATCTGAGTATCGTTCACGAACTTGCTCAGTGCGCTGCGGGCGTGTTTTCGGTTCGCCCCGGCCCCCAAAAGCAAAAGCGGCATCCTGGCAGCGCGGATCATCTCAGCCGCTTCGGTCAGAACTGCATCACCGGCCACGGCATAGTGACGCTGATGCGGTTCAAGAACATGCTCAGAAGTCTCTTCGGCTGCAATGTCTTCCGGAAGTTCCAACAAAACCGCGCCGGGGCGTTCCTCTTGCGCGACACGAAAGGCTTCACGGATCAATGAGGGGATAGTGTTGCCGTGTACAATCTGTTTGGACATTTTACAGATCGGATCGAACAGCCCAACAATATCGACAATCTGAAACTGGCCCTGTTTCGACTTCTTGATTGGTTTCTGCCCCGTGATCATGATCAGTGGCATACCACCCAGATGAGCATAGGCCGCTGGTGTAGCAAAGTTCGTTGCCCCCGGCCCCAGCGTCGCCATGCAGACTCCGGCCTTACCCGTCAGACGACCGTAGGTCGCAGCCATGAATGCCGCGCCCTGTTCGTGACGCGTTAGAACCAACTCAATTTTTGAGGTTCTTAGAGATTCCAGAACATCTAGGTTCTCTTCTCCCGGAACAGCAAAGATGTACTCAACACCCTCCGCCTCAAGCGCTGCGACCAGCAAATCAGAAGCTTTGTTTATTGGCGATACGATTTGGTCATTGGTAGACATTTAATCTCCTGTTTTCACGACAGATCGGTGAGCTTGGGGCGGCCACGAAACTAGATGTACCACCATTTTGAATGAGGTTCAGGTCCATCGATTAACCACCGGCTTGCAATCGCTGTCGCTTGGGAAAAAGCTTGTCCTCGGAATTGGGTTCCGCGCTTATCGACCGACAATCGCAACTGAGTGGCCTTTCGCTCCCTGCTCCACTGTCAGCAATGGGTAATGCGCAAAATGAACCGCACCAATGGGGCGCAAATCACGCGTCGACCCGAGCGGAACAGTTGAAGTAGCATTTTTGTAGGTGCACCCAATCCCTGACTGCTCTGACCAATTGAAGGGCGTTTCCGCACGATCCTGAGCAAAGAAATATTGCCAAAATAACCCGCACAAACGCTCAAAAACGTGACAACACCGGGCGCCCACGGGAAAATTACGCCACATCGCCCTGTCGAATTGGGTGATTACCCAGACGTGAATCACAATGAGCCAAAGAACTGCAAGGCCAACGAGAGAACTGGATTGCTGCAACATGTTTGTTTGGCTCGTTCTTGGTTCGACTTAGGCCCAGCCTAGGTGTGCTGCAATCAAGTCGATGGCTAAATATTCAAACTAGATTGGAACTGGAACGGCCATAATCCAGCACAGGGCTCATCACGTATTGGTGAAGTGATATCAACGCGGTAACAAAATGAGTGCGGGGACAGAACAGCCGTAATCCGTCAGTCTCGAAACGCCCTGTCCTTTACGCGGATGACTGGCTTCGTCAGATACTCCAGCACTGTTTTTGGTTCGGGCAGCATATCAACTTGAGCAACCATTCCCGGTATCACGTCCAGATTCTGCCAATCCGCGTCCGTCAACGCTCCACTCAGCCGTATCGCCACGACATAAACCGACGTATCTCCATCCGGGGCAAGTACCGTATCCGCGCCGATGCGCGTTACCCGCCCGTCCAGGGCACCATAGCGTGAAGCGTCATATGCCGTAATACGCACCTTTACCGCCAGATCAGATCGAATAAAGGCAATGTCATCCGGCGCGACAAAGGCCTCGACTGTGACGGTTTCGGCAAACGGTACGTTTCAACTACGGTCTGACCCTGCTGGACCACTCCGCCCAAAGTCGAAATCAAAACCTGATTGACAATGCTGCGTGTCGGTGCGCGAATTTCGGCACGTGCGAGATTGGTCTGAAAGGCTGGAATACGGGTTTCAGGCGAAGCCAGTTTGTGAGCCTCGCCATCTGAAATGGTCCACCGCTATGTTTAAGAAATAGAGGACCAAGAATGGCAAACAAGCGACCGAAGCCGGAAGAGATTATCTAAACCGGCCAGAAATGATGTTCTCCTTCAGAGTCCCTGAGAACGGCCAGCAATCCTGCAACACAGCGCCAATATTGCGCGTCTTATCCGACGGATCCACGGCACGCGCATCCAGACCATCCAGCATGACCGCCCCGGCATCTGGTTCATACAAACCCAAGATCAAGCGCGCCAGATTGCTTTTCCCAGACCCAATCGGGCCCTATATCGCTACTTTTCCGCCCGGTTTGATCGCTAAATCGATATCCTTAAGAATCGAACCCAACGCGTCATCGTAAGCAAAACTGACACCTTTGAAGTCAATCTGACCTTCGATCCTGCGCCGAGACAAATAGCGCCGACCAGGCTGACGCTCGACCTCTTGCACCATCATCGCATCGATCTGGTGATAAGCCACGCGCGCTTTGCTCGGACGCGTCAGTACCTGCGCCAACTGGGACAGAGGCGACAGGGTTTTGTCCGTCAAGATCACGCAAGCGATCAGTGCTCCCATGGAGATCACCCCGTCCCGGATCAGGGACACACCGAAAAACACAATCGTTACCTGCGTGATCTGTTGAACCAGAAAGGTAAGGTTCACCGTTCCCTATGACAGCAAACGCGTCCTGCCGGAACTATCTGCCTGCGCACGTACCGTCTCCTCCCAGCGGGCGCGCATGACCGGTTCGGCACCGGTCGTCTTGAGCGTTTCCATCCCCGTCTGCCTTTCCATCAGAACTGATTGTTTGATCTGACCATCAACACTAGATTCACGCGCATATTGGCTGAGGAATGGCTGCGCCAAATGCCCCGAAAGCAACGTAATCTGCACAGCAATTGCCGGAACCAGCGCGAGAGGACCGCCGATGGCTCAGATCACACCGATGAATACAAATAGGAAGGGCAAATCGACCAAAGCAACCAGAGAGGCTGAGGTGGAAAAGTTACGTACCACCTTAAAGTCCCGCAGGATCGAGCCCATTCGCCCATTCTGACCCCCACGTGACTTCATCTTGAGCGCCATCAACTGATTAAACAGCCATTCGGCGATCTTCCTATCCGCCCGTTTCCCTACTGTATCAATGAAACGCAACCGCAGATTTTGGATAAGAAAGCCAAAACAGCAACACAAAGCCCACACCAGCAACCAAGGCCAATAGACTGTCGACCGCTTCATTCGGCAGGGTGTGATCATAGACAACCATCTTGAACGGAGAGGTCGCCAGTCCAAGTACGCTGGTTACCACGGCGGCCAAAACCAATGCCCTGTGACGCTGAACGGTCCTCCTCCAAGCGGCGCGCAGAACCCCGCGCGCTTTGCTCGGGCGCTGATCCTGTCGCCGCCAAATCTGCAGCTCGGATGATCCAGTACTGGCATCAATCACTGGGAATCGATCCTTATCCTCTCTTTCCAGCACTACAAAAGGGGAGCCCTCGGCATCAAAGGCCAGAACCGCAAAAAGGATCGGATCAAGCTTCAACAACCGCGCCTTGCCGAAATCCGCCCTGTAACCCGCCACCTCCAACGCACTTACAGCGTCTTCGACGGCATAAGCATCAGGCTTGCCCTTAAAAACCCGAAATAGATCTGCCTCGGGCAGACCATGGCCTAGATGTTCCGTTAATAGCCGGAGATGATTGATCAGCGGGTCGGATGTGGCAAAATTCATCGGGACTGTCACAAGGTCGGATCGGTAGGCTGAGCGACACCCAAAGCGTCCAAGATGTCACCGGTGACCGCCAGCACAGCATATTCGGCGCGACGCGCCTGAGCTTCAAGTTGAATTACCCGCACCTGTGCAAGGTTCAGTTCGCGCAATGCATCCAATATCTGAACCAATGTGCTGCGCCCAATATTAAACTGATCCCGTGCAGCAACCAGCGCCTGCTCATTGATCTCGACCGCGCGTCGGGCTGTCGCTAGCCGCCGTTGGATTGAATTGGTCTCTTCCAGCGCCCGAGACAGATTACGCTGCAACTCGCGGCGCAACTCCTCTTCATCGGCTTGGCTTTGTTGAAGATTCGCGCGCGCCGTTTTCACGTTGGCCCGTGCGGAACCACCTTGGTAAATCGGAACTGTCACGCCCAATCGAGCCTGCGCCCCATCGTCAATGAACCCCTGATCGAAATCTGTCTCAAGGATCGCGGACAGGGTCGGCCGAGTCGCCCGTTCCGCGACGATAACTTCTTGCTGGCGCACCTGGCTAACGGCAACCTGAGTCCGTAAACGTGGGCTGCGCTCAACCATCTCCTCCGACGAAGACCCAGCCAAAGCCGGGGCCGGTGGGATCGTCGGAATAACACCGGGACGGGTCCTAAAAACTTCTACCCAGTTTGCGGTTGCCAGTTCCACTTCTGTCTGCGCTTGTGCCAGTTCTGTCTCGGCATTTGACCTGCGCCCTTGCCCGGCCAGCAGATCTGCAACAGATCCAGCCCCCGCATCAAAGCGTGACTGGAGGTCGTCAACCAATACATCCTTGCGGTCCAGATTCTGCCGAGCCTGCTGTTCGAGGCGACGATTGCGGTCCAGATTGACTATGGTTTCGATGGCCTCGAAACTTAATGCGTTCAGCTCTGACAACTCACTTAACCATGTCTGCCGGGCTTCGATCTGGCGCAATCCTACGCGACTGTTGACTTTGCCCCCATCATAAATGATCTGGCTCAACCGCAGGATTGGAACCGGATCACCGCCAGACGTCAAAGACGTCTCGGCCTCTATCTGCGGCAAAAATGCCCCCTGCTCTGCGTCGATTCGAGACTTTGATGCCAGAACGTTCGCGGTGCCTGCGGCTGTTGCGGGTGAGGTCGCGACCGAAGTTCGTACCAGCTCGGCAAAATCAGTATGTGCAACGCTTCCCTTCAGATTGTTCCTACCTGATACGGGTGCTTCCACGGGTTTTGCAGTCGGATCAAAGGACTGTGTCCCCTGAATATCTTCAGTGCAACCTGCCAAAACTATCGTGGTTATCAAAACCGACAACCAAGCATTCACGATGCCAATGCTCCTGGTATTAATACTGCGCCAGACAACAAATCATCGGTCAATATCCTTAACAAAGTGCTATTCAAAATTCTCGTTAAAAGGGTATTTAGACGGAGAAACAACCTTATGCTTTGCACGCATATTTAGATTAAAGCGTGACAACAACTGCGCACGTGCGGCCCCTAATGCACCATCTGCACGCAGCCAAAAACCGCTTCCTTCGACCTGCAATGCCCAGCCAGATATCATCAATTCAAGCTTCAAATCACGGTTAACGTCATCTACCTGCGCCACAATCGACCTGTCGAAACCGCCACCCGCATCCAGAAAATCGGTGCTCGAGCCCAGTATGAACCTTTGGCTCTTTTCTAAGTCGATACTGATCCCAAAAAATCGCAGGCTAACCTTAGTAACTGTAGACGCCTTCAAAAAGCAAAATACGATCGCCTGGATCGGTCAAAACTGAATTGTTTGTTGCACGGGGCATCATAATGTTCGGAGCTCGCAACTCATAATTCGCCTCAAGCACGGCGCCAAATTCCGATCCCAGATTGTTTGTACGATAAGATAATATCACAAGTTTTGGCTCGGCGCGGAACAACGCCTGATACAGGGCAGATTCTTCGCCTGCAGATTTCGTGTTGTTGACAGCTTGTGCATCAAGCCAGAGGCGCGGCTCCATGCGACGACTGGGAATCATGCCAATGCCGTCAAAATAGGTGTCCTCTTGCTCAAGTAGTTCTTCTGCTTGCTGAACTAGCGCAAGTTGGTCACGGTTATCGTGGGCCAAATATTGAACATTTCGCAGCGTGCTCAGCACAGCAACAATTACCAGAATGCCAACACCACGCGAATACCACGTTTCTGATCGCAGCATCAATCAGGCGACGGCGTCGGCACAATAGAAAGCCAGAAACGGCAGCACCATGACGAAAACGTATGGCCATGTTTGATTATGAAAAAAGACCAATGCAGAAAGCACTAAGGTAAAGACAAAATGTACCCGCGCAGCACTATCACATTTGGCAAATCGAGAGGCCGCAACAAAAAGCCCAAATATCACCAAACCATATTGCAGGGAATTTCGCTTGAGCGTTTGCCAGACGAACGCATCAAGTCCTTCGTAATAACTGCCCCCATTGAACGCGAGTTCCGCTGGCCCAAAGAAAAGCACGGCAAGAACCTGTGGCATCGCAGCGCCCCCTAATAGGACTCCGTAAACCGCTATTGCAGCTGCCCGCCCCAGTAATAGCATTACCCCACGCTTCACCGCGCAAAACGACCAAAAGCGATAATACACACACGTTGCATAAAAGCCCCACACGCGCGATCTGGAATGCTCCGCTGAACTCCTGGTTGGAAACAAAATTCAATCAGCGCATGACAGTTCGTAAGAAGTTTTTGGCGATTATTCCGGCACTGCAAACCGACTACGAGTGCGATTTGCAAATGCCACCAATGACAACATCACCGGGACCTCGACAAGCACCCCAACGACGGTTGCCAGCGCCGCACCCGAATTCAAACCAAACAAACTGATGGCAACCGCGACCGCAAGTTCAAAGAAATTCGAGGTTCCGATCATGGCGCAAGGAGCAGCAATTCGATGCGGAACTTTCAACGCATAGGCCGTACCATAAGCCAAGAAAAATATGCTGTAACTCTGAACAAATATGGGCACAGCGATCAGCGCAATTACAAATGGCCGGGCCAAAATCGTTTGCCCCTGCAGGCCAAACAAAATGACGACGGTGGTGATCAAACCCACAACCGACCAGGGCTTTATACCTGCCGAAAATGTATCGATTGCATCTTGCGACCCAAGCCACCTGCGCGTGATCAACCCGGCTATCAAGGGCAGAACTACATAGAGTACCGTTGCCAGGACAAGTGTTTGCCACGGAACCGAAATCTCTGTGACGCCCAATAAAAATGCTACTATTGGCGCGAACGCGACAACCATGATCAGATCATTCACCGAGACCTGCACCAATGTGTACGTTGCGTCCCCTTTTGTAAGTTGCGACCAGACGAAAACCATTGCAGTGCACGGAGCAGCCCCAAGCAGGATCAGGCCAGCAGTGTATTGAGCCGCGTCTTCAGGTTGTATCCATGGGGCGAAGACGAACTCAAAGAACAAAACAGCGAGGATCGCCATGGTGAAAGGCTTTACCAGCCAATTCACGACAAGGGTGATGATCAGGCCCTGAGGCTGACGCGCAACGCCCGCGACAGCACTAAAGTCAATGCCAACCATCATTGGATAGACCATTGCCCAGATCAACAACGCCACAACCAGATTAACGCTCGCTACCTCTGCCGATGCGATAACCTCGACTAACCCGGGCACTGTCTGGCCAATTAATACACCCCCGATCATGGCAAGCGCGATCCAGACGCTCAGGTAGCGTTCAAAGATACTCATAAGATTGCCTCATTGGTCGGTGCTGTTAGTTTACAGGATATGAGTGCAGAAAGGCCGATCATGATTGCTGCGGTGCCCAGCACAAATGGAAGCCCGCCCAATTGATAGGTGACGCCCGACAGAACGGTACCGATCAATCGGCCCGCGGCATTGGCCATATAGTAAAAGCCTATATCCATCGTGACCCTTTCAGATTTGGTGAATGCCAGGATCAGATAGGAATGAAGCGAAGAGTTGATCGCGAATATCGCCCCGAAGAACAGCAAGCCAATTACCAAAGTGACAGTCAGCCATACCGGCGCCCCTGTAGACAGCAGGGCTGCGACAGTCAGAATTGCTGGGATGCAGAACAATACAGCAGCCCAGTCACGTGCGGCGCGTATTAAATCTCGTTCAGAGCGCTCAGACGCGCGCAGGATTTTTGGCGCACCGGCCTGAACCGCACCGTATAATATCACCCAGATGGCCATAAACGTGCCGATCAAAAAGAAGGCAGCGCGGTTCGCTTCCTCAGTGCCATCGGAAAGCACGGCATAGAAATAGATTGGAATGCCGACGACAAACCAAACGTCCCGCGCGCCGAACAAAAAGACCCGTGCCGCCGAAAGCCAGTTTACATTGGCCGATTTCGAAAAGACCTCAGAGAACTTGGCGCCCTTTCGCCCATTGGGAAGACCGACTGGCATGAAGGCAAGAATAGCACCCAAAACCACAGCCAGTATGATCGCCATAAGTAAAACGGCCCAATTGAAACCCAAAGTCGCCAACAGCGCCGCCCCAAACAAGAATCCAATACCTTTCACGGCATTCTTTGATCCTGTCAGGATGGCAACCCATCGGAATAGACCGCCACCTTCGGCTGGGGCAAGCAGTTTGACGGCCGATTTTGACGACATCTTTGCCAGGTCCTTGGCGATCCCACTTGCCCCCTGAACAATCATCACAAATGCCACCGAGACACCCATGGCCCATTGCGGGTCAAGCTGCGTCAGCGCCAGCAAGGCCACGATCTGCAGCGCCAGGCCTGCATAGAGAGTTGCCGCCAACCCAAACCGGGCCGCAATCCAACCCGCAGCGAGGTTGGTCACCATTCCAGCGATCTCGTACAAAACAAACAGGTAAGCCAACTGCACCGGTGAGAAGCCCAGAGTATGAAAGTGCAATAACACCAGCATCCTGAGCGCCCCATCAGTCAGCATAAACGCCCAATAGGCGGCCGTTACGGCGATGTAGGCCGGCAGACCATCGGGTCTTTGCGTCACAATGATGCCCCGACCATCAAGGCAACATCGACCAGGCGATGCGCATATCCGAATTCATTGTCATACCACGCATAGATTTTCACCTGAGTGCCATTCACCACCATGGTTGAAGGCGCATCAACGATCGAAGAGCGTTGGTCGTTTGTATAATCTGCCGACACCAAGGGTCGCGTTTCATAACCTAGAATACCGCTGAGTTGCCCTTGAGCGGCAGCCTTGAACAAGCCATTGACCTCCTCGATGGTTGTTTCTCGTTCAACCTCGAAAACACAATCTGTCAGCGACGCATTCAGCAATGGAACGCGCACGGCATGGCCATTCAGTCGACCCTTTAGTTCCGGATAGATCAGCGTAATGGCTGTTGCTGATCCAGTTGTGGTTGGGATCAACGAATTCAATGCCGAGCGGGCACGACGCAGGTCCTTGGCTGGACGATCTACCATTGTCTGCGTGTTCGTCACGTCATGAATTGTGGTCATCGACCCGTGCCGGATTCCAAGGTTTTCATGAATGACTTTTACGACCGGAGCAAGACAATTGGTCGTGCAGGATGCTGCAGTCACAATGTGATGCATTTTGGGGTCATATGTATCTTCGTTGACACCATATACAATGTTAGAGGTCGGACCGTCCTTGACCGGCGCAGATACAACCACCTTCTTAACACCGGCTTTAAAATACGGGGCCAACTTGACCTCGGTCTTGAAGGCGCCCGTGCAATCGATCACCACGTCGATGCCATCCAGTGGCAGTTTTGTCAGGTCGTTTGTTCCGACGAACGGTATGCGCGTTCCATTGATGGTGATGCTTTCGTCATCATGATCGAAAGAACCAGCCCAACGGCCGTGCACAGAATCAAACTCTAACAAGTGCGCGTGCATTGCGGCGTTACCCACCGCGTCGTTGATCCATGCGACACGTGCCCCTCGTTCCAAAAGCGGCTTCAGGGCAAGCTTTCCCATCCGGCCCAGACCATTCACTGCATAAGTTGTCATGTTGTACTCTCAGCGGCAGATTTGCCGATTTCATCGATGGCGGATTGCAAAGCGAGGCGATCAAGGCTTTCGACCGGCAACGCAGAAAAGGCCTCAATCCGACGTTTAAGTGCACCATAGGTGTTTTGAAACGCGAGGCTCTTCTCTGCATGGGTACCCTCGGCCTTGACCGGATCCGCCATGCCCCAATGACCGCTAATCGGTTGGCCATCCCAAGCAGGGCATTCCTCGTTTGCCGCCTGATTGCAAACCGTAAAAACGAAATCGAGGTCTGGTGCATTCGACCCTGAGAATTCAGCTATGTTCTTTGAACGCAAAGCCGAGATATCGTGGCCTTTGTCTTTCAGCACCTGAATGGCAAACGGGTTCAATTCAGAGGAAGGCTTGATCCCTGCCGAGAATACATTGAACCGATCCCCTGCAATTTCACGAAGCAGAGATTCCGCAAAAATAGAGCGGGCTGAATTTCCTACGCAGAGGAACAGTACGTTGAATTTCCGATCATCCTCGACGTATTTTCCCAAATCGAAGGGCATGCACAAATCAGGTCGTCCGAGGCAGCAATCCAAGAACAAGTAGTCGAGCATTTCCCGCACAGAATGCATATCAATTGAATAAAGCAAAGAGGTTCCAACCCTCTGCTGATTTATGATCTGAGCGTTCTGCAGTGCACTAAGATAGCTCGACATGGTGCTGGGCTTGATATCGAGCGCCGAACCCAGCTCTCCAGCCGGTACCCGATCAGGATATCGCCGCATAAGCATCCGAAACACCGCTAGCCGATGTGGATGGCCTAATGTGTTAAGTTGGTTTGAGATCATTGATTCCATATTTCGGGAAATAATGAAATTATATCTAGAGTGCAAATACTTTCTATGAGTCAGGACTTCCAATGCAAGACAGACATGCTAACCAAAGGAACAGTGTGCACCAACCAAGGCTCTGAACAGAATGATTGCAAATCTGATGATGTATCAGCGCCCGCAGCTGGCAGCGGCCCATGATCGTTATTGGCAGCTGATACTTCGGAACCTAAATGAATTAGGTATAGATGGCCCCAAACATCTCTTTCAGAACGCAGAAGAGTTTTTTGTCTGGAAAAACCCGAATTTGGTATTAAGCCAGACTTGCGGCATGCCGTATCGCATCTGGCTGCATGACTTGGTCGAGCTGGTCGGCACACCGGACTACGGGCTTGATGGCTGCCCCCCAGGATATTATCGTAGTGCACTTGTCGTGCGTTCCGATGATGCCCGACAGGACATCGTAGAATTCAGCGAGTCAATCTTTGCGTTTAATCAGACATTCTCGCAGTCAGGTTACGCTGCTCCGTACTGGCATCTACGCAAGCACGGTTTTTGGTTTCAAAATCGTCTACACACGGAACAGCATATCAAATCAGCTCAAGCGGTCGCCTCAGGACGTGCGGACATCGCATCGCTAGACGCTATGTCCTGGAAACTGATGGAGAAGCATGATGCGTTCGCGCAGGAATTGCGGGTTTTGGATTGGACCGCGCCGACACCTGGATTGCCGCTTATTACCGCGAATGGAAATGACGCAGATTCCATATTTAGTGCAGTGAAATCTGCGATCAAACTCCTTGATCCGCTCGATCGGGGCCTTCTCGGATTGTGTGGTATCGTCCGAATTCCAAAAGACAAATACACCGAGATACCCAACCCACCTTGATTTGAGCGTTTATCGAAGCTTCGGATCAAAGATTGGAAGGCAATCTGATTCAACCCGCGAGCTTGTAGCGATGAATCAACTCAAACCGCCCATCTTTGCGTTCACCACACAACGCGATCTGATCAACAACAAACGGAACCGGCAGTTCAGGCAGAGACTTCAATATCATTTCTGTCCAGACCGGAATATCTAGCTTGGGCAACCGTGCGGTAAGGGTCATGTGGAAACGGAATTCGTCCATCACATACGGGTAACCCCATTGGGTCAGTAGGGCATTCTGACGGGCGCTCATCCCCGGTCGCCGCCGCCGTTCAAGTTCTGCCACAGGCAAAGGCGCTCGGAATTCATCCAAGTCTTGGACGCAAGCTGCAGCGACCTGTTGCAACGCCTTAGATTCACCGCGTGGTATCAGCGCCAAAAAGCGGCCAAGTCTGGTCAGTTCCAAACCATCGCATATCGCTGGAGCAAGTCCCGACGCCAACTCAGCCACGCGCATGTGCAATTCCTCGGCCGTGCTGTCACCGGCCAACCGAAATGGCGGTTTCAACGTTCCGTGAAAGCCATATTTGCGCGGCGTCATCGTGATTCCACCCAAACCGGGAAAATCTAATAAAGGCTCTTCACACGCGCTGATAATGTCCCAACCCAGCCAGGATGCCCCGAAACGGGCCAACGGGCCCAGGGGTGGAACATAGTAGATCGCAAAACGAGTATACGACATGAACTCCTCTTATCCTGCATCCTCTGTGATTGCGATGTGTCAGGCATTCCGTGGCTTGCCAAGGTGCGGTTGGCTTTGCCTGATCAGGTTTTAACCGGGGCGGTGACCACCGAACAGGGCGTGGTCGCGGATACTCAAGAATCGGAGCACCGCCTTCGCGCTGACCTCAACACTGTATTCTATGCACTGCACATTGGGTCTATGCACCGCGCCCTCACCCCCTTTGCTCGACATCTGGAGCGATCGCAAAAGCGCTGTTTAACGGCAGGTAACTTTGACTAATCGCAGTTAGAAAAGGGTTGTCTCTATGGCTTTAAGAATTTCGCCCACCTTCTCATTTCCCATTCCCTGCAATCTTGAAACTTAGAGGGAATGCACCGGGATTCGAGATGGCCTAAAGGATTTTCATGTAATATGCGGCAATCCGGCGCTTGAACTCCGTCAATCTAATGTATACGAAAGTATACTATACTGATCCAGCGACAATTATGCCGCCGCGAATATCGCCCCATAGCATGCCAGAGATGCGGAAAAATAACATGAGCCTCTACAACGACTACTTGACCGAGATCGAAGACCGCAAGCAACAGGGTCTCAGCCCCAAGCCCATCGATGACGGTGCACTGACCCGCGAAGTTATCGACCATATCAGGGACACCGGCAGTGCGCACCGCGATGATTGCCTGCACCACTTTATCTATAACACCCTGCCCGGCACCACGAGCGCCGCAGGTGAAAAAGCGCGCTTTTTGAAAGAGATCATTCTGGGCACTGTTGAGGTCGAAGAAATCAAGCCAGCTTTCGCCTATGAGCTATTGAGCCACATGAAAGGCGGCCCGTCGGTCGAAGTGTTGCTTGACCTTGCACTGGGGGCTGACGAAGAGACAGCGCGCGATGCGGCTGAGGTGCTCAAGACTCAGGTCTTTCTTTACGAGGCCGATACAGATCGCATCAAGTTGGCCTATGAGGCAGGCAATGCCATAGCTTCAGACCTTCTGGACAGCTACGCCAAGGCAGAGTTCTTTACCAAGCTTCCTGAGGTCGACGAAGAAATCAAAGTTGTCACCTATGTGGCGGCCGAAGGCGATATCTCAACCGACCTTCTAAGCCCAGGCAATCAGGCACATTCCCGCGCTGATCGCGAGCTGCACGGCAAATGTCTGATTTCGGAAGACGCTCAAAAAGAAATTGAGGCACTGAAACTTAAGCATCCAGATGCACGTGTCATGCTGGTCGCTGAAAAAGGCACGATGGGCGTCGGATCATCGCGCATGTCTGGGGTTAACAACGTCGCCCTTTGGACCGGCAAACAAGCAAGCCCGTATGTTCCGTTTGTCAACGTTGCTCCGGTCGTGGCGGGAACGAATGGCATCTCCCCCATTTTCCTGACCACGGTAGGCGTGACCGGTGGGATCGGTGTGGACCTTAAGAACTGGGTCAGAAAGACGGACGAAGACGGCAAACCGATCCTGAACAATGACGGCAACCCGGTGCTGGAACAGAAATACTCGGTTGCGACCGGAACCGTTCTGACAATCAACACAAAGCAAAAGAAACTATTTAGCGAAGATGGCAGCGATAAACTGGTCGATATGGCCGGATCATTCACACCGCAAAAGATGGAGTTCATGAAGGCTGGTGGGTCTTATGCCATCGTGTTTGGCAAAAAACTGCAGACTTTCGCCGCAGAAACTCTGGGGATCAAAGCACCGCAGGTCTTTGCGCCTTCGAAGGAAATCAGCGTCGAGGATCAAGGTCTGACCGCAGTTGAAAAAATCTTTAACGCAAACGCACTGGGGTTAGCACCCGACAAGGTGCTGCACGCAGGATCTGACGTGCGGGTGCGAGTAAACATCGTTGGCAGTCAGGACACAACCGGACCAATGACGGCACAAGAACTTGAGGCCATGGCCGCTACGGTCCTTTCTCCTTCGGTCGACGGGGCCTATCAGTCGGGCTGCCACACTGCTTCAGTCTGGGACGCCAAAGCGCAGGCCAATACTCCCAAATTGATGGCCTTCATGCACAAATTCGGCTTGATAACCGGCCGTGATCCAAAGGGCGTCTATCACGCGATGACAGACGTTATCCACAAGGTTCTCAACGACATTACTGTTGACGATTGGGCAATCATCATTGGTGGTGACAGTCATACCCGGATGTCCAAAGGTGTCGCCTTTGGCGCGGACTCTGGCACCGTGGCGCTAGCTCTGGCGACAGGTGAGGCCACCATGCCAATCCCTGAATCTGTAAAGGTGACCTTTAAGGGCAAGATGGCCGCTCACATGGACTTTCGCGACGTGGTTCATGCGACACAGGCGCAGATGCTGGCACAACACGGTGATAACGTGTTCCAGGGTCGGATTATCGAAGTGCATATTGGAACGCTGTTGGCGGATCAGGCCTTTACTTTCACCGACTGGACTGCGGAAATGAAAGCCAAAGCTTCGATCTGCATATCCAACGACGAGATCTTGATCGAGTCACTTGAAATTGCCAAATCGCGCATCAAGATCATGATCGAAAAGGGCATGGAGAACGATGCCCG
The DNA here is from genome assembly GCF_056540425.1 of Ruegeria sp. AN6. NCBI lineage: Bacteria > Pseudomonadati > Pseudomonadota > Alphaproteobacteria > Rhodobacterales > Roseobacteraceae > Ruegeria > Ruegeria sp. AN6. The sequence goes on from NZ_JBQFWR010000011.1 coordinate 40,931, forward strand.
GATGCTCAACAGCTTGATCGAGATCGCGGACAAGCGCATCGAGCAGATCAGGTCGGGCGAGAAACCCGCGTTGACACCCGATGAAAATGCCAATTACGCTGCCGAAGTCATTGTCGATCTGGATGAAATCGTTGAACCAATGATCGCGGACCCCGACGTCAACAATGCGGATGTCTCAAAGCGTTACACCCACGACACCATCCGCCCGATTTCATTCTATCGCGCAGAAAAGAAAGTGGACCTTGGGTTTGTTGGGTCATGCATGGTGCACAAGGGTGATATCAAGATCGTCGCTCAGATGTTGCGCAATCTCGAGGCTGATCAGGGCGATGTCACATTTAAGGCTCCGTTGGTAGTGGCCGCTCCGACCTACAATATTGTTGATGAATTGAAGGAAGAGGGCGACTGGGAAATTCTGCAGAAGTACTGCGGATTCGAGTTCGACGATGCTGCGCCTAAGGTCCAGGCCCGTACCGAATACGAAAACATCCTTTATCTTGAACGTCCGGGCTGCAACCTTTGCATGGGCAATCAGGAAAAAGCAGCCAAAGGGGATACGGTTCTAGCCACATCGACACGCCTGTTCCAAGGCCGGGTGGTTGCGGATTCCGAAACCAAAAAGGGTGAATCCTTGTTGGGCTCAACTCCTGTTGTTGTCCTATCGGCAATTCTGGGACGTACACCAACGCTGGATGAATACAAAACAGCGGTTGAAGGCATCGATCTGACCAAGTTCGCACCTCCAATCCAGAAGCCCTTGGCTGGTCTGTCCGTACATTTCTAGATCGGCAATCAACATCGGAAAGACGGTGGAAGATACAGGGGCGTTGACCTTTGTAGATGCGGTGCAATTTGCGCCGCATCACTTGGTCGACGTTAAAGAATTGGGCTATGATTTTCTGGCCTTCTCCTCGTACAAGTTTTTCAGACCGCATTTGGGTATCGTCTGGGGACGTCTGGCATTATTGACTTCGCTTTTCCCCTACAAGGGGCGGTGCGTGTCGGATGCAAACCCGAACCGATATGCGATGGGCACCCCTCAATACGACGTGCTGGTGGGCCTGTCGGCGACTGTACGCTATTTTGAGGAAATCGGTTGAGCCATTGGAGCCAGCGGCGGAGATAAGGATCGCAAGGGTTGACCATGGATGATCGTCGGATCAGAACAGTGGCGATCTGGGTTCACTGCCCTGCGGCAAGGCTCGGTTACCTGACTACACCATGTCAGTATATTTCCGTTCAGTCGGCTTGGGCCTTGAGGGCATCGCCATGGCTTTTGGCATCTGTAAGCTTCCTCAGGCGCAAGGACTGAGCAACAGGGAGAGATGAGATGAAAATCAAGCCTTTTGGCGTTGAGATCTGGATGAATGAATTCGAAAACCATTGCGAGTTCAATCTGGCCGAAACCTGTGTTGCATCTCTGACAATCGAGCAGCTTTTGGAATTGTCTGGCAAGAACTCCGACGTTCTAGATGACCTCAAACCAATGAAGCTGACCTATGGCGCGATCGAAGGGTCTGACCGATTGCGTGATGCGATTACGACGCTTTATGAACGGCAAGAGCGCCAAAATATTGTCGTCACACACGGGGCGATTGGGGCTAATGCGCTGGTCCATGAATCGCTGGTCGAACCGGGCGATCACGTGATCTCGGTCCGGCCAACCTATCAACAGCATTATTCGATCCCCGAGAGTTATGGCGCCACAGTTGATATCCTTCACCTGCGGCCGGAAAACGGCTTTTTGCCCGATCTCGATGAGTTCGCCGCATTAATCCGACCAGACACAAAGTTGATCGCAATCAACAACCCCAACAATCCGACCGGCGCATTGATGGATGCCGGCTACCTGGAGCAATTCATTGAGATTGCCCGGCGCAGTCAGGCCTATGTGCTGTGCGACGAGGTGTATCGTGGCACCAGCCAAACCGGTGACGGTTTCTGCCCCGCGATAGCGGACCTCTATGAACAAGGTATCAGCGTGGCCGGTATGTCCAAGACCTTTTCGCTGGCAGGATTGAGACTGGGTTGGATCGCAGCGGCAACGGAGGTGCTGGAGGCGGTCTCCATCCATCGCGATTACAACACGATCAGCGTTGGAATGCTTGACGATTATTTCGCCGCCCTCGCGCTGGAAAACAAATCCCGCATTCTGGAGCGCAGCCACCGCATTACCCGCGGAAACCTAAAAATCCTTGATGATTGGGTATCGAATGAACCCAGGATTTCTTATGTCAAGCCACAGGCGGGCACCACCGCGTTGCTTAAATACGATTTCGATATGTCGTCTCGCGAATTCTGTGTCTCATTGCTGGAAGAAACTGGGGTGATGTTCACACCTGGCTCAGTTCTGCATATGGAGGGTTGGTTACGTATCGGTTACGCCAACAACCCTGAAATTCTCAAGACCGGTCTTGAAAAGGTCAGCGGCTATCTGAGGCGGCTCGAAGAGAGAGGCGCTCCATTCGCCACAGAAACCATCACTTGAACGGGCTAACCCAAGAAAAACTCTGGAATGCCATCCAGATCCACCCACGTTTTCTGTCTGCATCTTCTTCTTTAAGTTGACCAGACGGTTCTTCAAAGAACTGTGCAGAAGGCCTCGTTCAAAGCCCCGCACGTTTTTCGAATAGCCCCGGGCCCGTGTGTAATCGCCACATTGAATTTGTTGCGTTGTCTTTTGCATCAGTATCATTACGGTGATCGTATTTCTTGATTGGTTCGCACCTTTTTGCCCAACTGTTTGTTTTAAAGTGTTCTTGGAGGAACCCAACAATGAATACCAAACCGAAGCAAAAGCGCGGTCTAACAGCCTCTGCTGTAATTCTGAGTGCGCTGTTGAACAGTACTGCCTTCGCCCAACAGACCACAGATGCGGTCGCACCCGAAGCAGCCACCGCCGGTGCACTGGATAAACTGTCAGAGCGTGCTGAAGCCGCCTTGGTTAAGCGCGATACTGGGCAGCCCGTTGTCGCTTCAGACTGGATGGTCTCGGCAGCGAACCCGTTGGCTGTAGAGGCTGGCGCTCGTGTTTTGTCAGAAGGCGGAACTGCAGCGGACGCCATGGTCGCCGTACAATCTGTACTTGGATTGGTAGAACCTCAGTCTTCGGGGCTGGGAGGTGGTGCATTTCTTGTCTGGTTTGATGCCGAAACTGGTGAACTGACCACATTGGATGGCCGCGAAACCGCTCCAATTGAAGTGAACCCACGCCTGTTTCAGGATGCCGACGGCGAAAAACGGGGGTTCTATGACGCGGCCATCGGTGGCATCTCGGTCGGCGTGCCAGGCACCCCTGCCCTTATGGAAGACGCACATCGCCGCTGGGGCAGCGCAAACTGGCCCTCATTGTTTGAGGATGCAATAGACTTGGCCGAAAACGGGTTCACAGTTACGCCCCGCCTTGCAGGTATGATCGAGTGGGATGCTGAGCGACTCAGTCAAGTGCCGTCAACAGCCGCATATTTCATGCCCGATGGCGCAGCACTACAGGTTGGCGATCATCTGCAGAACCAGGCCTACGGGCAAACTCTACGTAGTTTTGCGGTCGAAGGGGCCGATGCATTTTATACGGGTGAAATTGCCGAGGATATTGTGGCAACAGTGCGTGGAGCCGTACGCAACCCAGGGGTTCTTAGCATGCTGGATATGGCAAACTACCGTGTGGTGGAAAGACCTGCGGTCTGCGCGACATATCGGAGCTTTGAGGTCTGTGGTATGGGACCGCCATCATCGGGGGGCCTAAGTGTCGGGCAAATCCTCGGCCATTTGCAACCTTATGATATTGCCGCAATGGGCCCCGAAAGCCCAGAGGCATGGCGTCTGATCGGGGATTCCTCGCGGCTCGCTTTTGCTGATCGTGGGCGGTATATCGCAGACAGCGATTTTGTTCCAGTTCCGGTTGGTGGCCTGCTGGACGAAACCTACCTGAAAGACCGTGCATCTTTACTAGAAGGCCCAGCGGCGCTGGATACCGTCTCACCTGGACAACCCGAGTTCGACCACGCGCTGCTTTGGGCCGACAATATCGATATGTCGATGCCCTCCACATCTCATATTTCAATCGTAGATCGCTATGGAAATGTGTTGTCGATGACCACGACCATCGAAACAGGTTTTGGTTCACATTTGATGACCAAGGGCGGCTTTCTGATGAACAACGAATTGACCGATTTCTCGTTTGCCACACATAGTGATGGTGTCCCGATTGCAAATGCAGTTGCGCCGGGAAAACGACCAAGATCATCGATGGCACCGACGATTGTAATGCAGGACGGAGAGCCGGTTCTAGCGGTTGGATCTCCGGGCGGGTCACGGATCATCGGTTATGTGGCACAGGCTATTATTTCCGTATTGGACTGGGACATGGATGTCCAAAGCGCCGCAGCCGCTCCTCATCTGATCAATCGGTTTGGCACATATGATCTCGAAGAAGGGACGGATGCCGAATCCCTGGCTCCGGCGCTGGAAGAAATGGGATTTGAAACCAACAGCCGCGCACTGACCAGTGGATTGCATATGATCAAAATCAGTCCTACCGGATTGGAGGGCGGCGCAGATCCGCGTCGCGAGGGCATCGCATTGGGCGAGTAATCGCACCTATAATGCAGAGACGGAAAGGCGGCTGATCAACAGCCGCCTTATTAAATCGGACTATCGACTGTCAAAAACACATCCCTGCGGCGGCACTCAATCGGTAGGCGGCGCCTTAAAAACCGGTCGGTTTGGGTCGCCCCCTTGATCAGCGCAACATTCGTCCTGAAGAAATTCGATCACTTCCCACAGGCGATTATATTGCGGCACACAACGGAGAATACGCCCTTCACGCTCTTGCGTTATCAAACCCGCGCTAACCAAGCTTGCGATATGATGGGTCATGGATGAATGCGGAATGTCCAGATCTTCCCTGAGAACCCCCACTGGTAGACCTTCGTATCCTGATTTCACCAACCTTTTGAATATCTTAATTCTGTGGCTGTGGCCGAGTTCTTTCAACACTTTGGCAGCATCATCTATCTGCATTCTCACCTCACAATCTCAATATTGCGATATTACCCGTAATACCTTGACACAAGTTTGAATTGCTATTATTTCGATATTTCTGGTAATATACTAGAGCACGACATCATGTCCCAATCAACCCTGACTGCTGTGCAGGAAACACTCAGTATGTTCACCTTCCTCGCGGTTGAACTGACATTGCTTTTTCTGATCATCAGCTATGGCGTCGGCCTTCTGCAGGCTTATGTCTCGCCCGCGCGCATTCAAGCCATGCTCAGTTCACGCAATGGTCGTGGCTATGTAATTTCAGCTATGTTGGGTGCAGTAACCCAATTCTGCTCATGCTCCACCATCCCATTTCTGAAAGGACTGCTCAGAGCACGGGCTGGATTTGGGCCGATGATGGTCTTTTTATTCTCCAGCCCTTTGTTGAACCCTATCATCATCGGTTTGTTCACTGTCACGTTCGGCCTCAAAGTGACCCTGGTCTATTTTGTGATCGCCCTCGGCGTTTCGATATTCGCCGGTTTCGCACTCGAAAAACTTGGCTTTGAACGCTTTGTAGAGCCCGCCGCATATGAGGCCCCAGCCCCATCCGCTGGATGTGGGGCAAGCCGATCGGCCGAGATCAAACCCAACAGCCAATGGGGGCGGGTATGGAAAAGCACCTGAAAAGATTTCAAAACCGTACTGCCCTATTTGTTAGTCGGTATATTAATCGGATCCATGATTTACGGTTTCCTGCCCACCGATCTGATCACGAAGTATGCCGGGAACGATAATCTGCTAGCGATCCCGATATCCGCCGTAATTGGCATCCCGCTTTACATTCATGCAGAGGCGGTCATCCCGCTGAGTGCCGCCCTTGCTGCCAAAGGCATGTCTTTGGGTGCTGTAATGGCGCTGATCATCGGTAGCGCTGGGGCAAGCCTAACCAAAGTCATCCTGCTACGTTCTATCTTCAAACTGCCCATGATCGCGGCTTTTCTATTTGTCATTCTGTCCATGGCGATGATTGCAGGTTTCTTCTACGCTTTCACACCGTTGGGCAGCTAGACTTTCGAAAAGTGGACTATTCGAGGTAGTACAGGCAACTACTACTGACTGGCCCAATTAAGCCGCTAATGCATGATCTTACCCTCTGAGCCATCAGCCCAATGACGGGATTCAGCTTAACGGCAAGAGGGTAATATCTTGGCGCAAAGCCCTAATTCGAAGGCGGACCAATTGAAAAAGGATCTTTTTTCTATAGCTTAACGGGACGCAATCCAACTTAACTTAGACTGCGGTCTGAAGTTCCTGCCAGCGGTGACAGGAAACGGAATGGCCGGCTTCGCATATCTCCATCTCAGGCTCTTTCTGTTTACACAGGTCTGTCGCAAAGGGGCATCGTGTGTGGAACTGACATCCTGTTGGGCGGTTCGTCGGCGACGGAATCTCACCCTCCAACCGCTGCACTTTTCCTTTGTCATCGGGGTCCAGAGAAGGGATCGCCGAGAACAACGCCTTCGTATAAGGATGCCGAGGTGCCTCGAACAACTGCCGCGTCGGGGCACTTTCCATAATCTGACCAAGATACATTACCGCAACATGATCGCAGGTATGTGCGACCACGGACAGGTCGTGGCTGATAAACAGGTAAGTCAGGCCCATTTCATCTTGCAACGACTTAAGCAAATTCAAAATATCGGCCTGAATCGACACGTCCAAAGCCGCGACACTTTCATCTGCAATAACAAACCGAGGTCTGGAAACTAGGGCACGTGCGATCGAAATACGCTGACGCTGTCCGCCGGAAAACGCATGTGGGAAACGGCGCAGGTGTTCGATATTGAGCCGACACATCGCGGCCACTTCGCGAACCCGCTCGTCCACCTCATCGCGCGACTTGCAGAGCCCCATAACTTCAAGAGGTTCAGCGATAATGTCGCGCACCGTCATGCGTGGCGACAACGCTGCGTAGGGATCCTGAAAAATCAACTGTGCCCTTCGACGGTATTCTTTAAGATCTGCTCCGGCCAGTTCTCCAAGGTCATAGTTTACTTCGCCATCATCATAATGTGCTGAACCGCCTGTGATCGGTACCGCGTTCAACAAGGCACGACCAAATGTCGTTTTTCCAGACCCGCTTTCGCCGACCACCCCAAAGAACGACCCCTTTGGAACGTCGAGAGTAACATGATTAACCGCTTTAAGGACCCGCCTATTGAAGAGTTGGCCACCCACCGGGAAACCAACCGAAAGATCGCGTGTTTGGATTAGGTATTCAGAACTCATTCACTTATCCTTCAGCGCACAAGTGACACGCGGTGCGGTGATTTTCGCCCGTATCAGACCATTGCGGCACAACAGTGCGGCAAATGTCGCCTATCACCTTGCCGCAACGGGTGTGAAAGACACATCCCGCAGGCCGTTCCAGAGGTGACGGAATATCTCCTGGGATAGGCATGAGCGGTTTCTCCAGGTCATCCAACTGCGGCAGGGCATCGATCAGACCTTTGGTATAGGGGTGATATGGGTTCCGAATAACTTCGCGCACCGGTCCCTGCTCAATCATCTTGCCCAGATACATCACCGCCACTTTGTCAGCGGTTTGTGCAACGACGCCAAGATCATGAGTGATAAAGATAATCCCCATGCCGAACTCAGCCACGAGGTCTTTCATCAGGTCTATTACTTGCGCCTGAATGGTTACATCCAAGGCCGTCGTGGGCTCATCCGCGATCAGCAGCTTGGGTTTGGTCGATAGGGCCATGGCTATCATCGCCCGTTGCCGCATACCGCCGGACATCTCAAACGCATATTGCCCAAACCGAGTGGATGCGTCAGAGATACCGACCCGGTCCAGCATTTCAATTGATAGCTCTTTAGCCTGTTTCTTGGACAAGTCAGTGTGGATCAACAACTGCTCAACCATCTGGCTGCCGACTGTCATCGCCGGCGCAAAACTGGCCATGGGTTCCTGAAAGATCATCGAGATCGACCCACCCCGAACAATTTCCATATCGCGGGGCCGTTTCAGGCTCATAACATCCACTGGGCCGCTATCAAGGTGCAAGGTAATCCGACTTCCCGGAGAATAGACCGCATTTCCCGGATTAAGCTTCATCAGAGATTTCGCAGTCACGGACTTTCCAGAACCACTTTCCCCTACAAGGCCCATGACTTCGCCGGGCGCCAGTGAGAAAGACACATCATCTACCGCAGTGATCAAACCTTCGTCGGTCTTAAATTGCAGCGTAAGATTTTCGACGTCGATCAGGCTCATTTGCGGGACTCCGAATATGGATCAGCGGCATCACGCAATCCATCACCAACGAAGACGAAAGCCATGACCAGAGCGATGAAGAAAAAGACCGGAATAAAATACCAATGATAGTTCAATAAAACGTCCGCCTTGGTCACGTTCTGGAGCATTACACCCAATGAATTGACCGGATCCTTAAGCCCTAGCCCAATAAAACTGAGAGCCGTCTCCGACAGAACAACATACGGAAACGAGATCACCAGATCGACGATGATATAGCTGGTAAAGCTGGGAAGGAGATGTCGCCGAATAACGTGCCCTGCAGACGCACCGCAAAGTTGAGCCGCCAAAACATATTCCTGATTTCGCTCGGTCAGCAGATGCGTTCGCACCCTTCGCGCCAGCGTCGGCCAACCGACCAATCCCAATATCAGGGTAATAACGAAAAATCGGGTCTCAGCCGACCACTCGGGCGGAATAAAGGCCGCAATAGCCATAAAGAGCGGGATCGAAGGCACCGTCCTGACCGCGTCGGTAATCATCTGGATCACGCTGTCAATCGCGCCACCGTAGTAGCCAGCAATCCCCCCGATCATCAGCGCAAGAACGAATGAGATAACAACGCCCAATGTTCCCACCTGAAGCGACGTCCAGACAGCATGAAGCGTACGTGAGAAGATGTCTTTGCCCGCACTATCAGTTCCGAATAGGTGAACGTATCCTTGCTCCATACCGAACAAATGGATGTTGCCAGGGATAAATCCGAATAGCTTGTAGCTATCGCCCTTTACGAAGAACTCCAAATAGCGGCGTTCATCCTCATTGACCTTCTCAACCCATCTAAAATTTGTCGCCAATGATCGTTCACGTGTCACAGTGTGTAGGAACGGACGTATGGAACAGCCATTCTTGTCGCAGAATTTCGGGATCTGAGGTGCCCCATTCAAGTAATCCTTATCCCGACCAGCGACTGTCGGATCATAGGGTGACAGGAATGGTGCAAATAGACCTGAAAGGATCAACACAACCAGCACTGTAGCGGCAATCATGGCCGCACGTTGTTTTTTGAATCTGGCCCAGATCAGTTGGCGCTGAGAAGCCGTAAAGTAAGCTTCTTTTGCCTTCTGATCGTCAATTTTCGTGGACGTTTTTGCAGACATGGGCGTTACCTCAGAATGCTCTTGCGTACGCGCGGATCAATTACAGCCAACAGGATGTCGGTCGCGAAGTTCAGCGTGACGATGGCAGCTGTCAGCAAGAATATGATCGCACCAGCCAACTGCTGGTCATTCGACCGTGCCAGCGCCTCAAGCAGTAGAGATCCAGCTTCGGTGAGTGTCAGGATCAGGGCCACAATGGGCAGTTCATTGAAGATACGGTTCAGGTCGAAGCCAAGCGAGTTGACGATCGGCCCCAGCGCATGGCGTGCGGGATAGCGCCATAAGAGTCGGCGCCCATATATCCCGCGCGCGGCGGCGGCGGTTACGTAAAGCTTGCCGATCTCGTCCGACATCAGTGCACGAACGGTTTGTAGAGCAAATGCGGTTGCCGACCATCCCAGAATGAAAATCGGCAGCCAGGCATGCTTCAAAAGATCCACAAACTTGGCCCATGACCAAGGCGCTTCACGATATTCAGGGCTGAACAGGCCGGTCAGTGTCTCTCCGAAATACACGGTGGAAAACAACATCACCATTAACGCCAGCAGAAAGTTCGGCATTGCCAGACCCAAATAGCTGACCAGTCGCAGGGAATTGTTGAGGAAAGCGTTCCTTGACGCCGCTGAGATAATGCCAACCGGGATTGCGATCATATATGCCAGTGTCAAAGAGCCCAAGCAGATCCACAAAGAGATCCAAAACTTGTCACCTAGAAGTTGCGCGATATTGACGCGCAAAATGCAGCTATCCCCGAAATCACCACGGAAAGCGCCGCTTAACCAAGTAGCCCAACGTACCAGAAAAGGACGATCAAGCCCCAGCCTTACCCTCTCAGCCTCGATATCAGCCAACGTAATGGCCGAGCCCTGCGTGTTTTTGTAGGCGAGATAGCGTTCAGCACAATCACCTGGCACAAGCTCCATCAGTGTAAAAACGATGAGCGAGACCAACACGAGAGTAACCACAGCCATCACTGCGCGCGTGGCGGCAAAGCGAGCGAATTGGAGCATTTCTTAGTTCCTGGCTAGCATGTGGAAAGGGGCGCTGACGCCCCTAACCGTTGTCTTAGATTGAAACGCCTATCACTCCGACAGCCACCACTGGGCAGGGCGGTACGGATAGGTTCTATAGAACTCGTAGGACTGCGTTTTGAATTCAGTGAAGTTCTGCAGGTTGTTCGAATGATAGATCGGGGCCGGAGCATTAACTGTACCAATGAACAGCATCTCCCCAGTCATGATCTCGACCATCTTCTGCGCAGCGGCGACCGAGGCGTCTGATCCGGGCGCACTGGATTGGTAGGTGTCCAATGCCGCTTTCAGATCAGCAACCCAAGCTGGTGGTTCCACACCATTTTCCCCATTTGAACTGATGTACTCCGCCCACAGCATACCGGTACGCACGTCGAAATACCCGTCAAACGGCGGCACCCAGATTTCACCATCGCCAAGAACCGAACCGGCTGGCTGGCTTTTGAGCCACATGCCCATGTCCAGCGTGTTTGCCGATTGCGCAGCACGGAATTCATCCGAGGTAACCTCTTTGATTGCCGTGTTTACGCCCACATCTTTCCAGTTCTGTGCGATCAGTTCCACCAGTTGAGCCGATGCAGATTGCGTCGAGAACTGCCAGTCCAGCACAAACGGATCACCGTTTGGCAGATCGCGGAAACCGTCTCCGTTCTGATCAACAAGGCCAACTTCATCCAGAAGAGCATTTGCACGTTCCTGATCAAAGTTGATCTCGTAGTTTGACCACTTTTCGTCGATGAAATCCGGACGTGGAGAAAACCCAATATACTGTGTTGGTTCACCAAGACCGAATGCGGTTACCTCATTTAGCTGATTGCGATCCATCGCGACCGACATCGCTGTTCTAAAACGAATGTCATTGAAGATCGCTCTTTTAGCTTCATCCTCAGCAGTAACGTTGAACGTCAGCACCGGGTAGCCAATTGCCGGCTTCACTTCTAAAGTGTAGTTCCCGCTTTCCTGACCTTCCAACAGAACCGGAGCAGATGTCAGGTTTACGCCCTGCGACTTGTAATCCACCTCACCGTTCAACAGTTTAAGGTTCCGCACCTCTTCATCTGGAACATAGGTCTCATCCATCTCAGAGATATAGGGCAGCTGGTTTCCTGCCGTATCCACCTGGAAGAAATATGGGTTCGCAACGTAGTGGCGCCCCTCTGTGCTTTCCTTGACCAGAATGTGGCTTTCCAATGTTGGCATCGCATCCTTGGGCAGACCTGCCAGTTTATCTCCCGCGGTCAGCATCGGAGATGGCGTGTCCATCCAGTCGGAATTACCGTAATAAGCTTTAATCAGCTCATAACCGTTCTCATATCCAAGTGCTTGTGCATTGGCGTCAGCATTTGCATCCAGAGCCGGATGGAACTGTTCAAAGAAATGCTTTGGCTGGAAGGGCTGAACATACGTGAATGAGAACGTCTCGGTCAGACCCGGCTTCGGCGCTGCCAGCGTAAAACGAACGGTAGTATCGTCCAGCGCCTCAACCTTCATCGGTTCACCACCTGCCAGCGCGTAGTCCTTCGCTTCGGCTATAACGTTGGTGTCCATCATCAGGTTATCATACCAAAAGACAACATCTGCAGATGTAAATGGCGCGCCATCCGACCATTTGTGACCTGAACGCAGGTGAACCGTCAGCTCGGTGAATGCATCATTCCATTCCCAGGACTTCGCAACATTGGGCACCAAGGTTTGCAAGTCGTCGGAATAACGGAACAGATTGACGTGGCGCACAGACAAGAAGTCGGATGTACCGCTTTCCGTAGCGTTGGACAGCGCGTCCAGCTGGCCGCCATACTGGCCAATGCTGTCGTAGGGTACGATAACCAGTGGATCAGCTGGCAAACGATCCGCAACTTCTGGTAGGGCTTCGTTGCCTCGGATCATGCCGTTGAGATCTGCGATAGATGGGTTTTCCGAAAATCCAAGCGTACAATTTCCTGCGGACTGGAATTCAGACAGATCAAATTGCTGAGGATATGCCCCATCCGTCAGGCCTTGCATATCTGCCACCGTCGCAGTCGGACAATTTGCCCAGGCAGCACTTCCAAGAGTCGCAAGTGCGGCTCCGGACATCAAAAGCTTCTTCATGATAACCTCCCTAAAGATAGCTCTGTTTCTTAGTTTTCTTCATCTATGACGGCATTGGCATCACCTGCACTTGCGCCATTGCTGGTTCCACCCCCTTCAGAAGCGACGTGGACCCTGACCCCAGCCTCATGCAAAGCCGAACCAAAGTTAGCGGGTGGGGCAATATCTGTGACCAGATCAGTCACTTGATCAAACCGACAAGCGATATTGGCCGCTCGCGCTCCAAATTTTGTGTTGTCCGTTGCGACAATCGTACGGGCGGTGTTGTCCAAAAGCGCGCGTGTCAGCTCGGCCTCCAGCAGATTCGAGGTCAGCACTCCGCCTTTCAGCGACAAGGCATCGGCACCACAGATAATGGCGTCATAGCTATACTGACACGCCAGTTGCTCGGCGGCACGCCCAAAGCTTCCGCGTTCTGAACGGATGACTTCGCCTCCGGCTAGAATGGCGCGCGTACCGTTGTGATCTGCCAAAGATGCGATAACCGACAACGAATTGCTCACTACCAAAAGGTCCTTATGATCGCGGAGCTGTTCTGCAACATGCGTCATGGTCGAGCCTACCGAGACGAATATCACCATTCCGTCTTCGATGATCTGGCTGACCCGATTTGCAATAAGGGTCTTCTCTTTCGCATTATGTTCGAGCGCCCCAGAGAACATTGGCGTATCCTGCGCCCGCGACAGATACGTCCCTCCGTGAACACGTTCGACCATGTTTTCGCGTGCGAGCGCTTTGACAAGACGGCGAACGGTTTCTTCGGACACATCCATGACCTGGGCGATTTGGGTGTTACGTGCAGAGCCGCCCAACCGTGCCAACACGTCAAGAAGCTCCCGCCCTCGATGTGGTATGTTTCCACTATCATCGTTCATTTTTTAACTTCGCCATAATTCCACTTATAAATCCACAAAAAAAGTAATATTTTTGTGACAATTTTGGTTTTTCATAAAAATAAATATCTGATTCAAACATAAACGGTCACGCCATCAACTGCCCAACGGGCGAGGCATTGCGGCACAAAATGATTGTTGAATTACTTCCTGACAGCTCAGGACGCCAAAGCGATCAATGCCACGCCGACTGCCATAATGATTGCAGCCATGATTCGACGGACCGGGTGACCTTCACCAAGCAGCAAATACCCAATTAGAGCCGCAAATATCACGGACGTTTCCCGCAGAGCCGAAACGGCACCAAGAGGCGCGAAGTTTTTTGCATAGAGGACAAGACCGTAGGCCGTCATCGAAACGAATCCACCCGTGAGCCCGATAACCCATGTCTTAGCAGGTAACTTCAACATCGCTCTGCCACGCCTGATACCAACAAAAGCCGCTATGAAAACATGCAACAGAGAGTGCCAAGCCCAGTACCCAAGCGTATTTTCGGACAGGCGCACTCCGACACCATCGACAAGCGAATAGGCTGAAATACACACACCGGTTCCCAGGGCGAATCCCAATGCCGCGCGGCCAACGCCCTGACGTAACGCAGCCCAACTGGATAGCTGAATAGCCCCCGCGATCAGCGCTATGCCCAACCACGCTTGTGCGGGCAGCACCTCACCCACAAAGATCATTGCCCAAAGCGAAACCAATGCAGGCACGATGCCGCGCGCAATCGGGTAAACCACGCTGAGATCGCCATGTTTATATGCTTGACCGAGCATATAAAAATACCCGAAGTGGATCACCGTTGATCCCAACAAATACGGCCAGCTTTCAATGGCTGGAAAAGGCAGATAGGTCACCAAGATCAGGCCCGGGAAAACATGCCCAAGCGCGACCAGCCCCAACGTCACTGTTCGGTCACCGGCTGCCTTAACGATCGTATTCCAAGCGGCATGCAAAACTGCCGCCGCAAGGATAATTATGATGATACCCGTGCTCAAATGACGTGTATCAAATCAGCGCATTAAACAGGTGGCGTAAATTTTCGCGTGTCAGTTCCACTGGATTGCCACCACAAGACGGGTCAGAGATCGCCCCTTCCACAAGCGCATCCATCTTGTCTACAGTTACGCCCATCTCGGACAACTTTCGCGGAATATCAAAACCGTCATTGAAGTCCTGCACAAAGCTCTGAAAGCCCTCAAATCCCCCATCAATACCCAGATAACCGGCCGCCAGATTAAAGCGATCGCGAATGACGTCCGCATTGAACTTGAGAACCTCGGGCATGCACACAGCATTTGTGGTGCCGTGGTGAGTGTTAAAGATCGCGCCGATCGGGTGACTCAAGGCGTGAATAGCACCTAGTCCCTTCTGAAAGGCCGTGGCCCCCATGGCTGCAGCACTCATCATATGGGCCCGTGCCTCAAGGTCCCTACCGTCTGCATAGGCACGCGGCAGATTGTTGATGACAAGGCGCATGCCTTCCAGTGCAATACCCTGACTCATCGGATGGTAATGTGGTGAGGAGTACGCTTCAACACAATGAGCAAAGGCGTCAAGACCGGTGCCAGCCGTAATGAACTTGGGCATGCCAACGGTCAATTCCGGATCACAAATCACAACCGAGGGCAAAACTTTCGGGTGGAAGATGATTTTTTTGACGTGGGTTTGTGAATTCGTGATGATGCTCGCACGGCCAACTTCAGAACCCGTACCCGCAGTGGTTGGTACCGCAATGATGGGCGCAATTACATCGGCATCCGCACGTGTCCACCAATCGCCCACATCTTCAAAATCCCAGATCGGACGCGTTTGATTGGCGTGGAATGCCACCATCTTACCGAGATCGAGACCGGACCCGCCGCCAAATGCAATGACCCCATCATGGCCACCCTCTTTGTAGGCGTTTACACCCGCCGCCAGATTCAACTCTGATGGGTTCGGATCCACATCAGAAAACAAGCCGCGACCAAGACCTTCCGCTTCCAGGATATCGAGCGCGCGTTCCGTGATCGGCAGATTGGCCAGACCTTTATCCGTCACCAATAACGGGCGTTTTATTCCGAGATCCTTGCAGGCACCCGCCAACTCAGAAATGCGCCCAACGCCAAATTTGATCGCGGTCGGGTAAGACCAGTTTCCCGTGATGCTCATTCTCTCACCTATTCAAGTCAAAGGGTGCATGCACCCAACATGTGATGTCTGCGTTGCCACAGAGATTATTTGGTCACCTTTTTCAGGTGATAGCTCTTTGGTCGGGTTAAGTTGTGATAACCAATGACCGACAATCCGCCGCCACGTCCGGTGTTTTTACAACCCGTCCAGCAAAGCCCGGGATCAAGATAATCTGCCCGGTTCAAGAATACCGTGCCTGTCTCGATCCGATCACCTATATGGGCAGCCCGGTCGACGTCCTGCGTCCAAAGACTTGCTGTCAGCCCAAATTCGCTGTCATTCATCAAAGCAACGGCTTCATCGTCTGAAGACACTTTCATGATGCCAACAACTGGGCCAAAACTCTCGTCACGCATGACGCGCATATCATGATTGACGTTTGTCAAAATCTGCGGCGTCAGATACGCGCCACCATCATCTTCGGCAAACAGATCGATATGCGCGACAGCTCCATCTGCCAGAGCCTCTGATATCTGCGCCCGGACTTCTGCAGCAAACCGCAAATTGGCCATTGGCCCGATCGTCGTCTCAGCATCTAAAGGATTGCCAAGCTTGTATCCCTTTACAATCTCGACGGCCTTCTCAACAAATTGATCATAGAGACTTTCATGCACATAGATACGTTCGATGCCGCAACAGCATTGGCCCGAGTTGAACATCGCGCCATCGATCAGGGTATCAACCGCAGCGTCCAGATCGGCATCCTCCATCACATAGCCCGGATCTTTTCCTCCAAGCTCGGTCCCGACCCCAGTAAAGGTTCCTGCGGCAGCTCTCTCCATGGCGATACCACCACCGACAGAACCTGTGAAGTTTACAAAATCAAACGCATTGCCTGCGATCAGATCATTGGTCACATCATGGGTCAGGAAAACATTCTGGAATACGTCTTCCGGCACGCCCGCAGAATGAAATGCTTGCGCCATACGTTCCCCGACAATCAGTGTCTGAGTTGCGTGTTTCAGCAAAACTGCATTGCCCGCAATCAGTGCCGGAGCCACCGTGTTGATCGCGGTCATGAACGGATAATTCCAAGGGGCTACAACAAAAACCACACCGTGCGGAACACGCTTTATATAGCGTTTGAAGGTCGCATCCTCGCCCACTTCGATATCAGCAAGGCTTTCCGGGGCAATAGATGCCATGTGGCTGGCGCGCTCATTGAAGCCACCAAACTCGCCACCATAGCGCACCGGGCGGCCCATCATTTTTGCGATTTCAGGAACGATTTCATCATTCATTGCCCCGACTGCGGCAACCCCTGCCATAACCAAATCGATCCGCTCTTGTAGCGGGCGCGAAGCCCAAACTGCCTGTGCGCCTCGGGCTCGCTCTGCCGCAGCAAAGGCCTCATCCCGCGACAGAGCCACACGTTCTGCAAATACCGACCCGTCAATCGGTGAGATACATTTCAAAACCTGATCCATGCCAGTTCTCCAGATACAGGGATTCCACCCCGTCTATTCAAAGAAAGTCCCATAAACCCAACGAGCGATGTTCCGAGGGCAATACGGAGCTATGCCCGCTCAAATCCGCGCGCGATCTCGTAGTCAGTCACAACACGTTCAAATTCTTCGATCTCCACCTCAGCAGCGCGCACATAGTGGTCGATGGCTTCGTCGCCCAAAGCCGCGCGAAGCATCGTAGATGCGTGTAACGCGTCACGCGCTTCGCGAAGATTACCCGGAATCATCCCGGATTCTCCCTGATATACGTCACCTTTGGTTGGAGCTTGAAGCTCTAGGCCCTGTTCAATACCTGCAATACCTGCGGCAAGCATGCCTGCCATGGCAAGATAGGGGTTCATATCAGAGCCGGGGATCCGGCACTCAATACGAATAGCTTTTGTACCATCGCCACAAAGTCGGTATCCGGCAGTACGATTATCCACCGACCAAATGATGCGGGTCGGTGCAAAAGTACCCTTCATGAACCGTTTGTAGCTATTGATGTAGGGCGCCATGAAGTAGGTGTAATCGGGTGCATACTTCAACAAACCGGCGGTATAGGCCTTCATCACCTCAGACATGCCCAAGCTGTCGCTTGGATCATAGAATGCATTTGAACCTTCTTTCCAAAGCGATTGATGAACGTGAGACGAACTGCCTACCTTGTCATGGTGCCATTTTGGCAGAAATGTCGCTGCATGGCCTTGCTGCCACGCGATTTCTTTGACGGCGTGTTTTGCGATTGTGTGATAAGCCGCCGTGTCCAATGCTGAGGCATACTTGATATTCAGCTCTTCCTGACCGGTCTCTGCTTCACCTTTCGAATTTTCCACCGGAATCCCAGCATTCCACAGATGATTGCGGATCGGGCGCATCACATGTTCTTCTTTGGTGGTTTGGAATATGTGATAATCTTCGTTGTAACCCGATATCGGCGCCAGATCCCGAAACCCGCTTTTGCGGATTTCATCAAAGTTCTTTTCGAAGAGGAAAAACTCGAGCTCGGTCGCCATCTTCGCATCATATCCAAGCGCATTCAGGCGTTTTACCTGTGATTTAAGCATCGCGCGCGGGGAATGAGGGACCTCCTCATGGGTGTGGTGATCAAGAATGTCACACAGCACGAGTGCCGTACCTTCCAGCCACGGTACCGGCCGTAGCGTGGTCAGATCAGGTTTCATAACATAGTCGCCATAGCCCCGCTCCCAGGAAGTCGAAGCGTAGCCATCCGGCGTTCCCATCTCCAGATCAGTTGCCAGCAGGTAATTGCAACAGTGCGTTTCCTCATAAGCACCCGCAACAAAATGCGCCGCGTGGAAACGTTTCCCCATCAAACGTCCCTGCATATCTGCAAAACAGACCAAAACAGTATCGATTGCGCCGTCTTGCACCTTCGCTTGAAGGTCCTCAAAAGTCATCGTTCCGCCCATGACAACTCCTCCAAATGAGCGATTTCCTTTATGGCAGGTTGAAGAAGCGTCAATAGCTCTTCCGTGATCTCCGCCACATCCTCCGGAGAGCGCATCAGATCATTGCGCACTTCGATCATGACATTCGCCAATCCACGGGACTGGGCGTGCAACCTGAGCGAATGTGTAACCCCATCGCCGGGTCCGTAAGGTTCATTCCGTTCTACCCGACGATGCGAAAGTAGAGTTTTCCGCGCCAGCATCGCGTCGGCCAAGCGACTGTCTTCATCATGCAACAGCCCGATTTCGACCGCACGCTTTACGCCGTAAAATATCGGCGTAAAACTGTGTATCGTCACAACCACCGGATCGTTGTTGCGGGCTTCCAAAACGCCTGACACGGCCGCACAGAATGGTTCATAGACAGACTGTATTCTTGCATCGCGCTGTGACTGGTCCAGATTCTGATTTCCCGGAACCTCAATCAGCTCGGACCTTTCCGGTATCGCACTTGGCGCATCCGGTGGACGGTTACAGTCGTAAACCAACCGCGAAACCCGTAACAGTATGGCGGGCGCATCCAGGGCGACACTCAAGGCCAATGTAACTTCACGTGCACCAGAATCCCAAACCGCGTGGCTCAACCTGTCTTTTTCGGCAAGGCCCAACCCGTCATAAGCTTCGGGTATTGTGGAACTTGCATGCTCGCACAACAACACGACACGACCCTTGCCATTCGGATTCAATATCTCAACCGGGTCGATCATGCACCTGCCACCTCCCTGTGCAGATTTGCACCAAGGCTGAACTTTGTGCCACGACACACCATATGAACGACAAAAACCATAAGCATCGCCACGCGCACAAATTCGAATAGAAATCTGCCATTTACCATCTAGCGTCCCTGGGTCATGGCCAATAGCTCGGCATGCAATGCAGGCGTCGCGGCTGATATCACACGACCATCCGAATTCAGATTAAGCGGATTACCATTCCAATCAGTAATCACACCACCGGCAGCTTCGATGACAGCCGCAACCGGAAGAAAATCGTAAGGTTGCAGGTCATAGTCAATAACCGCGTCAACGTGCCCCATCGCAACCAGGGCATGGGGATAGCAATCGTAGGCGAACCTTCGGGTTTGCCCGGAATGCATCAAATCTCCGAACAAATCAGGGTGATCACGGTAAATCTTATCTCCTTCATTCACGAAGAATACTGCGTGGCTCAAACTCTCTGTTTCACTGACTGAAACCGACTGGCCATTTAGCATGGCCCCTTGCCCTTTGATACCAAGCAGACATTCATTCAGTGCGGGCATTCCAATCACGCCAAGCAAAGGTTCACCCTTAACAAGCAAACCCAACAAGAAGCCAAACAATGGGTGGCCTGACAGAAACGAACGGGTGCCGTCAATCGGATCGATGATCCAGACATTATCACGATTCAACCCCTCGGCACCCTGTTCCTCACCAAATATTCCATCTTCTGGAAAGTGCTCAGCCAAGTAGGCACGCACGATGGTTTCGACGCCTTTATCTGCCTGAGTCACAGGGCTTTCATCGGTTTTGAATTCAACGCCCAAGCGGCCACGAAAATAACCCCGAGCTGCGTCAGCGGCCAAAGCTGCAATCTGCGTCGCATGCTCTGCATGTGATTTCCCGTCCGTAGTCGATCTAACCATTTCTGAGGGGCTCAACATTCAATACGATCCATCTGCAATTACTGCTTTGATACCCCAGGCATCCAGTGATTGCGCGAGTGCCTTACCAGGCGCTTTATCGGTCACAATATGACTAATCTGGCGCGGGGCGGGTCCTACGAAGGGCGCAGATTCGCTGAGTTTGCCGTGGTCGAATGCAATCAAAATCTGGTCGGCACATTCCGCCACGATCTGCGCAAGCTCTGCCTCTGCATTGCTGTGATACAAAAAGCCTCGGCGTGGTGAAACGGCATCCGTACTGAGGATCGCCATGTCATATACCAGTCGCTGGGCCTGTCTGTGGGTTACGTGACCAAAGGCACCACGCTCATTGGCCTGCATTTCTCCGCCAAGAATATGCACCCGGTTACCATTCACGTTGACCAGTGTCTGGGCCACTCCAATCGAATTGGTAGCGATTGTAAGGTTTTGATGCCGTCGCAGTTCTTCCGCGACAAATGCAGTGGTCGATCCAACATCAAGAAAAAGGGTCATGCCGTCAGAGACTCGCGTACTAACGACATTGGCAATCAGCCGCTTTTCTGTCGGGCGCTGAGTAATGCGCCGAAAAAAGCTGGGGTCGTTCTGTGTGCCCACCAAATAAGCACCACCACGCACGCGGGCCACCATTGCGGTTTTGGAAAGGGACTTGATTGTCCTCCGTACTGTTTCCTCGGAAACGTCGAGCGCTTTCGCCAGATCTGTGTTCCGCGCAGAGCCACCCAGGCGCCTTAGCGCTTCAAGAAGCTCAATTTCTCGGTGCGTCTGCGACATCCGCTTTCCACAATATCCCTCACAGTTTCCACGTTATCCCACAATTTTTTGCAAAAGCAACAATTCTTGCGTCCATATGTT
This sequence comes from Ruegeria sp. AN6, assembly GCF_056540425.1. Lineage (NCBI taxonomy): Bacteria > Pseudomonadati > Pseudomonadota > Alphaproteobacteria > Rhodobacterales > Roseobacteraceae > Ruegeria > Ruegeria sp. AN6. Next base: position 61,943 of record NZ_JBQFWR010000011.1, read on the forward strand.
GATTTTTGATGTTTAATGTGGATTTTGGCGGGGCGTGCAGCGCATTCTTTGCTCGGCACAAGCAAGTTAGAATCACAACAGCTAGATTCCTGACATCAACTGAGCCGTCGGTCAATTCATCTGGAGCGTCAAACGATGCACGACAAAAGAAACGTCCTTTTTATTATCACCGACCAGATGCGGGCCGATTGTGTGTTTGGCGCGCTGGCGAACCACGTTGATCTACCCCATTTGCGGGCACTGATGAAAGACAGCGTCACCTTCACCCGTCATTTCTCGGTTACAAATCCATGCGGGCCATCGCGAGCATCGCTGCTGACGGGGCAATATGCGATGAACCACCGCTCAGTTCGAAACGGCACGCCTCTTCGCCACGACACGCCTTCGATCGCATCAGAGATGCGCAAGGCAGGCTACCTTCCTATGCTTTTTGGATATACCGACACCTCGCAGGACCCGCGCGTATTTGACGCCAATGATCCGGCACTGCGTTCTTACGAGTTTCACCTGCCGGGTTTTCAGGAAATGGTGGAGATGCGCATGGAGATGTCTTTTCCCTGGCGATCACACCTTAAGAACAAAGGATATGTTTTCGACGACTATTTTGATGTTTTTAAACCCGTCTCGCCAACCGGAGACGCCCCGAAACTGAATGATCCTGCGCTCTATGCTGCAGAAGACAGTGACACAGCATTTCTGACTGACCGGTTTCTGGAAACCATGCCAGCTTATGCAGATCAGGACAAAGGATGGTTCGCCCATCTTACTTATCTACGACCACATCCGCCGCTGGTCGCACCAACCCCTTACAACCAAATGTATGATCCGGCCAAACTGCCGAATCCAACGCGCCATGCTTCAGCACAAGCAGAAGACGCGCTCCATCCGTTCTTCGCACCTGCCAGAGCTAACAGTGCTGTTGAAGGATTTGTTGAAGGTTTCCCCGAACTCGAGCCAACTGACGAGGTCGTCGCGACCCTTCGGTCTATCTATCTGGGCCTCGCAACCGAAGTTGATCACCACATCGGTCGTGTCGTGCAGTTTCTGAAAGACAGCGGCCAATACGACAACACATTGTTGGTAGTCACAGCCGATCATGGCGAGATGCTGGGTGACCATCATAGTTGGGGTAAGATGTCGGTCTATGACGCGGCATACCATACACCCCTGATTGTCAGGATGCCGGGCGGTGTCGAAGGCGCACAGATCTCGAAGCCAACGGAGAGCATCGATATTGTCCCAACGATCCTCGATTGGGTTGGGCAACCAGCTCATGACGCAATGAATGGTATGACTTTGATGCCGCTCCTTGAGGGGAACCAACCCGAGAAATGGCGCAAATATTCTTTCTCTGAGCTCGATTTTGCGGACCCAATCGCGCCAACCCTTTGGCAGAAGACGCTTGGCACGGACATCTCGGACAGCTGTCTTGGAATTCTGCGCGACGATCGGTTCACGCTTGTCCAATTCGGAGCCGACCTACCACCCCTGCTTTTTGACCACAAAGGCAAAGGCGAAATGGAAAACGTCGCAGAACGACCAGAGTTTTCGCAGGTCCTCACCCAAATGACGCAGGAGATGTTACGGCATCGCATGCGTCACATGGACAAAACCTTGTCCAATTGGATGATTACTTCGGACGGGCCCCTCCATCCTTCGCAGCTGGCATCACAAGTGGAAAAGAGTGGGAAAGCCTCTTAATTTTGCCGCGTGGTGCTCAAATGGTAGTAGAGTCAGCAATCTGGCGTGAATTCTTCCATTAGATCAGTCATGGTTTACGGGAATTGCGGCCTCAATGCTGATCTTGCTCAGACCTGGCGCAACAAAAATCATTCTGGAACAACATGAATGCAGAGCTTTCCCCAAGGTTTCTGCTCACTCTGCCCTTTGACGGTACTGTCTTTGATCTCAGCGATTTTTGCGGTCAAAAGAGTTTCAATGGAGCCGATCTATCAGAATAGCTTGCGGGCAAACCAAACCATACAAACTCCAATTGTAAATTTTCAATCTATTGCGCTAACCTAACTGCATGAGCCCGCTCCATCCGGCCAAGCCAACTAGCATTTTTCTCATAATGACGTTCTTGAACGGCTTGTTTTTTGCGACGCAGGTATATGCCCAAGAGCGTGTGGCATTATTAATCGGCAATTCAAACTATGAAGCCTCAGAAATGTCATTGCGCAATCCCGCAAATGACGTCGCAGCCTTGAGCGATGCATTGGAGGAGCTTGGATTTGCCGTCATCCAAGCCACGGATCAGAATGCAAGGGCCATGCAAAGGGCGGTAGAGCAATTCGGCGTCGCAGCGAAGGGTGCTGAGATGGCGGTCTTCTTCTACGCCGGACACGGTGTTCAGATCGGAGGAGAAAACCATCTGATTGGCACAGATTTTGCAGGCAACGATCTATCGGCACTCAGGCAAAGCTCGATGACCCTAGATTTGGTGCGCGATGTGATGTCCAGGGCCGGACCAGATATCGGGATCTTGCTCTTGGACGCTTGTCGCAACAACCCGTTTACCGAAAGTGGGATGGTCGAAAATGGGTTGGTCAGAATTCGTGGCGGAGCCGGTTTGCTGATCGCTTATGCCACTGACCCCGGCAATGTGGCCTATGATGGATTGGAAGAAAACAGCGTTTTCACCTCGGGTCTTCTCGATCACATTGCGACACCCAATCTGGACGTTCGACTGATGTTGGGTCGCGTACGCCAACAGGTCGTTCTTGAGACAGATGGACGCCAAATTCCCTGGGTCGAGGAATCCGTTCTGGATGAGTACAGCTTTGCGCCGGTTCTGACTGGCAGTGCCCCTAAGGACGAATACACTATTGATCTGGAACATTGGCGGCGCATCGCCTCCAGTTCAGATGCACAGGATTTCGAGGGATACCTAGAGGCCCACCCGGAGGGATTGTTTGCTTCATTTGCGCGCGAAAGGATAGCCGCTCCCCTACCGGAACCAGCAGCTTCGCTGGCGCCGATCAACACCTCGCTAACCGAAGCCGATCCCTACAAAATTGCCTCGGCATTGGTAGCTCTGGGGTATTTGAATGACCCCCAGACGCGCGATCTAGGCCCGGCATTGGACAATTATCGTAGCCAATTGCCAGAACGCGAAACTGCCTCGGCTGACCGCCTGCTTCAAGACGCGGCGCAAGTGTCGATTTTTCTGGCCACCACCACGCTGCAAAGACTACGCACCGATATTGTGGCGTTGCGCAGCCTGGAACGCACGCTTGGTATCGCCGAAGATGCATTGCGGCAAATCGAGGATATTGCCCGTACCGACGCAAATGCCTTGCCCATTTTGCAACAGGCGCGCAACGACATTTATGATATCTATCGATCGCGCGGAATCATCTTGCGCCGGCTGGACCAAAGCCGAAGCTACTACGAAGAAGTTCTAAATCGCGCTGTCATCTTCTTCCCTCCTGGCATCGATGCGTCAATAATAAGCAAAGCATCGGCACCGCGGGATCTGAACATCGCCGATGCGCGAATGACAAACGACGCAGCTCTTTTTTTGCGGCACGTTTCGCAGGCAGAAGATAGTAGAAAAGGAAGTTACCAATGGCTGACCGATCTCATCCCTCCCGAATAGGTGCTGCACTTGTTGCGGTATCTCTTGCCCTCTCGGCTTGCGGGGATAGCAGTCAGTCCTCGGCCCCTGCGACTGGCTCCACGGGAGCAACACAGGCTGAGGCCGATCTAGCGAAACAGGCCGCGGCGATGCAGAAAACAATCCTGCAAGGTGCCATCGCAGGTGGTGTCACCGGTGGCGCGATCGGATTTGGCCTTGGCGGTAGTGACGATATTGGGACAGGTATTTCAGTTGGCCTCGGGGCGGGTGCCCTGGCCGGAACCTACGTCGCCTTCGTTCAGCGCAACTATGCTGGCCGCGAGGCACGTCTGAGGCAAATCAGAAAAGATCTGGATCGCAATGCCAGTGAAATGCAAACGACGCTGAACGTTATGAACCAGGTTCTTGCGGCGCAAAGAGCCGAACTTGATGCACTGAACGCCAGCGTAGCAGCGGGCACAGCCGATCAGGCGGAGGTCACAAAAGAGCTTGCCGAGGCTAATGGCAATCTTGCTCAGATGGAGCTTGCAATTGACGGAGCTACCAAACGTCAGGCTGAATTCAATGAGGCCCGGAACCTGACGATTAAACGCGGTCAGACCGCCTCACCGATTGACGGAGATTTAGCCGCCCTATCGAACCAGATCACGCAAATGCGCGGGATCGCAAACGATCTGGCATCTTCGCTATGACGAAAGGCACAGCAACTCGTTTCGCCGCCCTGCCCTGCCTATTGCTGGCCGGATGTCAGACCACGACCGATCCGGCGGACGGCGGTTTCTTTGCCGGAGTCTCAGGTATCACAACCGGAGCCTATGATGATCGCATCGCTGCTGCCGAGGGGGATGTGGCCACCGCAGAGGCGCGCAACGAAGCCCTCGCCGCGCAAATCCGGAATTCTGAATCCGAATTGGCACAGTTGAAGTTGAATATTCTTCAACAGCGCGATGCAATCGGAGGGGGCGATGCCGCAACGGCTGCCCGCATCGACCGTGTGCTGAATGACACGCCTACTGGTGCAACCCCGGATGCTAAACTGGCAGCATTACAAAAGAGCATCGCTGAAGCCCGCGCCCTGAGTGCCGATCTTGCCAAACTGTCGGGTTGACCCGCCTCAGCGCATTATCCCTGGCACCCACCAAGAGCCCAGCGGCGGAGATTGACCTTTAGGCCACCGCCATAGGGGTGTTGCTTGGTAACATTCCCGGCCTCGGGGCGATTCACGTAGGTCTGTGCCTGATCGCAAAGGGCTTCGGGTGTCCATTGATGGCAATTGGAGCAGTTCTGGTCTTTCCACAACTCGTCCGGCAACCCCTCGATTGGCGGAAATTGTGGCGTGCCCAACACCAGTTGATTGATGGTCTGCCCGCGCACATACGCGTTTCCAAAATCAAGCGGAGAGTCCAGTGTAACCAGCACATCTGCTGACGCATCAACCCCACCTTGGGGCTCTGATACATCGGAATCGGGTGCAGTCTTACGTGTCACGGATTCCTGTCCATACCTCAGGGCCGCCAGACGGTCCTCCGCTTTGTTCGAAAACGCGCCTTCGGGAAAACTCTGCAAATACACTTCGTAGGCATGAACGGTATCATCGGCCAGAGCGAGCTCATACATCAGGCGTTCTGTCTCATTAGCCTCGGCAACTTCCTCCTGCTGCTCTGGCGCATTCGCCCCGAGCAGCGGGGATGTCCCAAAGGACTCTGCCATAACCGTCTGCAATAGACTGCTAGCCTCTTCGGCACGCGAACTATTGGGATATGCCCGCATGAAGAGCATGATCTGAACAGGGTCGCGTGTGGTAATCGCTTCCTGCCACAGGTCATCTTCACTTTGATTATTGGCGATTTGCGTTTGGATCTGCGGTGAGAATGCAAAATCCTGTGTCAAAGACGATGTATCCCAAGGGGTTTGCAGGCCGCGCGTTTCTTGCAGTACGTCAACGCGAACTTTTTTGAACAACTGTTCGATGGCCATGCCCGGTGTTTCGATATGTTCTGCCAGACTGAGTGTGAACGGGCTGTTGCCTTTTTCGCCGTCCAGTGCAACCCCACCGGGATCGGTGGCATAGGCAAGAAAAGTGCCCGTCGGGGCCTTCATCTCGGCCAGGCCATTGTCATCCATGTTCGAAAGACTTTCGAATGGATTGTTCCGACAAGCGTCAAGAATGACAATATTGGTCTTGTTATGTGCTGATGCCATCTGATGCAGGACAGAACGCGCTTCCACTGCCATCAGATCCAGATCGGCCGGATCACTGAGTGAGATATCGACCGGTAGCAGGTAATTCGAACCAAAGGACTGTACGCCATGTCCGGCATAGTAAAAGAGCCCGACCGCATCTTCACCACTTTGACGCAGGTCGCGGCCAAACTGGGAAATCGCCCTTTTCATCTCAATCTGATTACTGTCCGTCAGATTTCGGACATCAAAGCCAAGGTCAGTGAGCTTTTTCGAAATCAGCTTTGCGTCATTGACCGGATTGTCCAACGGCGAGACTGAACCATAGGCAGAATTCCCAATCACAAGCGCAATACGCGTCTCGGCCCCTACCTGAGCGGCCCATGATATCGATATCATCGCAATCAGAACGTAATAAATGCGAAACACGCCAGATCCTTTGCCACCATCATCCTAGCATATCCGTGACGCCGAGACATCAAGCCAGCTAGAAATTGGTTATATGTGTCTTTTGGCTTTATTATGACCACGGACTGACATATTCCGATTTGAGTATCAAGCATAGGAAGAGGTTCACACATGCCACGTTCAACCTTGATGCGAGTTCTTATTGCCATCGCGCTGTTGGTACTTTCGAATGCCGCATCGGCACAGAGCGCTGATCCATTTGAGCATGGCTGGACGCTTGATGCCGAAACCTCCGAATTGCAGTTTTTGTCCGTTAAGAAAAATTCGGTGGCTGAAAACAGTGGATTTGCAACACTCACAGGTGTGATCAACCCGGATGGTGCCGCAGAGATCAGAGTTCTGATGGACAGCGTCGACACCAACATTGATCTGCGCAATGTGCGCATGCGATTTCTGTTTTTTGAGACCTTCAATTACCCTGAGGCTGTCATCACAGCGCAGCTTCCGCCTGAAAAGTTGGTTGACCTGCATCAGGCACGTCACAAAATCATTGACCTGCCCTATACCTTGTCGCTGCACGGCGTAACAAAGGACGGTGTCGCGCAGGTTGCCATCACATTGGTCGACAATGACCGTGTCGCTGTGGCAAATACTACACCGATTGCAATCGCACTGCCCGATTTCAACCTCGAAGAAGGGCGGGGCAAACTGCAGGAGGCTGCGGGCGTCGACATCCTGCCCTTCGGTTTCGTCAGCTTTGGCTTCGTGTTCGACCGGGCGCAAGCGGGCACCCCTCCGCAACTTGTCGCGGCATCGACGACCCCCGGGGCCGCAGCGCTTGAAACCAAAGGCAATCTTGACCGCGAAGCCTGTGAAGGCCGCATGGAGATTCTTTCGCGTACAGGCAACATCTACTTCAATTCGGGCAGCGCCCGCTTGTCAGATGCGTCCATTCCGCTGCTGACCAACCTGCACAATATCGTTGATCGCTGCCCTGAACTGACGATCGAGATCGGAGGCCATACAGACAGTGACGGCTCGGATTCAGCAAATCGGGTGCTCAGCGAACGTCGCGCGCAAGCCGTCAACACCTATCTGGTCAATCAGGGTATCGCACCCGAACGTCTTGTAACCGTCGGCTATGGTGAAAGCCGTCCTGTGACTTCAAACGATACGGCCGAAGGCAAACGGCGCAATCGTCGGATCGAATTTGTGCCGGTGAATTAACCGCAATTGAAAAACAAGGGCTCAATCCCCGGCCAGAATAATCGGATTGAACCCGCCGCTGCGCCATTGTTGCAGGGCTGAAATGAAATTCGGCCCTGGCACACCGTCGATGGTACTGGAGTAGTAGCCGGCTTTTTGCAGCAGTTTTTGCACTTCCATCAAAGTATCCCGCGTCCACTGATCCGAGGCCAGTGACAACTGGTTCACAATCGTGCCGTTATCTTCTGCCGCACCCCGCAGCAACATGCGGGCTGCTTCGACGGGGTCTTGTGCAACGCCACGTCCCTCATCCAACAAGATCGCCGCCGCCAGATACCCCTGATATTCACCATCGCGCGCGGCTTTCTCAAAGTAGTTCAGCGCCTCTGTTGGCTCTCCGGAAACCCCATCCTGCGCCAGCACACCAAGGTTGAAGGTTGCTTTAGCTGATCCACCTTCAGCGGCTTTCTGCAATAGCGCGATCGCGCGCGCCTCGTCCTTAGGCACGATATTCCCTTCGAATAGTGTCACAGCCAGATTGATCATGGCGTCAAAACTGCCGCCTTCTGCCGCGCGTTCGTAGAGAGACAGCGCCATGTCTTGATCCTGTGGCACCCCTGTTCCGCTTTCATGCAGTTGCGCCAGCGAAACCATCGCCCGCAAGTCACCTGCCTCAGCCGCCTGCTTGTAAAGCGTAACGGCGCGATCCACATCCCCTGCAGCAATGGTTGCCCGCGCCAACAAGGCTACGTAGTGCGACAGATCAGGCGTCTGCACGGTGGCAGCACTGCAGGCCTGTATAGCCGTCAATGCGTTTTCCTGAAGGCGGCTGAATGGCACCCCAGGGATGCTGGCCGTTCGGTCTCGGGGATGGGTCGCAAGACGTTCACATATACCGCCCGGGGTACTGTCTTCGGGGCGCGGAATTGATGAAATTAAGCGCTGCGCCTGACCGGCATGAGCACCGTTGGGGTATTGCTCCAGATAGAATTCGAGCAGCGGGCGCATGCGGCTGCGCTGTGCAAGTTTCCAAAGACGCTCGGCTTGCTCGTCTTCCTCTTCGACGGTCACCGCGCGGGTCAGCGTTTGCGCCTGCCCTGCCCGGTCCAGAAATGCCACAACTTCGTTCACATGTGCGCCTTGCGGATAGCGATCTATGTAAAGCTGCATGAGCGAGGCATCCTGCGCATTAGCCGCAACCTGCCACAGCAACGTCTCTTCCGAGGCAGTAACGGGGCTGTTGTCAAAACGGAACTGCCGCGTCAAAGACGAGTTGTCCCAAGGAATTTGACGTCCCCCCGTTGAAGCCAGAACATCCTTACGGACCGAAATCATCAAATCCGAGATGTCCTGTCCGGGCGTGTAGATATGGCTCAGCAACGCTTCGGTGAAAAAACTGTTTCGACCGGTGCCGTCATAGGCCACGTTGTCAGGTTGGGTCGCATAAGCAAACATGAAATCCGCGGCGCTGCCAACACGTGCCAGCCCGTCACCGCCAACCTCAATCCCGGTGCCTACAAAAGGATTGTCGCGACAGGCATCAAGAAAAACCAGTCGAATACCGTCTGACCGTTCCATTCGGCTAACGAATTCGTCCATCTGAATCGTCTGTTCCGGAATGTCATCCGGTTCCGTGATCTGAGCATCAACTGGGACCAGATAATTGCGCCCGCCCACTTGAAACCCATGGCCTGCATAAAAAAGCAGCGACACATCGGAATCCGCCGCAGTTGCACCGTAAGATTCTGCGAGTGACAGCATTTCATCATGCGTCAGATCGGTGCCCAGAAACACCTCAAACCCGAGCCCTTCAAGCGCGATGGCCAGATCGGACGCATCGTTGATCGGGTTGTCCAGCGGGCTCACCGACAAATAGTCCGAGTTGCCGATGACTAGCGCAACACGTTTGTCAGCCAGTGCCATTGAAGCACCGAACATCAACAGTAGAAGCGCCGCGAGGCAACGTTTCAGGTACACTGGCTAAGTTCTCCGACGTCTTAGAGACCGATGGCGCGCGTCAGTCCGATTTCCGCCTGACCAACAGCCGCCACTATCGTTTCTACCTGCTGGTTCTGGATGATGGCAAGTTCGGGATCGCTTGCTCTTATCAACGTGATAGCTTTTCGGATCTCCCTCTGAGCCTGACGAATTTGACGCCGTGCCTGCTGGACAGCTTCGCGTCGAATCGCGTTGCGTTCCTCTGCGGTCGTGGCAAGCGACAGACGGCGGCTGGCTTCTTCGCCAGTTTCGCGGATACCGGCACTGGCACCGCGAATGATATCCCCAACGGAATCCAGACCCGGTGGTAGGCCCTTAACGATCCCATCTAGATCGGCAGCATACTCATCCATCGCTTGGGCCAGACAGGCAAGATATTCGCTAACGCTTTCACCACTACTGGCACAGGATGCAATCTCTTCGTCAAATTCCTGCGACACATTTTCGACTGTCCCCAACGCGGCTTCTGCCTCGGCGACAGTTGTCACGGCTGTGCCTCCGCCACCTCCGCCGGTGATTGTTGTGTCTACTGTCGGCGTAACCTCAATTGTAGGCGTCGGAGGAACTGTAATAATCGTACCGTTTGTAATGACGGCCGCCCCCGGCAAAGCGGCAATCGTAAAGACCTGCCCGCCGCTGCTGGTCACTGAACTTCTGCCCAATGTAAAAGTCGTCGCCCCGGGCGAAGTGCTGGCGAAATTCAACGGACTGAAAACGCTGGAAGTATTCAGCGTATCGGATGCCGGACCAAACCGATAAAGCGATGGCCCACCATAGACCGTACCCGTCGTGGAGGCGCTAGATGTCTCGCCGGCCGGGACGGCAACATCGTCAGGTATGGCGAAGAGCACGGGCGAAGTTGTGTAATTTGCAGGGTTTGTGCTGCCGGTACCCGGTGCCCATACGCTGGTGAAATCCCATCCCTGAGAAGAGGCGCGTCGGTAAAAGCTCTCGGTGTCCTGCAGCTGCGATGTGCTCAGTGCAGTGCCACCGTCACTGGTGCTAACCCCCGTAGATTGGCTATCCCAGAATGAAGCTGTGACCGAGGCTGAGGGATCGTTAAAGACAACCAGACCGCCGAAGGTTGTTGACGCCGACCCGTTCGAGGTTATGGCACCCGTTGCAAATGTGCGTTCGATCGTACCAACGGTTCCAAAATCAAGGTTTTCATCATTGTCGATCACCAGACCACCAATGGTCACAGTGTCATCGACGTTGTTGGCCGTAATATCTGACGTTGAATAGGAATCCCGGATTGTTCCAGAATTGAACGCCACCAGACCTGCGCCAAGGGCATCGCCAGAGCCTGTCAAACTAGTCAGGATGACTGGCCCGGAACTGTTCGACCGCTCAATCGTGCCAACATTATCAATGACAAGCCCGGCACCAATTATTGCAGCGTCAGAGGCATCTGGCGGGAATATTGCTTCGACGCGTGCGGTCGAGAAACTGTCCTCAATCGTACCTTCGTTGAATCCAACCAAACCCGACGCTTGTGATGCGCCGCTAAAGTTCTGCGCTGTCACAGTTCCACCGAAGGAAACGCCACTAATAAGGCCTGCGTTCGACAAAGCGACCCCGGACGCAATACCTCCATCAATGTCCGCATTCGTAATGCTAAGGTTCGATACCGAGCCCGCCTCCTCAATTGCCAAAAAGAAAGCGGCAAGGCCATCACCCTGATCAATGTTCAACCCATCAATCGCAAACCGATTGCCATCCAGCGAGCCTGAGAACGTGTCGATCGGATCAAAACCTCCGGACCAGCCGGATGTGACCGACGCATCGATGTTATTCACCAATTCAAAGCTGTCACCATCCAGCCCGCTGCTATCGATACCTTGCAGACCATAGACATCCGTCAATTGATAAGGGCTAGCGGCAGTTTCGCTACCACCCAGCGCCCTCAGGAATGTGGCCCCGTCCGTGATCGAGAAATCGCCCGCCGCGAAAGAAGGGAGCGCACTGCTGATCTGATCCCAAAAACCTGCGATTATCGTGAATGTCCCGACGTTGATATCGCCACCGGCACCCGTGGTGATCCGGCCCAACCCGTCTACCGCGCCAAGCGCCGTCAGGATTAATCCGCCGTTCGACCCGTTGATTGCACCATTGAACGTGATGATATTGTCCGCGATCAGCGCCAGATCGGTGGCCGCGGTCCAGTCAATGTCGGCATTGATTGTTATGTCACCGTCATCGGCGCCACTTCCGGACGTTGTTAGTGTGACATTCCCGAGTGAAAGCTGAGTCTCAAGATCCGCTTCTGTAATTGTACCTGGGACTGTAATGTTAACAGGATCCAGCAGCAGATCACCAAATTCCCCGTTAGGCGCACGCAGGTCGGTGAAGCCGCGATAAAGCAGATCCTTTTTCCCTGAAACTTCAACGAAGCCTCCGTCGCCGGAAAGATCTCCTCCCCTTGCAGAGATCTGACCGTGGAATGTTGTCAGATCATCGGCCCAGACAACGATGCGTCCGCCATTGCCCTCCTCACCACCATCGGCGGTTAGGGTAGAGCTTGCGTCCACATTGGTTGTCTGTGCTGTCTGCAGCGTACCGCCACCCTGATAGTCTCCGCCTACCAAGATTGTGCCGCCATCACCGCCACCAGCCCCATCAGCGCTCAGCGTGGCACCGGCTAATGCAATCGCTTCACCCGTGATCGTGATTGTTCCACCATCTTGCGCACGAACCCTTGGGCGCAACGAGGTTTCAACAATCGTCTCGCGGGCCGAAGTGTCGATTGTCCCGCTGATACGAACCGCTCCACCGCTACCACCTAAAACAACTGCGCCGGAAACGCCTCCGACGGATTTCGCCTCAATCACTCCAGACATGTTGATCACCTGCCGCGCGGCATCGCGCGCGCTGGCTGCTTTCAGATGAACCAGACCACCCTCAGCCTCGATCCGCCCCGAATTGGTGACCAAGGCCTCCATCGTGGCATCATCGCTGTCCGATGGAACCGCAACCTGCAAAAACCCATCGCCTGAGACGTCAAGGGTTACCTGTTCACCAGCACCCAAACCGACCTTGCCCAATGGCACCCTGATCAAGCCCGAGTTAGATACCTTGCCGCCGATCAGCGCCGCATAGCCACCGGGAACGATGGAGATCGTTCCGGCATTCTCAACCGAAGCTGAATTTCCGTTACCTTCGAAACGATATCTCCCGTTCAGGAAATCATCATCCGAGATAGCGAGGGTCGAGGCTACAAATCCGCCTGTATTTACATGACCGTTCGGCCCGATGAAAATGCCATTGGGGTTGACGAGAAACACCTGCCCGTTCGCATTCAGCTGCCCGTGGATTTGGCTAGTGGTATCACCCGTCACCCGGTTCAGGATGGCGCTCTGCTGTCTGGGCTGATGAATGTTAACCGTCGAACCGGAACCGACCGAAAATCCGTCCCAGTTCACAATAGCGGTGTCTGAACTTTGAGTTATGTCCAGTTGTGTGCTGCTGGGCTGCGAAATTGTCGCACTGCCTGAGGCCACGGAACCACCTGTCGGCAAGGACTGCGCCATCGCAGTCGTGCCCCAAAGCAATGCCGTGGCTGAAACTATCGCAGTCCGAAGTAACTTGTTGGTGTGCTCAGAATCTCCGGCTCGCAACGATACTGAAGCGGTTTCCGTCAGCTCCCAGGTCATCGCGTTCACCTCTCCCATACTCAACTCGTAACGAACCCGACTTATAGGTCGAGTTTTCAATGATAAACAAATCAGCGCCGATCCCATAGGAATAGGCCGTGGTGGTGCTTTGCTCAAATATCGTAGGCTGTTCTAATCCCAGTTCCCCATAAGCACCAAAGATATAGGGCTTCAACAGCAGCGGAACTCCGGCGAGTTCAATCTGTTGAGATCGTCCCACTTCGGACCGCACGACCCAACCATCATCACCACGTAGCGAGCCCGCGTCAAACGTTGACAGCTCGCTGGAGCTGGCGACGCTGAACTGCTCTGATGTAACCAGCGGATCGCCAAAACTAGATTGAATGCGGCCGCTTAGATTCAACGACCAATTGGCATTTATCGGGCGCTGATATTGACCGGCCAAAACGAGTTTGGTGAATTCGGCACTGGCACCCTGCCGAGACAAAGGTGCTTCATCAGGCCCGACCGATGTGCTGGCTCCAAATGCATCTAACCCACGAGACAGGATAGCACTGCCGCGCAAGAATGCCCCATTATCATAGTTTCGTGTTACATCTAAAGTTGCGCGCAAGACGCTTGTATCGTCGTCGTATATCGGGACTGAATCTGATCCGATCAGCAAATCTTGAGAATCGCTGATACGGTCAAAGATCAGCTGCGATGTCAGATTTAGCTGCCTTGATCGAATCCATGGATAATACAGCCTCAGAGACAACCTCTCGAATTCGCTTTCATTCGGAACAATGTCTGTTTCGGGGCGCGCCTTACTGGATGTTACTTCTGCATTAAACGTCAGACCATCATAGCCAATCGGGAATACGGTACCTGCCGCAACTATTCGGTATTCAGGGTCACTCGAGAAAAACCGCGTAGGGGACCCGCCCACATTGAAGTAGAAGGTCTCTCCAAGATCGAGAAAACCGTTCAACTCAAGCCCCAGGCTCAAGTTCACGGGACCAAGTTCATCCGATAATGTGTTGTCGAACCCAAATGAGCCGGTAATTTCTTTGAATTCTCCGTCCAGTGTTAGAATCGTTCCGCCATCGGCGTCCCCAGCTGATAGTGTCGATGCCAGCCGAACTCCAAATGTATCACCCGCTAGCAATAGTGCCCGTTCAATCTCTTGCAGCCTGATACCGCGTTTGCCGATCAGTGGTTCAGTGATCGCCACCACCCGGTCGCGAACTTGTTCGGGAACCTTCCGGGCATCGATACGCTCAACAAACCCATCAACCACAACAATGCGAAGGGTTCCACCGTCGCGCAGAGTCTGCTGCGGCAAAACCACACGACTTAGGACAAACCCAGCATTGGCGTACGCACTTTCCAGACGGTTGGTCGCCGCAAAGATTTCAGACGCCGCGACGCGCTTGCCCGACAACCGCTCAACAAAGGCGGTATTTGCGCTCTCCATCTGTGGCAGAGCACCTTCGATATCGACCCGCCCAACCGTCACGAACAACCGGTCCGCGCCCTCCGGGATCGGAGCACCCGGATCCCGCGCCACAGTCACTGGCCCAGTGCTTTGCTGATTTTGTGGCTGAAACGTCGAAGGCGCAATGTTGGACGCGCTTTGCGCCCAGACGCTATCCGCAAGAATGTTCAAGCTGCCGGCGGCAAGTGAAAATATCACGCTGATATTTTGGAGGCGCTGAAACTTCCTAGGCAGTAGCTTCGACATTGGTGACCTTTGGTGAAGGCGAGAAACAGTACTCAGAAAAACCCAGCGTATACGCCAAAGCAAGATTGTATTTACCATTTACGAAAACTCGTTGGAATTACTGTTCTGGGTATCACGTTTAGTGGCTTTGAAGTCCGTGTCCAACTTCACATAACGCGCAACTACAGCAGACCTTGCTCCAGCCACTCTTCTATCTTGTCTCGACTGACTTCGAAATGCATGGAATCCTCGCGCCCCCATGCAGCCCCCCAGACCCAGCCTTCCTGGCGGAAAAAATCGGCAAGGATAGTGAGGCCAAGTTGAGTTTTTCCATCGCCCAAAGTGTCCAGCACACCGTCGATGTTCAGATCAACAGCCAGTCCATAAGCATGCGCCGAGGCTGAAGATGTCGCTCCTCGAATTCGGCGGACACACAAAGACCCTGCCGTATTAATACGGGCAAATAAATCAGGATCGGTTCGTCGGATATTGTCGAATACAGTGCGCAGGGAATCGATTGCAGGTTTCAGCATCCGCACACGAACAGGCCCCACTTCTTCAAGGATCAGCAGACTTTCCAGACGCGGATTAGTCATTGACTGGCAACTGTCTGTTAAGTCCTCGCGCGGCAGACCAAACGTCTCTTTCAAGAATGTTGAATTTGCCAGCTGAAGTTGCTGGTTCACCTTTTTACGATTGGCAATCAGAACAACCTGAGCATAGGCATCGATGATGTCGTTTGGTGTGGTGCTGTCATAGCCAAAATCATCGGCACCGTCGGCACCTTGTTGCAACAAAGGTCCACCGCTTTGCGATCGGGAGATTTCCAGAGATAACTGCTCAATCTGATTGCGCATGTCTTCGACTTGCTGGCTCAGCATTTCAATCTCGATCCGAGCGCCTGAGTCGATTGCAGGCCCCTCAAAATCACTTTCAATAGGGACTATTATAGGGAAGACATACCAGATGATCGGGGCAAGGATTATCGCCACACCAAGGATTATCGCTGGAACGGTGCGCATCTGCTGTGTTTTCCTGTGTCTCACTGCCTTTATGCATCAACCTAGAAGTCGACGGATAGGATGTCACGTCTTTGCCCGAAATTGTTAATCTCATATGTGACTTTCTTCATTGTCGCTGCTCAGAGGCAGGAGTACTCTTGGTCTCAAATATGGAAGGACTTCAGTAATGCCTGCATTTTCATCGACGAAAACTATCGGGGCTTCGGCTTTTGCATTTGTATGTGCGACACAATTTGCACTGGCGCAGTCAAATGAACTGACAGCCGACGAAATCACCGACGCATTCAACAAACAAAAAACACGCGGACTTGTGATCGTGCCCTCAAATTCCGGCACCGAAACTACACAAGACACCGCTGAAACCACTGTTGCTGCAGCGCCCGCCGAGTATCAGCCCGTCGCAACAGAAGATCAGGTCAACATTCAGGTTCGTTTCGATTTCGCCTCGGCCGCACTGCGGGACGATGAGAAACCGAAATTGGCCTCGCTCTGTCAGGCGATGAAGAACGTCGACGTGAATGTCTTTCAGATTATCGGACACACCGACAGCGCAGGATCTGCGGAGTACAATCAAAACCTGTCTCTGTTGCGCGCAAAAGAGGTCAAACGCTTTCTTGTCAACGATTGCGGCATCTCGGACCAACGCCTGGAAGTGCTCGGCGTCGGTGAAGCACAACCTCTGAATAAGGATAACCCGCGTGCAGATGAAAATCGCCGCGTTGAATTTCAGGCTCTCGGCTGATTTAGTCTCCTCAGATAACAACTAAGTTCGAGGGCGGCATGACTGAATCCCGCACAGGTGACCTGTTTCAGCCGGGCGATCTGGTGAACAATACCTATCGGATCGAGGCGATCCTTGGGCGGGGTGGAACGTCAGACGTTTACCGGGCACGCTCCGAGATTTCGGGGCGCCTTGCTGCACTCAAGGTATTGAAGGCCGAATTCTCCAGTAACGACGATTATCTTGTCCTTCTGACCCGAGAAGAAGAAATTCGCGACATCCGCCACGACGCGGTTGTGCGGTATTCTGAAAACAACCGCACCGCCGACGGACATGTCTATCTGGTGATGGATTACGTTGACGGACCCGGACTGGACCGGAAGCTGGCCGAGGGTCCGATGTCTGCGCCTGAAATTCTCACTGTGTGCAAACGGGTGTGCGAGGGATTGGAGGCCGCCCATGCCCGCAATATCGTCCATCGCGATCTGAGCCCGGATAACATCATCCTACGTGATGGCGATCCTGCACAGGCGGTGATTATCGATTTCGGTATTGCCAAGGACACCAATCCTGGCGCGGAGACTATCGTGGGTGGTGAATTTGCCGGCAAATATGCCTATGCAGCGCCCGAGCAGTTGTCGGGTAAAACCGATCAACGCACAGATATTTACTCTTTGGGCGCGTTGCTACTTGCAAACTTCCGGGGTGAAAAAGCAAACTCAGGACGCAACCTGCTGGAAGTTGTCGAAAGCAAGAAAGAGCCCCTGGACACAACAAATGTGCCTGAGCCTCTGAAAACCATCCTCGACAAGATGACCGCCCCGGATCCAAATGACCGATTTCAATCGGCCGGTGATGTACTAAGGGCGCTTGCCTCTGCGCGATCAGAACCAGTTGAGAGGGCAATCCCTGACACTGATGAAGATGCCACTATAATTGTTCCTAAAAGTAGCGCTCCCGCACCTGCGATGGCCGCGCCTGAATCCACGCCTACTCAGGAAGTGCAGACGCCGAAGCCCTCTCAGCCTGCAACCGCAAAAAAGTCACGGACAGGGCTTATGGCGACTTTGGGCGTTGTTATCGTCGGAGGGGCTGGAATTGGCGGCTATCTAAGCGGCACCTTCGATGGACTGTTGGGCCCGTCATACCCCGCCGTCGCGCCCTACACATTGGTAGCGGACAAACGCGATGGGCAGCCCCCGCGTGCGGTCGGGTTCGTACCATCGGAAGAAACTCGGGATGCTATGACACGCGAGATTACCGGAGATGGCGGTACGGTCGATTTGACATTAGCATCGGGCGACATTTCAGAAACCTGGGGAAGCGCCGTCAGCAATGTCGTAGATGCGGTGATGGATCTGGAAGAATGGCGTCTGGTCGTGAACGGCAATGACGCCCAGTTGACCGGACAGACCACGAACAAGGCCCTGCACACAGAGTTGGAGCAGATTTTTTCCGCAGGATTACCTGCTGGGCTGCAGGGAACAGTTGATCTGGAACTTGAACCTCTGTTCGTTACAGCAGCAGAGATCAGACCAATTTTGGCAGGCTTGGCCGATTGTGGCACGTTGCAATTGGTTGACCCGCCTACAACCGGATACGGGCTTGAAACCCCGGTCCGGGTGAGCGGCACACTGGCGTCTCAGGACAGCTTAATCGGGCTTGAAACCGCTTTGACGGCGCTTGTTGGCACACGACCCGTGGATTTGGATCAGATTGCGCTCTTGAATCCTACCCTGTGTCTGATCGAGAACTATCTTCCAACTGCACCGACCAGCGATATTTCGATCGCATTCTATAACGGTGAACAGGGTAACGCGCCAAATCCCAATGGTGATTTTATCGTCGGCCAGAACCCGGTGATCGACGTCAAACTGCCAGATGATGCGCAGGACGGATTTCTGTCTGTTTCAGTTCTTGATGTCTCAGGAAACGTATTCCACCTGCTGCCCAATGTGACGCGCCAGGAAAACGGCATTCCGACCTTAAGGGAAGGCCAAACAGGACCCATGTCAGTACGCGTTGCTTATTCGATACCAGAGAGCCAGGAAAACGGAGGCATTGCTTTCGAGGTTGATGATTCCACCTTGGGCAAAAGCAAAGTCATCGTGTTGCATAGTGACAAACAGTTGTTCGACACTCTGCGACCAACGACCGAATCCGCAGCAGGATATGCCGAAGCGCTGCGCGAGCAAGATCGCAACGTCGATACGCAGATCCTGTCGCTGGACAGCCGTATTCTGACTACGCTGGAACAATAACCTGGCCTCGAACTGCAAACCCTAAGGCATCAACGACGCCTGAAGGCATCGTTTGCCTTCAGGGAACGTCGACAACAATCACCGAGATATTATCTGCGCCACCCCCATCCAGAGCGATTTGGATCAACTGATCTGCCACTGTCTCAATCGGCATTTCGGACAGTGCTTTTTCGAGCATCGGAAAAGTAGCATATTTGCTTAATCCGTCCGAGCATATCAGGAACCGGTCCCCCGGTTGAACTTCGCCACGGATCTTGTCCAATTCCAGCTCATCCCCAACTCCCACCGCACGGTTGATGGCGTTGGATTGAGG
This sequence comes from Ruegeria sp. AN6, assembly GCF_056540425.1. NCBI lineage: Bacteria > Pseudomonadati > Pseudomonadota > Alphaproteobacteria > Rhodobacterales > Roseobacteraceae > Ruegeria > Ruegeria sp. AN6. The sequence goes on from NZ_JBQFWR010000011.1 coordinate 80,949, forward strand.
GTGTTGCTCAGCCTCGTCCCAGCTCATCTGACCGGCCAAAACGAGATCAGCGACCACGGAATGGTCGGTGGTCAGCATCTGAATTTGATTGTTCCGCAACAAATAAATTCGGCTATCTCCGGCCCACAGCCCAACAAAATGGCTATTTGCCAACATCATGCAGGCAACAGTCGTGCCGATGGTTCCGCCACCGCGTGCCTCGGCCTCGGCGCGGATCGCCAAATGGGCCTGCCGAAGCACATCGCGCAATGTGACCATCCGGTCTGACGGTGGCAGACCCGGGGGGATAGCCGCAACCGTATCCGCAACAAGCCGACTGGCGTAATCACCCGCCTCGTGACCGCCCATCCCATCCGCAACCAGCCACAAGTTTTCCTCGGGCAGTGCAAGCACCGCATCTTCATTGAGCTTACGCTTGAGGCCAACATGGCTGCGGGCGCTGTACCGAACGCGGTGACTTGAATTCATATTGGCCTTGCCTCGGTCCAGACTGCAGCGTGAAGGTTGAACAAACCTTGCATGTTTGCCCCTTCCGGTAAACCTTCGCAGACCATCATTCGAGGCACACCACCGATTTCAGTGCTCCAAATTGTTGGCATCCGAAAACGATCAGATACTAATCCCGAAGCAAGATCGGGCAGCAGGCCGTCGGATACTTCTCCGCGCGTCAGTACCAAGGTGTTGCCTTGTGCACGAACCGGGGCTGTTGGCTCCTGCACTGGAACGATCAAAGCCTCAAGCTCCTTAGCCAACTTGTCACGGGTCATGTCGTCCTCGAGCGCAGCCAATGCGAGATCTTCGAGCTGACCGTAAATCTCCGCAGCCCGAAAATGAGATAGAATAGCAGAACCCTCGTTCGAAATCGCTGCAACCAATGTCAGGGGAAAGCGTCGCCCTACTCTGTCCACGGAAGGCATAAGAACGCCCAGCATTTTCTGCGGACCTGCCAAGCCTGGGGCAAGGCAGAAGCGCCAGATAGGGGCCGACATGTAATGCGAATCCCAAGCAGGCCCCAGCGACTCGGACGCGGCAAGCATGCTGTGCTGTATCCAGGTGTCCCAGGGCTGGACAAACTCGGGTGCTACCCCGAGCCGAAAGAAATCTCCGACCGAGGGCATCTTCCCGAATGCGCCAAATCCAGCCTTCGGCATCAGAAAGACTTGGGGCAGCTGAATTTCTGCAGCGCCGGCAAGGCAAAGGGGTTGATGACCGATCCTGATTGCAGCTGGAAAATCGCAATGCGACCGCCAACGTTGAATATTACCTTCTTGCGGTCTGACACGTTTGTGCGCCGCACCTCGGCTGCGTCAAGTAACCGGAACCAGGCCCACGGTCCGTCCTTGGACAAGACGCTTTCAATGTTGCGTTTTTCCGGTTCAAAGCTAACGCGCGCCAGCCCAACCTGACCCGGCCAGGCAATGGCCATCGGTGACGGTAGCCCGCCACGATGACGGAACTCCAGCGTCTGACCGTCAATCTCCAGCTTCACGCCCTTGGCCTTGGGGTCCAGCGCTTCGGGCATGATCTGAAACTGTATCCGCGGCTGGGGGCCAGCTGCAAAAAACGCTTCTCGGATCTCGGCTGCATTCTGAAACTGGGTCAGTACTGCCTGACTGATCCCCAGATCGGCCTCATTTACACTGGTTTTCCAAGACCACGGCCGGGTACGCATATCCACATGCTTTGCGAGGTTTTCATTGAAGAACGTATCAATCAAACCTTGCGGGCCAAACAGCTTGCTGAAATCACCCATGGCAACATCCGCGCCCGATCTGCGGTTGAACGGATAACGATCGGTCACGACCTGTTCGCAGAAGGGCAGTACATTAGCCTGCCAACGCGCATTAATAGATGCGCGCGTGCTGTCCGACGTGATTCCCGATGAGCCATCGATGATCTGCAATGCCCAGCGTTCCATCGGGCCAGGAATACGCGCCGCTTCCTGCTGGAACTGCTGCAACGCCTGACCGGATTCCGCGTCAGTGACACCACTGAAGGACATCTTGTTCAGTTCTTGATACACACCGGTCAGCGATCCCATCAGAAGATCAAGCTGCGAGGGTTGTCCCTGTTGCTTTTCCACCAACTGATGCAACCAAGAGAACCTATCTTCTACGTACTGGCCCGGTTCTTGCACCGGCTCTGACGAAGTTGCACCGCTGGACTTGGCCAGCGCTTCCAGCAGGATTTGTGTCTGGACGGAGGTTGCGGATTGCACTTCCAGGCTGGCTGCATTTGACAACCCTTCGTTCAACGCATCCGTATTGGGCAGGGCTGAACGGCTTTCTGTCAGTTTCGTCTCGTCAGAAATCGAATTTAGGATGTTCACGATAGGCGACGTCGGGCCTGACAGTACGTTGGTCACCTCAACTGCATGGCTCAGGCTTTCCATAGGAACGATGTCGATATCGCCCAGCATGGCGTCATAGCGCGCGATGTAGTCGTTGTAGTACAGGTCCAGAACATCTCGGCTAAGCGCCGCAAGGGCCAGTTCGGTTTGCTCGGCTTCTCCGCGAGGACCTAGAACCCAGCTTTCCTTTTGTACCCGTTTGGCCACTCCGACCGCTTCACCCAAAAATACGTCGTTGAAGCCATTGTAGGTGAAGATCCCCTCGATCCCGTCATTTAACGGCTTCCCAGACGACCGGACCAGAACGCGACCAACGGCAGGGCCGCCAACTTCGGTAATGCGCCACTCCGGCAAGGCCGTTGCAGTTGGGCTGGATATGATCCCATTATACACCCGCTGCGCCAAGGGCAGCTCCGATAAAATACCTTGGATCTGTTCCACCATCGGCCCATTCAAGGCAACGGCCTGCATCGGCTGACTCAGCAAAGCTTCAAGGTGATCATTCAGGTCGGCGCGAAATTCCTCACGAGAGGGGCCAGGGAACGAAACCGTCCAATCGATATTCATCCATTCATTGACGAGGTTCGGGTTCATCGGACCCTGCAAGCCCAACATCAGGTAAACCTTGAGTGCTTCATATAGAACATCGGGATTGTTGATATTCGCGCTCATCTGCTCTTCCAGACGCAGCAGCAAGCGCGGTAGGAACCGTTGGTTCAATGCGGCGCGATAGGTCTGCGCCGCCTGCGTACCAATCACGTCACCCTGATACAGACCATATGTCAGGCGCGTTTCCGGATCCGGATCTGACAGTGTCGGATTCGCAGGCAGATCGCGCAACGTATTCAAAGCCTGCACGACAGGTACAAGATCGGTATCTCCCACCGGGCTGGGCGGAAGCGTTGCTGCAGCAGCCTGATAGGCGGACACACCTTCCTGCGCCTCGGCAATCAGCTCGGAATTTCCCGAGAAGCTGCGCACAAGCAAAGCGCCAACCGTCACGGCCGCCATAACAGTCGCGGCGACCGAAGCCCATTTGGTAATCCTGTACCGGCGTTCAACCTTATCATCTGCACTGACCAGACCTGCTTCACGGAAAATCACCTGATCAAACAATCTGGTCAGGAAGTACGAGCGCCCTGAACCCTGCCCCGTACCAATGGCCTGACGCCCGATCCCGAAGGTCCGGGCCATCCCCAGCATCAGCCGGTCAATCGGTGTGCCTTCCTGCGTTCCAGACGTGAAATACACTCCGCGCAGCATGTGGCGATGCTGATAGCGGCTGTCCTGAAAAACCTCGGTTAGAAATTCATGCGCAACCTTCCGGAAGGATGCCACCTGCATCGGGAAACCGGCAACCAGAGCGCGGCGCTGTGGGTCGGTTTCGGTCTGCATCCGTTCCAGCGATTGGGCGTTCAGGCGGCCCAGCAGCAAGGCGAACTCTTCATCGAAGGCAGCAACAGGAGATTGCTCGGATCGAGACTTGTCCAATGGCAGCGTGAAGCCCCACACCTGTTCACGATCTTCCTTGCCCAGATTGTCGTAGAATTCGGCGAAACCGGCAATCAGATCAGCTTTGGTAAACAGGATATAGACCGGAAAGCGCACACCCAACTTCTCGCGCAGCTCCTCAAGCCGACGGCGAACGGCTTTCGCGTGCTCTTTCTGAGTGATTTCATCCTGCAGAGACAGATCAGAAAGCGAAATCGCAATCATCGCGCCATTAATGGGCTGGCGTTTACGATATTTCTTGAGCAACCCAAGAAAACCGATCCAGGCCGCATTGTCGACTTCAGCGTCACTTTCTTGCGTTGTGTACCGCCCCGCAGTGTCGATAAGAACAGCATTTTCAGTGAACCACCAATCGCAATTGCGCGTTCCGCCGACGCCACCAATCGCTGTTTTTCCCATTTCATCGGCCAGTGGAAAGTTAAGGCCAGAATTCACGATCGCCGTGGTCTTGCCTGCGCCTGGCGGGCCAATCATCACATACCATGGCAATTCGTTTAGATGGCGTCGTCCGTTCTTGGATTTACGCAGCGCCGCCATTGCCGTTTTCAACTTGCCACGCAGCTCGGAAATCTCGCTGTCGATCATATCGCCGCCATCACTGACGGCTTCGGTGATTTCTTCGGTTAGGTTCTTTTCGCGTCTGCGGCGGACAAAGAACACCGTCAGCGCGATAGCCAAAAAGATGGCAAATATGACGCCACACCAGATCAGGCGCGCCACCACACCATCCAACGGGCGCCATTCATCCGATCCGATCAAAGGCCCGAAGAAATACAAGCTCAGCGACAGAGCAGTCGCGGTAAAGAACAGAACCGTGTAGATGGATAGGAAAACAAACTTCAGAAATCTGAGGACAATCATAGGGTTTCCTCCTGAACCAACAGGACTTCGATCCGACGGTTGGTCGCGCGACCTTCTCGAGTCGAATTGTCGGCGATTGGTTCACTGTCGGCCCGACCTTCAGCGCTAAGCCGTTTGGGATCGGACAAATCCGCCGCCATCTGGTTCATGACAGATTTGGCCCGAGCCAGTGAAAGGGCCAGATTGGACGGAAACCGAGAGGACCGGATCGGCACGTTGTCCGAATGCCCAGCCACGATCACGGAACCCGGTTCGTCGTTCAGCGCTACCGCAACCCGGCGCACCGGCTCGCGGAATTTATCCTGCAGATGATCCGAACCCGAGCCAAACATGCCCGAGCCTTTGATGCGGATGACCAGTGTGTTGCCCTTCTCAAATACCTCGACCAATCCTTCGTCGATCTCGGGCTTCAGGAATTCCACGACCTTTTCCACCTGTGCCTGCGGTGGAGGCGGTGGAGGTGGAGGTGCACGACGCTGCAATTCGGTCACAGGACCCGCATCAATTACCGACATCTGTCCTACAAGATTTTCTGTTTTATTAGACAGCGCGTATGACAGGCCACCAAACTCGATCATCAGCAAAAGGGCCGTCACGCCAAGCGCGATCCAAACCGGTTTCCACATGCTGAGCGCTCGATATGGCTTATCTTCGCCTTCCCAATGCGGAGCAAGGTCGCGTTCAACCGGGCCGCGCTGAGCCCGGATGATCCGCGCAAGACCTTGCCTAATCTGCAAATGCTTGTCCGGACCTCCCTGTTCCACCCGCAAGCGCCCTTCAAAACCCAATGACAGGCACATGTAGACGAACTCTAGCAATTCGATATTGTTCGCAGGCTCTTGTTCCAGCCGCGCCAGAAGATCATAGAACCGATCGCCACCAACCGTCTCGCGGTGGAAGGTACCGACCAGAGACTGTGTGGCCCAACTGGATTGCCCGCCCCAAGGTGTATTCAACACCACATCGTCCAAAGTGGCGCAGAGCGCATAGCGTGCAATCTTTACTGACTGGGCTGGGATACCCGCCTGCAATGCCGCGTTCTCGAAACTGCGCACTTCAGCTACCACGCTTTGGCGAAGCTTGTCGGGGTCCATGTGTTGCGCGCGGTTACGAATTCGACTGATGAGCGAAAACAAAGGCGAGGCACAGGCATTCAGGCGGTTCATGCCGGTGGTTGCCACCTGCCCTGTACCACCCTGCGACGTGCGCGGTTGCGAAGCCTGCGCAGGTGGTACGCCAATTTCTGCCCCGCCCGCCGCTGGCTGCTGAGGTAGAGTCTCCATCGGGTACCCTGCTGGTTGCTGAGACGCGGCAGGCTGCTGCTGCGTACCGCCGGGCTGACGCCGCCCACCCGGGTTAGGTCGGATCACCGTCTTGTCTGTGTCGTCCGGTTCGGCAAAAGGATCGTTGTCGGACATCGTTTACCTGCTTCCTCAAGGCCCCCGCATCTTACTGTGACCCACGCGGACAGCCCCATCAAATTGTTTCTTGGCAACCACTCAAGGCCTCGTCTTTCAAACGAACGCTTACTGATTGCGGATTGCCCAAAGTTCCATCTGCAGACCTGGGTACTGTCCTGACACGTGCACCGCGATCCCACCCGAGGTAGTCATTTTGCTCCAATACGGGCTGGCGGCGTCCAGTTCGAAGTACACCACGCCCGAATGATACGGAATTTGGCGCGGAGCAACCGGGAGCGGGCGCAGCGTGATTCCCGGTAAGGCCGAGTTCACCAACTGACGGATTTCCTCGACTGGCCCGGTCTTGGCCTGGCCCGCAAAATGCCTCCGTACATCCTCGGCTGGGATATCGGCATTGACGGCCAGAACGAAACCGGCATTTCCGATCAACTTGCGGTCGGCAATTACCCCCACGCTTATGCCGTATTTCCGTGGCTCCAGCGGGATCGAGATCGCCGTCTGCTCCAAAACTGAGCTCAGGTACTGGCGCAGAACGCGGATCACTGGTGCAAAAGACTCGGTCAGATTGTCATGCTGATAGGCTGGAAACTGCACGGCTTCCTTTTCGGCACTCATAAAGGTCGCAAGCTCTCCGGCCAGTGCGGCACAGACGCGATAAACATGTTCAGGATGCACATTTTCGATATTTGCGAAATGGCGAACAAGAGGCAGGTTCCGGTTTATCACCATCAACAACAAGAAATCCGATATCTCGGCAGCACCCTTGGCAGGACCGCCTTCAGACAATCTTCCGGCCAAGGCCTGCATCCTGTGTGACAGCATACCCTCAAGCTCGTTCATGAAGCCCGCCAGTGCCGGAGCCGCGCGAACATCCATAACCGAGGGGATAAAGCCACGGTCCATTATGATTTCTTTGTCCGGACGCACTTCGATGATCCGGGCAATCGGAATGGCAAGCTTGTCGGCCAAATCGTCAACAGCCAGTGCAAACTGCAGGCGCAGCTTGCCAACACCAAGGGTCACCGGCTTTTTTTGCTGGCTCATCACATCCGTGATTTCCTGCTCTGCCGGGCGCAGACGGCTAACCGACTGTTCAGCCCCGCTCAGGTCTACTTCGGACGCGCCTTGCCGCCTTTGCGGAACCGTCAAATATACCACGCAATCCTTTATCGACTCGGGCACTTCCAGCGCCGGTGGATGATCTTCGGCCTGTGGGACGCGAAACACCTGCCCATCCGATGTCAGACCCGCGCAAGACTTGAGCGCGATCTGACCAACCTTGAGTACTTCGTCATCAATCTCAAGCGCACTCAGACCCCAGGCATAGGGCGTCATTCTACGCGCCAGCCCGGCCACCAGAGCCTCAGTATATCTGTCGGCCTGCTGGAAATGATGGGGCTGCAGAAACAACCCTTCGGTCCAAAGCACCTTGCTGTCCCAGGACAATGGCTGCCCTCCCTTGTTATCGCGCCCAAGCTGGACGTTACTTCAGCTTCTGCAGCTGTTCCTTATAGGCACGTGCGAACTCGCGGCTGAACAGATCGTGGAAATCATTCTCTGCCTGGTCCGAAATCTCCGCGTACATCTTCTCATAGACTTCCCAATATTGGGTCTTCTTACCCTTGAAAAGTGACCCAAGTTTGCCAGACCCTTCAATTTTTCCGGCCAAAACTTCGGGATCAAGACGAGACAGCACGCCTTTCAATGCCGCCTCCATGCCTGTCACCATGGCGATCTCATGCGCCTTAATGTCATTCAGCGCCTCCTCGGTCGCTTCTTCCGAAGCCAGATAGCCTTTGACACGGGGCTTCACGAGCGCTTCGATTGCCTGCTCTGGGCTGATCGAAAACTTCAACGGGTTATTCCCACCTGCGCTGATCATCGTCTGATCGATCCGGAATTCGGACTTGATCGAGGTGCGCGTCATCAGGATCTCGCGCAGACCAACAATCATCGTTCGCAGCACACGGCCCAACCGGCCCATCGTTGCGGGCAGGTCAGCATCGTCAATGCGTAGATCATCCACCTCAAGCGCCTCAAGCAAAGCGCGCGCCGCCGCCTGATCCCCAGTCGCGACAGGCGTAGCGGCCTGTACGTCCACTTTTGCTTGTTGCGGCGCAGGTTCGGAAGATGCAGCTTCGGGTTTGGGGATCGGTGGTGGTGCAGCAGCCTGCCCACCCGGTGTCGGTTTAGTTGGCGGCGGAGCCGGGTTTTGTGGTGCGCCCCCGAAAGGGTCTGTGGCTGACGCGCCTTGTGGCGAAAGCAGGTCATCATCCCAATCATCCGGGATCAGATTTGCGCCACTGCTTGGAGCTGAAAACGCATCCGAGGCTGACGGATTGTGCATCGGATCGCTGGCCCCCATTTCCTGATGCGCATCTTTTGGTTTCGCAAAAAATGGGTCGTCATCATCCAAGGGCGGCAACAGCTCATCCATCGGGTCAGGCGTTGAAATTTGGCCCGGCCCTTTCGGCGCATCTCCCCCCAACAAATCATCAAGGAAATCCCCGCCCGGCCCTGAATCGTCCAACAGAGCCAACGGGTCCGGCGCATTTTGCGACTGCCCAGGCGAGACTCGATCCTGTTGCGTCGGCTGAGGAATCATCTCTTCGAACGACGGCAGATCGGCGCCGATTTCGACCACCATTTCATATCCACCTGCCGTCAGCACATCGCCGTTGTTCAGCGGTGTGGGCGTCCGGCCCAAAGCGATCTTGGAGTAGTTCAGAAAGGTCCCGTTAGTCGACAAGTCCACGATCACCACGTTGCCATTGTGATCTTCGATGACAAAATGGTTCTTGCTGAGCGTTCGCTCAGGGTCGGGGAGGACAAGGTCATTGGCCGGTCCACGCCCCACGGTCAAAGAACCCCCCTGCATCGACACCGGGCGCCCGTCGCCCGGCACAATGCCGGTGGATTGAAATTTTAGTGTGACCGTCATTCGTTTGTCTTCATCCTCCAACCAGAACGGTGGGGCAGCAAGGCGGCAGGATCGGACCACCGCAGGCGCAAGTATCCATAACCCGCGCCGCCGGAAGCTTGCCAATCAGCACCGTCGCCGATCCTTTCAATATAGGATGCGGAAATGCAGGTGTCGCCAAATCTGTCACACGCGCCGCTGGCAGTTTCGAAACCAGAACGGTTGGACAACAAGGTGGCATGATCGGCATCGGTACCGGCGCAGGAGGCGGCGGCGCTGGCGGCGGTGCCGGCAGCGTGCATGCGTGCAGATCAGTTACACGGGCCTGTGGAAATCCCATGTTTATTCCTCCGTCCCTGGACCGGCACCGTCGCGGTCCAGATTACCATTCCCACCCCGAGCAATATCGACGCCGCGATCAATCAGCAACTGTAGGTAGGCATCAAAATCGCCTTCGTGATTGTCCATCGCAACAACATTCATTGCAAACGCCACGATTTCCGCCGCCCCGAGCGGGGCTGGCATAGTCGCTAAATCGCCGGTTCCCAGCGTACCATCTGAATAGAGCACGCCAATGGCACAATTCACGGTTTCGTCATCCGGGTCGGCCAGATCAATAGTTTCCCCCGCTTTTTGCCGGTTTTCGGGTGTTGGGCGAAACACCCATTCCTCGGATGCAGCTAAAGCGCGGGTATTGTTGTCCGGCGCTTTGCCGATGTAATCGCGTGCGGCCAGGCAAGACCACCACACGCGCTCACGTGGCGGCAGCGCAACACCCAACAGACGAAGCACATCAATGTAGGCTTCCTTTTTGTCCAATTCAGCCAGAACAACATCCAATGCAGCGCTAGCCGGGGCATCAAGTTCAACACTGAGCCGCGCGTTGGCGTCGGCCAACATCCGGGCGGCGGGCACCTGCGGGACCTTGACCATATCTGCAAATCGTTCACTCATCGGTCAGCCCCCTAGTTGATCATTGTCAGGCCGCCCTTGAGGGTCAGCATGGCATCGCCGTTTACAGTCGTCATCGGGCTCTTTGCATCCAGTTTGGCATTCGCCTGAACCTTGATCATCGTACTCTTGATTGTAATGCTTGTCGGATCCAGCTTGATCGATGACCCGCCCACTTTCAGTTCAATCGACTGCATCGCGGTCATCGTGATCTTACCGGATTTCGCATCGACCTGAATGTTGCCGGTATTCACGGTGGTTGTCTTGTTACCCGTCTTTACGGTTTCAGCGACATTCCCTGTGACCGTCCGGGTGGATTTACCCTCAATAGTCTCGGTCTGGTCAGTCTTGATCCCGATGGTCTGGCTGCCCGTTTCGATCGTAAAGGTGTGATCCCCTTTCTTGATCGTTTCGTCAACGTTCTGCTTAACCACTTGGCTCAGACAACCATCACCGCCATTCCCGCCCGTGTCCAACTCATCATAGCCAATGGTGATTGTGGACTTGTTCTTGACCAACTTTTCATGATCCTTCTGCGCCTGAAAGCGCACCAGTTCCGCGTCCTTTTTGTCCTCGAACATCAGTTCGTTGAACGTATTGGTGGCGCCACCTTTGGTAGACCGCGTTTTTATCCCAGATTGAGTTTGATTATCCGGCAGCTTGTACGGCGGCATGGTTTCCGCGTTATACAGCATACCGGTACAAATCGGACGGTCCGGATCGCCCTCTTCGAACTGAATGACAACCTCCTGTCCGATCCGCGGTATATGGACCATGCCCCAGTTCTTACCTGACCACGGGGTCACCACACGAACCCAGCAGGTAGTTTTTTCGTCCTTTTTACCCTCGCGGTCCCAGTGAAACTGAACTTTGATGCGACCGTATTTATCAGTCCAGATCTCCTCTCCGGATTTGCCGGTCACAATGGCAGTATGCAGACCCGATATCTCGGGCCAGGGAATGGTACAAAGGGATTTGAATTCGGTCTTGGCGGGCTGAGCCTCGAACTCGACCATGAACATTTCGCTGTTGTCTTCTGGAAACTCCAGCGCGCCAGTGTCCAGATCTTTATCCTTCTTCTCAAATCCGTATCCTTCGGTGGTCTGGAGGAAATACTTGGCACTTGTTATCAAATACTCCCCGTTCTGCTCTTTGTCCGGATGGTCTTTGAGCGTGAATTTCCGGCCTGTTTCCAGCGATCGAACCGAAGCCCGTGCCCGGCGTCGAGAAAACAATGCATCCTGTGCGGTCATACGCACTTTTGCTCTGGTATTACCCAGCCCAGTTTCCTTGTAATGCCCGGGCGTGTCGTACAACTCCAAGTCCTCTTTGAAGGAATGGCCCGGCTTTGTGCCCGTTTTCGAACGGGCGTCCAAAGATGCCGAGGGCTTTTCAAAATCAAAATCCCCGAGCGACACAACACCCGATCTGATCGATTCAGATGCAGCCCATTCTGTAATAAAGTCCCCCAGACGCTGTTCATAATCGTCACCGCCACGAAACTCTACCTTGGGCTCTCCTGTTATTGGCGTATGCGCAGAAGGGCTATCACACAGAACCAGCTTTTCGTTTTTACCGTCGGCGTCCGAACAATCGAAGTAATAATAAATCCCTTCTTCCTGCATCAAACGCGAGATGAAATCAAAATCGGTTTCTCGGTATTGAACGCAGTATTCGCGCTTGGGGTGTGTGTTGGTCAGGCTCTTTTTGTAATCCGAGATATTGTGATCTTCTTTGAAAATCTTCTCAAAAATCTCGACGACCGTCATATCCTGAAAAATTCGACTATTGGTTCTCTGTGTCAGCAACCAGAACCACGGGCGCAGCTCGGCCAAGAACTGCACCAACCCGTCTCGCAGGGCCAGACGCTCTACCCGGACGATGGTACCGGTGAATTTGCGTTTTGCCCCGTCCTCTGCGGCCAGGTGAATCGTCATCACCTTTCCCAAAAGCTTGTCCAGTTCAATCGTCGTCTTCTCCGACATGAATTCGACCTGAATCTCGGTTAATGTTCCCAGCTCTTCGGTCACGATGGCGCGCCTGAGGACCAGATCGTCTTTGTCGTCACTACCCTTGTATGGATATGAACCGGTGATCCGAAGGGGCCACTCTTTACTTTGAAGACTTTCCGCCATTTACCATTCCTTCCAAATCTCGTTCGACACGCCGTTACAGATCGGCCAGCAGAGCCGCCAGTTCCGGGTCCATTTCATCTTCATCCCCGTCATCCCCGGCATCATCATCAAATGCCGAGAGAAAATCATCCAGACCGCCAGAGTCATCGTCCTCAAGATCCAGGTCGAAGTCATCGTCATCCAGATCCGATGTGTCGTCATCGTCAAGGGTCAGATCTGGATCGGAATCATCGTCCAGACCCAGATCATCGATATCAAACTCATCGTCCGAGGCCGCCTCTTCCGCCTCGGGCTCATCCGGCACATCCGGTGATGGCGCCGGAGCCGGGACGCCTGACCACGGCCCTAGCAGCTCCTGACCCGCGACCGAATTGAAGGATCCCAGCCTGATCTCATCCCGCCCTTTGACAGACAGCAGGGGCATATAACCGCGCTGAACCGAATGTTCGTGCTTGTCCAAACTGATATTTCGCTCGGTGCAGGGCAGAGCCACCTGATCGCCATAGCGGTCGTTTACGAAATGATAAGGCATTCCACCAAGGCTCATGACTGAACCCAAATTCATCGCTTTGCCATTCTGCTTGAAAGACCGTGCAAGTAAGATCGTCACCAGCACCGCTGGATTGGCCCAGAGCATTCCGCGCAATCCTTCAGCCTCGGTGAATTCCTCAAATTCAAACTCATAGATTGGTTCGGACTTGGCCCCGTATGGCCGACGTAGCAGAAAGCGTGGCGATGCAAGCCCTACGTGCCCGGCTTCAGGCATCATGCGAAACGTGTCCCAAGCCTTGACCACCAATGGGTGGCGGTCGTCTTTCTTGATGTCCAGATAGGCGGGTGTAATAGCGCTGATAAAGGGCGCATCCACATGTGCAGCAACACGGCCCACGCGCCCGAGAAGTTCTGCATGAGGCGGCGTCTCCTCGAAAGTATAAAGACCGATCAGCGCAGAATATCCCCCGCGTCCATTCTCCTCGTCCAGGGGTTCTTCGGTCAGCAAACGCACAAGCCCGGTTTGGGCCAGATCCTCTTCGGCGGCCAGATCGGCGGCGATTTCTTCGGCGGATACATCGTAGAGGATCACATCCAGCGTATCGTCATCTTCGACGCTGCGGGCGATCAGATCCAGACTGCGCCATTGCGCCTCGACTGACTGAAATTCGGGATGATGCAGAACCAGCCGCATCGCCGTACTCAGCGCGTCATCTACCGCAGTCTGCATAGCGGCGACATCGGGACTGGCTAGTTTGTGGATATGCGGCCCAACCACGCGCTTCAACAGATCGTCCACCGGAGAGGGTTGCGCCAATTCACCGCCGGTATCACCGATCAGCTTCTGAAAATCGCTCAGTTTCAGATCAGCTCGTACGGTGTTGCCACCCGAAGACTTGCGCGGTGGAACCACAGCCTGGCCAAATTCCTCTCCCCATGCGGTCAGCTGTTTTGCCGCGTGATCCGCCGTTGCTCCGGAACTCAATTGGCCTTTCAGGCCCGCCAGACCCTCAAAAAGCTCAACATTTTCGTACAGCTCATCGGGATGCAGGTCGTCGAGCTCATTCAGTTTCACCTCAATCCCTGCGCCTTCCTTCCCGATGGGCAGCACAAGTGTGGTGGCGAAGCCGGCGATCACATCATCAATCGTATCCGGATCCAGCAGGATCGGTTTGCGCGCGGCCAAAGCGTCCCCCGTCTCGATCTGGCCCCTCGCAGAACGGCCCGAGAAATCGCCAAAAACTGCTATACGAAAACGGCTACGCTTCAAGCGTTCAGGATCGGGCCTGTCGGCGCTCATCCGACCAAAAGCGAGCATCGGTTCCCCATCCGGTTTGGCCCCTTCCGAAGCGACCTCGTTATCGGTGCCCTCGGATTCGTCATCGTTCGACAGCAGATCGTCCAAATCAAAGTCATCTGCGTCATCGGACATAGTCTCTTCTTCATCCGAGTCTTCCAGCAAACTGTCCAAATCAAGATCGTCCAGATCAGTCTCGGCACTTTCGGATCCTGATGCGTCATCGGAGGAGTCATCCTCGTTGAACAGATCGTCCAAATCCAAATCGTCGAGGTCTTCCTCGGATATATCCGCCTCATCATCATCCTCAGACGCGTCGCTGCTTAGCAGATCGTCCAGATCGAGGTGATCCAGCTCATCAGGCACAGGATCTTCTTCATCCGTGTCGTCCAGCAGACTGTCTAAATCCAAATCGTCCTGATCGGTCTCGGTGCCTTCAGCTTCTTCCGCTTCGCCGGTCGCGTCGTCATCGCCAAGCAGGCTGCCCAAATCCAAGTCGTCGAGGTCCGCCTCAGAAGTATCCCCAGCGTCTTCTCCTTCGGTCGCATCGCTGTCTAGCAGGTCTTCGAGATCGAGGTCGTCGGTATCGCCTTCTGATACGGGACTGTTATCGTCTGACGAGTCATCTTCGAAAATTTCATCGAGGTCCAAATCGTCCCCGTCTGCTTCCTCCGCAGTAGCCTCGGAACCCTCATCATCCAAGGCCAGGTCTCCGAGCCGATCGTCCAGTTCAACCTCATCCGAGGTCACCTCCTCGGTCGCGCTGTCTGACAAATCGCCTAGTAAAGCATCCAGATCGTCACCGTCATCTGCACTTTCCTCGGGAACGTTCTCTGCCAGATCGCCGAGAACATCATCTAAATCTTCTGCGTCATCCGCGCTATCGAGATCCGGAATTGCTGCAAGGATATCATCCGCTTCATCATCCTGATCCAAGTCCTCTGGTGCCATGTCGGCAATATCGCCCAAAAGATCATCGATGCTGCTGTCTTCAGTGTCCTCCTCGGGCGCAGCGTCGGCAAGGTCGGATAGTATGTCATCACTCTCGTCGTCGTCATCGGCCTCTTCAACGACCGGTAGCGAGGCCAACGCGTCTGCTGAGGAGGTATCCTCCAGCGCTTCGTCATCCGGTGCCAAATCCGCGAGGTCGCCCAGCAGGCCATCTACAGTGCTGTCATCCAGGGCATCATCTGGCGCAGCATCAGCGAGATCGGACAGGATGTCACTGCTGTCGTCGATGTCCTCGGCTTCGACAACATCCGGCAGCGCCGCCAGAGCATCGCTGGCTAAACTATCCTCGGCGGTGTCCTCAACCGGCGCCATTTCGGCAAGTTCACCAAGCAGATCATCAACACCACTGTCTTCAGACTCGACCTCCGGCTCTGCTTCGGCAAGGTCAGACAGGATTTCGGAATAATCGGTTTCGGTTGCTTCTTCTGTCTCTGTGAGGGACGATAGCGCCTCTTCTAGGGAATTGTCCTCGGCAACAGCATCTGAGGCCTGATCTGCGAGGTCGGACAAAATGCCTGCTGCCTCATCTTGCGCCTCGTCTTCTGCCATGTCTGGAACTGAAGACAAGGCGTCTTCAACCGAAGTATCTTCTACGGCCTCTTCGGGGGTTGCACCTGCCAGATCAGACAGCACGCCAGCGGTCATGTCGGTTTCGTCGTCGCTTGCAATCGCTTCCGGTAATGAAGCCAAAGCATCGTCCAGGGACGTATCCTCAGGCGGGTCTTCGGGAGCATTGACAGATAGGTTCGATAAGACGTCTGACGTCTCATCCGGATGTTCGACGACCTCGGTTTGGGGCAGCGTCGCCAATGCCTCGGCCACCGAGTGATCCTCGGGAGCGTCCTCGGGGGCCAACTCCCGCAATGCATCCAGTGTCGACGCTGGGTCAGGATCTTCAACCGGGCCGCTTGCCAGCGTCGCCAACAGTCCAGGATCGGCCAGAATCTTTTCGATCAACGCCTCGGCTCCGGCCTTGCCGTCCATATAGGCCATGAGCGTGGCTAGCTGAGTGCGCGCGTCCAGTAGTTTCTGCAGCGGTTCAATCTTGGCCGCGATCTGGGCCGGGTTGAAATCACCCATCTTCTCAAATGTCAGGTCCACCGACAGATTGCCATCACCTGTCAGAGTATTGGGCACCGAAAATGCAACACGAGGAGCCATCGCCTTCATGCGGTCATCGAAGTTGTCGACGTCGATCTCGAGAAATTTGCGGTCGGAAATCGAGACGGCTTCGGCCTTGGACTTCCCGGACAGATCACTCAGAACTCCCATCACGAACGGTAGCTGAACCTTTTTCTCGGCCCCGTACAATTCGACATCGTATTCGATCTGAACCCGCGGCGCCCTGTTGCGTGCAATGAACTTCTGAGAACTGTCAGCCATCGCCCTGCCCTTTCAACTCCGCAACCTCGCGACGCAATGCTTTCACTTCGACAAGCAGTTCCTTAACGCGATCGTCAACTATGTCCGTTTCGCTGCGTACCAGTTCACGAAGATGCGAAAACTCTTCGACTGACTCGTCTTCGACCGCTGACTGCATCGTATTGACCAGTAAACCAATGAACAGGTTCAACACTGAGAACGCAGTTATGACGATAAATGGAACAAAGAATAACCACGCAGTTGGATGTGTTTCCATCACGGGACGCACGATGCCCATCGACCAGCTTTCCAGCGTCATGATCTGGAACAGCGAATACAAGGACCGGCCCAGCGTGCCGAACCATTCGGGAAAATCGGGGCCATACATCAGCGTAGCCATGACAGCAAAGACATAGAACACGATCGAGATCATAATGATCACTGCGCCCATGCCCGGCAACGCATCAAGCAAGGCCTGTACCACAGCCCGCATCTGTGGAATGACTGACAAAAGGCGCATGGCGCGAATGACCCGCAGCCCTCGCAAGGCTGAAAGGCCATCGCGATTGGGCAACAGGCCCAGTGTTACGACCACAAGATCAAAGATGTTCCATGCATTTCTGAAGAAACTCAGCCGGTAAGCATAAAATTTCAGCAGCAACTCGGCCACGAAAATACCTAGGACGATGCTGTCAAACGTGGTCAGGAGATGGCCAACACTGGCCTGTATGGACGCCGAAGTCGACAATCCCAGCGTGATCGCATTGAAAATGATCACGCCAAGAATGGTGTTGGTCACAGCCTTGCGTTCAACAAATGCACGCACGGTGTCGCGGAGCGTTTCGCTCTTCTCGATACCGGTATCCAACATGGCCTCCTGTCGTCTAGCATCAGTTGGGCGCACAAGTGGCGCGCCCAACGTGTAAGGGTTCGATCAACCTACAGCGTCGCTGATGTTGTCGATCATACCTTTCACGGTCTTGATGTTGGTGAACATGTTCTTGGCTTCCGTCGCGATGGTTTTCTTATCCAACGCCTTGATCTTGTCGATGATCGCGGTGTCATCCACCTTCAGACCATTGCCTTCCATCAACGCGTTCATATCATTTAGGAAATTCTCGCGATCTTCCAGCTTCTTTGAAAGTTCACTGGCCGAGCGTTTGACGTTCATACATTCAGCGCCCAACTTGATCCCCTCTTTGAGGGTCTTGGAGCCTCTGGCCGCCTTCATCAATTTGTCTGCCGAAGCGCCCAGATCATCCACTTTATGACGTGTCTTCGTCGTATGTTCGCGGTATTTCTCGCGTGCCTTCTTTGCGTCCTCCGCCTTGCCTTTCACCGCTTTCGCTGCGAAATCCAGCATATTCTTGGCGATAGTCTTGGGGTCTTTGCCCTTTGTAACTTCCTCACCCATCGCAATAGCTTTGGCGGTGAATTTCTTAATCGCCTCCAACGGCTTTTTCGGCGAAATACCGGACGTATCCGTGATACCTTGTCGCTCGGCCGCCTGCATGATGACAGATTCACGCAACTTCATGTAATTCTGGATTGCCTTATACAGGTCCTTGCGCAGCTTTTCCTCACCCTTGAGCTGTTGCTGAAGCTCCTTGCCCAGAGAATACACTTGCTTGGCAATGGTCTTGTAGGCCATCGCATCTGCGCCCGAAGATGCCACCAACCTCGCGACTGCGCCACTGATCTTGATGACGCCCATGGTTACCTTCACCGTGGTTTTTATGCGCGCCTCTTTCAGCAGCTTGTCTTTGTTCGCTTCGTCTTTCAGCTTCTTTTCGATCGCCACCTTGGCCGCACCTTCGGCGGAGGCCATGGCATTCTTGATCGACTGATTGACACCCTGGATCAGCTTTTCCGCCTCGTCCTGGGATTTTTTCCCAGGCGTCTTCATCAACTCCCCGACTTTTTTGTCGAGCCGGACAGCCTCTTGAGTGATCGTCTTTTCGTAGTCGTCCAGCACCTTCATGCCGGCATCTTCCAGACGTTTCAGCGCGGTTGAGGGTACCGGTGCGGGCTTTTTCAGCTTACCCGATTTCGTGATCTCGAATTCTACATCAACCCGGTATTTTGGGATTTCGATGTATTCAAGCTTTGGCTTCGACCGGATCAGATCGACGACGTAAAACTTGTGCTTGGTAACTGTTGTCTTTGCCATCTTGGGACTCCTCCACTGGCGATAATCTATTGAGTTATGATCCGTCCGAATGGCGGCCTTTGTCAGTCAAACCCATAAGTGAATTCGCCGTCTGTGACCTCGATCACCACTTTTGAAACTTCGTGCCCTTCCATCATACGACGAAGGAACTCAGCCGAGATATCAGGCAGCATCGTATTGGTCACAATCGCGTCGATCATGCGGCCTCCGCTGTCCAATTCCTGGCAACGATTGACGATCTCTTCGACCACTGAGTCAGAGTATTCGAAGGGCACGCCATGTGCGTCCTGAACACGTTTTTTTATCCGGCCCAGTTGCAGTTTGGTGATCTCGCCCAACATTTCAGGGCTCAGCGGGTAGTAGGGGATCGTGACCAAACGTCCCAAAAGCGCGGGCGGGAAAACTTTGAGCAGCGGATCACGCAGCGCTTTGGCCATCCCCTCGGGGTCGGGCATCAAGTCGGGGTCCGCACACATATCCATGATCATCTCGGTCCCGACATTCGAAGTCAGCAGAATCAAAGTATTCTTGAAATCAATTACGCGACCCTCGCCATCTTCCATCACGCCCTTGTCGAAGACCTGAAAGAAAATTTCGTGTACATCAGGATGCGCCTTTTCGACCTCATCCAACAGAACTACCGAATACGGTTTGCGTCTTACCGCTTCGGTCAGCACACCGCCTTCGCCGTAGCCGACATAACCCGGAGGTGCCCCTTTCAAACTGCTGACGGTATGAGCTTCCTGATATTCGGACATGTTGATCGTAATGACGTTCTGTTCGCCACCATACAAAACCTCGGCCAGTGCCAGCGCGGTTTCCGTTTTGCCAACACCACTGGTACCTGCGAGCATGAACACACCGATCGGTTTGTTCGGATTGTCCAGTCCCGCACGGCTGGTTTGAACCCGCTTGGCGATCATCTTCATCGCATGGTCCTGACCGATCACACGCTTGGCCAGGCGCTCTTCGAGATTCAGGATGGTCTCGATTTCGTCTTTGACCATGCGGCCGACGGGGATACCTGTCCAATCACCGACGACGCTGGCCACCGCCTGATGATCGACGATGGGCAGGATCAGCGGGATATCGCCTTGTAACTTTTCCAGTTCTGCATTCTTGGCCTTCAATTCGGCCAGCAGTGCCTCTCGGTCAACGGGTTGCGTATCCGGGGCTTCATCGGTCGCGGCTTCACCCTCGGCTGTTCCAGTTCCTTCAACCTCCTGACCACCCTCGCGCAGCTTGGCACGCAGGTCGAGAATTTCTTCGACCACCTTTTTCTCTGCGTCCCAACGTCCAGTCAATTCTGCCAGTCGCGCTTCCTCAGCCACTTTCGCGGCATTCACCGCTTCGCGCCGCTCGGCTACGTCATATCCTGCTGTCTCATCCCGCTCGATGATCTCTAACTCGGTCGTCAATGCCTCGATCCGCCTTTGGCTATCGTCGACTTCCGCCGGAACCGCGTGCTGGGATACCGCAACGCGGGCACAGGCGGTGTCCAGAAGGCTGACTGATTTGTCGGGTAACTGACGCGCGGGGATGTAGCGAGCCGATAGCGTCACTGCCGCCTCGATCCCTTCGTCCAGAACTTGCACACGATGGTGTTTCTCCAGCATCGAGGCGATACCGCGCATCATCAGGACAGCTTTTGGAATATCTGGCTCTTCAACATGCACGACCTGAAAACGCCGGGTCAGGGCCGGGTCTTTCTCAATGTATTTCTTGTACTCAGCCCATGTAGTCGCGCCGATTGTACGCAATGTACCACGCGCGAGCGCTGGTTTCAGTAGGTTGGCCGCATCTCCTGTCCCTGCGGCTCCACCAGCACCAACCAATGTATGCGTTTCATCAACAAACATTACGATCGGCGTCGGGCTGGCCTGCACCTCGTCAATCACCTGACGCAGGCGGTTTTCGAACTCACCCTTCATCGAGGCCCCAGCCTGTAATAGACCCACATCCAACACCAGTAAGCGCACATCCTTCAATGCCGGTGGCACGTCACCACGTGCAATCCGCAGCGCAAACCCTTCAACCACCGCCGTTTTACCGACGCCAGCCTCACCAGTTAAAATCGGGTTGTTCTGACGGCGGCGCATTAACACATCGACGATCTGGCGGATTTCCTCATCGCGACCCACAATCGGATCGATCTCGCCGTTGCGCGCCTGTTCGGTCAGGTCAGTGCAGAACTGCTCCAACGCCTCACCTTTACCCATCGCGCCGGGTGCCATCGCACTGCTGGCCTCACCAGGTTCGGCCCCGCCCCCAACATTGGAACCATCCTGTGCGCCCAACGTATCCTCAGGAGAACCATCTGTGGCCTCGGCAAAGCTGTCGGCCAGATCATCCGCGCCTATCTTCGCAAGCTCGGGCGACATACTGCCCAGAATATTGCGCAGCGCGGGCGTCTTGAGCATGCCCAAAATCAGATAACCCGTGCGTACTTTGCTATCGGAGTACAAAAGCGACCCCCAGACCCAGCCGCGTTCCATCGCATCCATTAAGTGGTCGGAGAGGTCCGAGATCGAGGACGCCCCGCGCGGCAGCATATCCAGACTGCGGGTCAGTTCCGACGCGATCTTGCCCGGATCCAGATCATAGTGCTGGATGATCCGGTGAATGTCGCTGTCTTGGGCATTGAGGATTTGATGTAACCAATGCTGGATCTCGACATAAGGATTGCCCCGCATCTTGCAAAATACAGTGGCCCCTTCGATCGCTTGATAGCCCAGCTTGTTTAGCTTGCCGAAAAGCGAAACACGGCTGATTTCCGTCATATTCAATACCTCTCGTTGGGGGCCAGTTCTTTGGCCTCGAATTCTTGTGTCGTGTAGCCGGGGTACAGAATCAGATCATCTGCATCCGGTTGGGTTGTTTCCGCTTCATCGCGGCTTTTGATCCAGCTTGTGTGACCCAGCTGCGTCGTGCCGCCCAGCGATGCGCGGGGCACTTCGTCACCGGCCAGAACCAGATTGATCTCCCAATCCAGAGTGTCGCCGACATAGGTGCGTAGGATCGCCTCTAACCGCTGCTGCGACAGGCCGCCGGGAAGCAGGCGTTTGTAGTCTTCTAGTGAAACCGGCCCTATCCGGATTCGAAATTTGGCCGACCGAGACCAAACCCGGCTTCCGATGCTGGTTGACTGTCCCAGACGAGCAGGCCCACCCAGTTGCCAGGTATCATCGGGCTCAAGTTCCAACCAGGATCCTACAAATTGTTGGATGTGTGCCTCGACGCCGAAATAGTCGGACAGTATCGCGATTAGACCTTCAGCTGTCTTGGTGCCCGATCCCAGATGCCCGGCGAAAAATCGGCGTAGAATGTCCGACATCGCATCGCGATCTACGAACGACTGGCCTTTAAAACCGGCCAAAGCAGCCACCCGCTGTTCGAACGGATCATCCCCACGATCAAAGCTGGGTGCCGGTTCGGCTGCTGACCATGCGCGGTACAGCAAGCTCATCATTCGGTGCGTCAGCATGTCGGCAAAAGCGACAAAAGTAGGATCGCGGTGATTACGTTGCCGGTCGCGGGCGAATTCCGTCAAGTGCAACGGCAAAGGGCCTTGCGGGCCGAAGAATCCAAAGAATAGGTTGTTCAGCTTGCCGGGTGCGTTTTCTGACGCCGGTTCAAAACGGGTTAGAGTATTGGGAGGAAAGGCCAGCGACACATCCTGCCCCAACCGCACTTTGTCTTCGCGCGGACGGCGGGATTCGCCCAATCTCGGTGCATCGGAATAATGCGCCTCGATCACCCGAAGCGCCTGAAAGACATGATGCCTTTCAGGGTCTGCCGCCAGCGCGGCAAGCAGGCTCAAATGATCCTGCCCAGGCCGGCTGCTGGTCGCCATCTGGCAATCTCTCCTCGTCTTTCGGTTTTCAGAACGGTTTCCGTGAAACTGTTGATCGTCGTATATTTACGGAAGAACCGTTCAAGCACGGCACCCAGAACATATACGCTGGTGCCTTCGTAAAAGCTTTCATCAAACCCCAACGTGATCTCCAGACCGCGCACGGCTGTGCTGAGCACTTCGTCGCTCATCCGACGCACGATTGGGCGACTGGTAACAGACGCCACGCCTTCCAACTGTTTTTCGGTCACCCGATTTCCCAGAGGAGCATAGATCCCCAACAATTCGCGCAGCGCGCCTGCACCGCCTTCCGCGCCATCACCAGAGATCGAAAGATAGTTCAGACTCAAATGGCTGATTAATTTCCAGGCTGCATCCCCCTGAGCCAAAGTCGCATGAGGTCGAGTTGGGGTTACGGGTGTGCGTACCGATTTTACTGGCCCACCTTCTGGCAAATGGAACACATCTGTCCCTCCCGCCGCAAGCAGCATAGGAAGATCCCGGTTCGAGCACAGCGCCTCAACCGCCAACTGGTCAAGCGATCCGGGGTAAGGAGCCTGAGCCCGATCTACCAGCGTCAGATACACTTCAGAGCCCAGATAAGATGTGCGAACTCCGCGCAACCGTTCTTTTTCGTTCCGTTGCCGCATCCGACGCTTGACCGTGTAATAGGCCGAGTGGTTATCGCCCGCAGCTGTCAGATCGGTGTCGCTGTAGAACGGGCGGAAAGGAATGTCCCCTTCTTCATCGGACTGAATCCCAGTCACGCGATCAATCGAAAATATCTCATAATCCAAACCAGCTGTCCGGTTCGGCACAACATGGTGCTCGGTGTCCATTTGCGTGATATGAACCCGGTCACATCGGCGGTGAAACAGATTGACAGCCGGAACCGTGTTAAGCGCAAACGCCGCAGGCGTAACCGCCGGAGCGACATCGCGCATCCCGTCCTGCAGCAGGATATAGATATCAACATCACTGCCCGCCGACTGTTTCAAAGCCTGTTGCAAGCCGGTCAATTCGACAAACAGGAAACGTTCGGGCATTGCGAAATATTCCTGCAACAGACGATAGCCGTCAAAAGACTGGCGCGGCGTCGGCAGCAAAGCTTCTTCAGGCTCAAACCCTTTGGGGATAACATTTGCCTGGTTCAGGCGAACGGTCCAGTCTGCTCGCCGATCTGTCGACCGCCCGGTCAGGCCCACGCATTGAGTCGCCAGCAATTCATGAAGCGCCCATGCCTTGCCGCTCTGGGTGTCCAGATGCAGCACAAGATCGTCCAAACCCAGTTCTGTCATAGGTTCGCCGTCGGTGCGTCTCAAACGCAACCGGATGCCAGCCCGGGCGTCAGTTTCCTTGGCCACACCTGCTGCGACCAGTTCACCGCGCCCGTCAATGTATTCGGCTTCGGTAATCTCAATCGGCCACAGCGTCATGTCGGCCGAGGTCCTGAATTCACACGCGGTCTGCTCCCCTTCCGCCAAGTATGAACGCAACGTCGCACCACGTGGAATCGTATAGCCCTCTTTGAGGGCCGCATTGCCAACGTCCGGCTCAAACTGCGCAATCATCATGGATGGAGTCGGGGCCAGATAATGCGGATAGACTATTTCCAGAAGGTTCGACGTGAATGTCGGGAACTGCATTTCCAGTTCCAACTGCACGCGCGCCGCCAGAAAAGCGCTCCCCTCTAGCAGGCGTTCTACATAGGGATCGACAACTTCGATCCCTTCCATCCCCAGACGGGACGCGATCTTGGGATAAGCGGCAGCGAACTCCGCCCCCATTTCGCGAAGAAAGGCCAGTTCAGTTTCGTAGTGTTTGAGCAGGCGGGTATCCATCGCGCTAACTCCGCTCGATCGCGACTTCGCCGGTCGTAATATCAACGCGACTGCGCAGGTAGAGTTCCAGAGGCATCGGCTGAGCCCACATTACAGCGCGAATATCGTATTCTACATGCATTTCGCCCGATCCTTTTTCGGACCGCAAATCAACCGAGACCGAGCCCTTCATAATACGAGGTTCGAATACCTCGATCGAATCCGCGATAGAGCGTTGGATTCGCTGGGCTTGTCGCAGCGTTGAAAACGACCCCGAGCTTTCGCGGATGCCGTAATTCAGAACAGATTTCGACGCGTAGGGATAAGTATCTTCGTCAATCAGATCGGATTGATCTGTAGTATTGAGCAACAAGGACAGATCACGCTGAATGATTTCTCTCAGGCGGCCCACATCGATCACACGAGAGTCGCGCCCTTCCTTTTTCTGATCCGGCGCGTCGTCCGTCAGCCGATCCAGAAGCGAAGGCTGCAAGCGTTCGGCAAGGGTCTTCTCAGCCATCTCCCGCCGTTTCCCCGGCCCCGGCGGCCACGTTCATTACCAATTCGCGCACATCCAACAAAGCAATATCGGATTTGTCCGTGGTCAGTATGCGCTGACCCAGGCCGGTAAAGGTATCAGATCCCGCATCGACCCAACTTGTCGCGCGCGCCAACCGAGCAGCATCGTCTCCGTGTTCTGTCGTTCCCGGGTATCGGGTAGGGATCAACGCCGCAATTTCTCCACCACTGGCAACAGTCAAAGTGCAGGCCGTCCAGACGGCGTCACGCAGGTCGCTGGGTGGTTCGATTTCAAGTCGAGCAATCTGAGCAAACGGAAGCCAGAAATAGCGCCCGTTCACAATAATCTCCAGCACCGGACCCAGACGCATGTCGGCATCCGCGATCCATTCGAACGTTTCGCCATTCACAGTACCTGACGTTGCGGGGGCCGCGTCGAAGGCTTTCGCCCGCATCTCGGCAGCCTGTTCAAGGTTCCCACCCGCGGTCAGCTTCTGGGCTTCGATCAGATGCGCCAGCCATTCCTCGGGCTCGCCAAAGATCATCGGAGTTTTCTCGGCCGCAAAGACCTTTTCGCGATACACTTCGCAAATGATGGCCTCGCGATAGGTCTTGGCCATCATTGTGGCCGCCTCATCCATTTCCGCGCTCAGCTTCAGCTGAGTGATCGCGCGTTTCCAATCTCCCATGACGCAAAGTAATTGAAACAGGAAAATTCGTAGCTTTGCATCGGCTGGATTTGCGCGGATTTTATCTTGCAGCGCAGTTAGCGTGGCAGTCAGATCGCCTGTTCTTAGATGTTCTTCTGGCGTCATGAAGCCCTCGCGTCGTCAGGATGTTAAAAAAGGAAACAGCCTTGGCGGAAAATATACCGCCAAGGCCAATTTTTTTCTCCAAAAATCAGCTGACGTCGCCGGTTTCCAGATTCCACTTGAACTCGTTGCAGTCGCTGAGCTTGCCGGTTTTGAAATCGGCGATCTTGTACTTGATCGAGATGCCGCGATACGCAACGGTCCACTGTTCTGATGGGATCGATTCTTCGCCGCCAGACACAGAATAGCTGTCAACGATGGCATCACGCAGTGTGAAGATCAGATATGGCTCCATCCCTTTCTTTTCATCATCACCGGAACGGCACAGATGAATGGTCATCTCACCGTTGGACTTGCCCGAGGCAACGTAGGTCATGAGTTTTGCCGACGCTTTGCTAAGCTCGGTGCTCAGCGTGACTTTGCCAAAGTTTGCGTTCGCATAACCACGCTGCGTGGTACCCATGTCACCCATATCCAGGGTGCGCGCGACCTCCCAGCTGATCTCTTTACAAGCGATCCAATCGGTATGTTGTTTTTCCCTGGCCTCACCGGGGAAGTCCATCTTGATGAATACGTTTTCCATTTTACCTTCCTTCAAGGGCTAATGATGACACTGAGATATTCGAGGTTTGAAATGGCGGCAGTGAAGCACTTCACCCGCCGCCACTTTTTTTTCGGTTTAACCGGCTTTTTCCGACGGAAGTTTCGAAACTAGGCGCAGAGACACCGATAGCCCCTCAAGCTGGTAGTGTGGGCGTAAGAAAAACTTGGACGTGTAGTATCCGGGGTTCCCTTCTACGTCCTCAACAACAACCTCGGCGGAAGCCAGCGGTTTGCGCGCTTTCTCAGCTTCAGCAGATATATCAGCGTTGAAGTCAACATACTGGTTGATCCAGTCCTGCAACCAGGATTCCATATCCTGACGGCTTTTGAACGAACCAACTTTATCCCGCACCATGCATTTTAGGTAGTGAGCAAACCGACAGGTCGCAAACAGATATGGCAGACGAGCAGCCAGATTGGCGTTCGCAGTCGCGTCAGCATCATCATACTCGGCGGGTTTATGCAGCGATTGCGCACCGATGAAGGTGGCAGCGTCGCTGTTTTTGCGGTGGATCAACGGCATCATGCCATTCTTGGCCAGTTCCGCTTCGCGCCGGTCCGAAATCGCAATCTCGGTTGGGCATTTCATGTCAACGCCACCGTCGTCGGTCGGGAAGGTGTGCGCTGGCAGGCCCTCAACGGTACCGCCGCTTTCCACACCGCGGATCCGCGAGCACCAACCATATTCCTTGAAAGACCGATTGATGTTTACCGCCATGCCATAGGCCGCATTCACCCAGCTATAGCTGTCGCTATTCGCACCGGTGGTGTCTTCCTCAAAGGCGAACTCCTCGACCGGTTCGGTTTTGGAACCATAAGGCAGACGCCCCAAGAAGCGCGGCATGGCCAGGCCCACATATTTGGAATCTTCACTTTCACGCAGAGACCGCCAAGCAGCATATTCCGGGGTCTGGAAGATCTTGGTCAGGTCGCGCGGGTTAGCCAATTCTGACCAGCTGTCCATCTGGAACAGGCTGGGCTTGGCACCGGTGATAAGCGGCGCATGGGCAGCAGCGGCAATCTTCGACATTTCACCCAACAGTTCGATATCCTGCGGGCTGTGATCGAAATGATAGTCTGCAACCAATGAGCCATAAGGCTCACCACCAAACTGGCCAAACTCTTCTTCATAGAGCTTCTTGAAGATCGGCGATTGATCCCACGCGGTACCTTTAAACTTGCGCAAAGTTTTGTGCATGTCCTTTTTCGAGATGTTCATCACGCGGATTTTCAGCATCTCGTCGGTTTCGGTGTTGTTCACTAGATAGTGCAGACCGCGCCACGCGCTTTCCATCTGCTGGAAATCGGCATGGTGCAAGATCAGGTTAACCTGTTCGGTCAGCTTCTTGTCGATCTCAGCAATGATGCCTTCGATCGAGCGCAGCGCATCGTCCGAAATAAGGCCGGTATTGGCCAGGGCCTGTTCGGCCAGTGTTTTAACTGCGCTTTCAACGGCTGTCTTGGCCTGGTCCGATTTCGGGCGAAATTCCTTGGTCAGCAGAGCTTCGAACTCGGATGATCCAAATGCGGTTGCGCCTTCGGCGGCTTCTACCTTGGCTTCTTCATCGGCCATCTTTTACTCCTCCTCAGCAGCGTCGTTGCCCGGCTTGGGCTGGGCTGCCAGTGTCTTTAGCAGGCTGGGATCCTGCATAATTTTTGAAATCAGATCCTCGGCCCCGGTTTTGCCATCCATATAGGTCATGAGGTTGGACAATTGTGTGCGCGCATCCAGCAGCTCTTTCAGCGGTTCGACCTTGGCCGCGATCGCGGCCGGGCTGAAATCATCCATGCTTTCAAAGGTGATATCTACCGCCAGATTGCCTTCGCCTGTCAGGGTGTTGGGCACCGTGAACGCAGCGCGCGGCGCCATCGATTTCATCCGGTCGTCGAAATTGTCAACATCAATTTCCAGGAATTTCCGGTCCGCAACGGCGGGCTGCTCGACCTCGGATTTGCCAGCCAGATCGCTCATGACGCCCATGACAAACGGCAGCTGTACTTTCTTCTCGGCTCCATAAAGCTCGACATCATATTCGATCTGAACTCTCGGAGCCCTGTTCCGGGCTATGAATTTTTGTGAACTGTCAGCCATCTGTTGCTCCTCGACTCATCCGTCAGCTTTTTGTTTCGATCCACGTTCCAGCGCCATCGCCGGAAACGTATCAAAATCCATCGTCATCATCATCTTTCAATCCGCCGATCTGGCGCACTTCGTCCAGACCCTCTTTGGCCATATCTTCGATAATCGTCATAAAATCTGCATTCACAAGCCGCTTTGCCCGTTCCAACAAAATCGGTAGCGGGCTGGAAGGTTCGCAGCGCGCATAATAATCCATAATGCGTTCCAACATTCGTGTAACGTCTTCGGGCGAGTTGACCGCACCACCGCCTGTAGGCGCAGCAGCCGGACCTGATCCTGATTTAGCCGCTGGTGCATCCATTTCGTCCACGTCATCATCTGCGGCGTCACCGACATCAGCGTAACGGGACAACGCCTGCATGATGCTCTTCAATGCGTCAATCAAAGGGTCCAGATTCGGGCCTTCTCCCGGCGTTTTGTCGGCAAAGACAGCATCGATAGAGTTTACATTCTCAAGCGCTGATGCAACCGCTTCCGCGTTGGCGGAAAGTGTTTCTTCATCAGTATCCTTGAAAGCGGCGGCAACGCTGTTTTCGTCCGGGATGTCGTCCAGATCGGCTGGCATGTTTATACGGCCATCGACAACATCCAGATGACGTAGGGTGATGCGTCCGAAAGTTCGGCTTTCCGTCAAGCCAGTGCGACGTAGCGCTCGTACCATACGTTCAGTCGAGGCCAGACCACGCACCGCGTTGATCCGCATCGTCGCGTCGCCATCATCTTCGTCCAACTCAGGGTGACAAGTATCCCAGTATTCATCCAGCAGAGATCTGACGTAATTTATCGAAGCTGAAAATTCAGTAAGACCCTTTGTATGCAAAACCGCTTCGGCCAGGTAGATCGCGGCGCGCAAATCATGGCTCTGTTCCATAACCGCTAGCGCTTTGGCCTCGACATCAGCCCAATCTTGTTCTTCAGCGGCGACGACCTCGTCGCCCATCTGACGTTCTTCCCCTGGCTGAGCCGCGATCTCAAGATCAGTAAATGCCGGATCATATTCCAGGTTTTCACCGCTTGGCTGATCTTCGCTTCTAGGCTCCAGATAAGATGATAGTTCCATACTCTCCCCAATAACGTGGCGGTTGTCTGCCGCTTGTCCGTTTGTTGGCACCGCTTAACGTGATATTCCCGACAACCGATATGAACTACTTCACACGATGACAAAGCTTGCAAACATTTCGCGTTTTATGCGCAGTCATTGTTATGAATCAGCCCCATACCAGGCCCAAAGTCAAACCTAATAAATACGTTTTTTTTACGACATGGTTTGGCCGCTACGCCGATAAGGCACGCTTTTTTCGTTTCGCAGACGAAGTTAGATGCCGAGGACTAAAATTTCCTCTTCTCGCATGCAGTCCGATGCTGCAATTATCATGGAAGGTCCGAACCCGATCGAACGGACCCTGGCACACCGTCTTCACAGACGACGCCTGCGGACGACTAGGAGAAATCGGCAATCGAGAACGGGAATAAAATGAAAACAGGGATATTTGCAGTCATTGCGCTGACACTTGCAGCCATGATGGCGCAGGCTGACGAAGGTAAACTGTCCATTGAGTTGAACAAGTTTGAAACTGGCGAGGCTGGGGGCTGCCGCGCTTTCTTTTTGTTTCGCAACCAGACCGGTAACAGCTTTGAAGAATTTGAAATGTCACTGGCGATCCTCGACGGCGACGGAGTGATCGATCGCTTGCTGTCCATCGACGCAGCCCCCCTACCGGTACAACGGACCGTTCTAAAGCTCTTTGAGATTCCCGAGATTGATTGCTCAGATATTTCCGAGGTGCTTTTACACGACCTGCCCGCGTGCAAACCTCAGAACGAAAACCCTGTGGATTGCTTCCCGCTATTAGCGTTGGACAGCAAGACAACAGCGAATCTGGCGCAATAAGCAATGCCGGGGTTGGAAAATCTGGGCACCGGAGGCCCAATCATCGTCCTTCTTGGCCTACTGTCCTTGCTGTCGCTGACAGTGATCGTGGTCAAGGTTATCAGGCTCGCGCCGGTACGCGCTGGAGGGCCCGCTCGGGACGCGGCATTTGTCCAATGGTCGGTCGGAGACAAAAAATCTGCGCAACAGGCCGTCGCCGCAGGTAAATCACCGGCGGACCGTGTTTGTGCCTATGCCATGCAAGCGCTTATCGATGGCTTCAAAGGACCTGCCCTGATGGCCGAGCTGACGCGTCGCGGCAATCAGGAATTCGCCGTAATGAACAGCTGGATTCGCGTTTTAGAATTGATCGCCATGATCTCACCTTTGCTGGGGCTTTTAGGCACGGTGACCGGAATGATTCAGTCGTTTCAGGAATTGGAGCTGGCGCAGGGTGCGGCTAACGCCTCGGTCCTGGCGGGTGGTATCTGGCAGGCGCTGTTGACGACCGCTGCCGGGTTGTTGGTCGCCATTCCAGCTGCCATTGGCGCCTCTTTGCTGTCCGGACGTGCCGAAGCAGGGGCGCAGTCCATAGAGAACGCTGTTGGCAATCTGATGGTGCTTGAGGAGCGCGGCGCGCATTAAGGAAGCTTCGATGTACAGCGATATCAGCCTGAACAGACGCAAGCCGACCCGGCCATTGATCTCTCTGGTTCCGATGATCGACGTAATGTTGATCCTGCTGGTGTTCTTCATGGTCACGTCGACTTATCTGAACCTAGACATGATTCCGGCGCTGGCACAGTCCAACCGCCCGGTCCCCTCGCAGGCAGCCAAAACCGAAACTGTATCCGAAACACTGCTTATTCGCATCGGAACAGACGGTTCCCCCTTTCATCAAGGTAAGGATTTCACCCGGGACGAACTAATCAGCTTGCTGACAGTCCGCCTTAATCGGAACCCTGCGCTTCAGGTCATCATCCTGCCGACCGGAGGTGCTCGACTACAGTCGCTTGTAACTGTCATGGATATTGTCACAAGCGCTGGGGCCGTGAACATGCGCGTGGTCCGACTGGAGGCCCGCCAGTGAGGATATCTCGCCCTGCTCGTCGCCATCACCCCGAGACGATCATCGCCCTGATCGATGTGGTGTTCTTCCTGCTGGTCTTTTTTATGTTGATCGGCCGCATGGACGCCACTGCGCCGTTTGATGTAACCCCACCAACGGCCCTGACCGGGGCGGACATGCCAGCGGGAGGCATCACGTTATCCGTAGCGGCCGATGGGACGATGGCGCTAGACGGCGAAGAGGTATTTCTGCAAGACATTGATCAGCGCATTCAGTCCCAACTGGAGGCCGATCCAGACATTCTGATCCGGATCAACGCGCATCGCGACGCTGCATTACGCGACATCCTGCCCCGGATCGCCCAATTCGAGGCGATGGGTGCACGCGACGTAGTTCTGGTGGTGACACCTCCGGGGCCTGCACGGTGATCAAGGGGCCGTTCATATGGGGGGTTGGGTTAGTCTGCTCGCTTGCCCTTCATGTCGGCGGCGCTCTGGCCCTGATTTGGAGTGTTGAGCCAGACCCGGTGACGAAGCAGCCCGTGCCCGAGACCCGGATGCAATTGTCCGCCCATCAGGTCAAACAAAGCGAGGCTATCGAAGCACGACCGGAAGTCGAGGCTGCGCCGACAACGGATGCAATTGGGGCGCAGCTGGATCAAAGCGCGATACATCAATCGACCGCAGCTTCGAAGCAACTCCCACAGCAGACGCTTGCGGCAACCCAGGCGAAACCGGATGCTCTGGCACCGCTTGAAAATTTGGCCAAGCCGATACAGCAAGTCACCGGCGCGCCTCAGCCCTTACAAGCCGCAGCAGTGTCACCATCTCGGTTGGTCCCAGCTACTTTGCAGGCGAATCCGATCCTTTCAAGCTCACCGCAAGAGCAGGCTTTGCCCCCCAAACCTCCAAAACAGGAACTGGCCCAGCCTGTGAGACCCCAACCCGTCGCCCTAAAGCAGACAGTCCCTGATATCCCTTCCACCAACGCGTCCGAGGTGTTTTCAACCACGGGCAATGAACCGATCGACCCTGTCTCTCTGGCGGCGATCCAGAGTTTCATGCGACCCGAAGACGCCGGGAATAGCGCTCAGAATCTGCGGGATGGAATCGATGGGCTGCTGGCGCAAATCCCGTGTGCGCGGTTGCAAGTTCAATTTCAACCCGACACCAACACATTGCAGGTCATCGGTCATATCCCCGAAGACGGATTGCGCAATCCTGTACTGACAGCCCTTCAGGCACAAATGGGAAACAACATACGGGTTGACGACAAGCTTCACATCCTACCTCGCCCACAATGTGGTGCGCTCAGTGGCATCGCGGATGTCGGATTGCCGCAATCTACAGATCAAATCACCAATCCGCTTCTCATCGGAAAGTACATTCATGCGCGCGAATTTCACTATGTTAAAGGACAGCAGCTGATATTGGACCTGACCGGGGCGGATTACGACGCTTTCGTCTATGTCGATTATTTCGATGCCGAAGGTCAGGTGATCCACCTCAGGCCAAACGTGTCAACTCCAATGGCGCCGACGCCTGCAAAGGCTGCTTTGCAGATCGGCGCAGCGGAACCGGGTGACGCAGGCCTCTTTGTTACGATAGGGCCACCTTATGGGCAGGAAATAGCTGTCGCCTTCGCAGCGTCGGAACCGCTGTATCAAGACGATCGACCGTTGGTTGAACCTGCCGAGGGATATCTGAATTTCCTGAAATCACGAATTGCCGAAGCACGCAAAAGCAACCCGAACTTCAAAGGAGAATGGGTTTACTTCTTCATCACTACGACCGAGCGGTAGACATCGTCTTTTTCCATAAGAGTTAGTTGAGGCACACATCGATGGATACGTTTCGTATCAGCCACAAACCTATGCCTTGGCAGGTGCGCGGATACTCGTTTTCACCGCAAAGCACGGATCTGTTCGCACGGCAAGATTGCAACATAACTTCTGATGTGATGCAGATTACAGTCTGGGCCTAGGTTGTGTGGCAAACAACAATGGACAGAGAGAGTTTACCAAGCGTAAGCTTGGAGATGAAATTGATTAGTTCAGAGAGTTGGGAGGCTATTATGGCCCGAGTTTCACTGCCAATACTATTGTCGGGTACGTTCATTTTGGCAGGATGCGAACTGCCGTGGACTGCAGAGACACAAACCGTTCCATCAAGCCCCGCAACACAACCTGTTTCAGCGGCTTCGCCAACACCTACCCAAGTGTCGGCCCCAGTGGTCCAAACTGCTCCCGCACCAACCGAAAGCACGTTGATCTCCGGCGAAGAGCGCCAAGGCGACGGAGGTGGCGATAGCGGTGGAGGAAATGATGGCGGTGGAGGAAATGATGGCGGCAGTGGTGGCGGCAGTGGCGGCGGCGGTGGAACCGGCGGCGGCGGCGGCGGTAGCTGGAACTAGCGCAGGGATATAAAACATGTTGAAGCGTAGTCTGCTAGGCGCGCTCTTCGGGGGCACAGTCGCTTTGTCTGCGGCAAGCGACTCTGTTTGGGCGCAATCAAGTTCTGAGAGCACAGCGCAGATTACTGAAGCGCCTCGGATTGCAATTGTGATTGGTAATCAGGATTACTCCGAAGTCGTCGACCTTGCGAATGCGCAAAAAGATGCGCAAGACATTGCTGCTCTGTTACGGGAATTCAACTTTAAGGTTTACGACGGATACAATCTTGAAAAGCGAGAATTCGAGGAGCTTCTTCGAACTGCGGTTCTAAACATTCCTGATTCAGCCAACGTCCTATTTTATTATGCTGGCCATGGCATTCAGATTGGGCGACGCAACTACCTGTTACCGGTCGATGCAAAATTCGAAAGCATCTACGACGTTCCTTTGGCCACGATGACACTGGACCGGATTATCGACACATTATCCGCCAGAAGTTCAGCCCATGTAGCGATCCTTGATTCATGCCGGGACAATCCGTTCAGCGATATCAGGTTGGCAGCGGATCTTGATGCAAACTTGTTCGAAACGCGACCAGGCTTTGATGTTTTTAGCACGCCTTTGAATTCACTAGTCGCATATTCGACCTCACCCGGTGCCGTCGCCAGCGATGGCGACATCGGCCAGAACAGCCCCTATACTTCAGCCGTATTAGAAGCTGCACGGGCCACTCCATATGACAACATCCAACAATTGTTCCCGGTCATCAGGGAACGTGTCCACCAAGCGACGGGTGGGCGCCAAATACCGTGGGAAAGCTCTACGCTGGTGAAACCTTTTTACCTGGCCCAATACCAGGCTGAACAGCAGCCCCAGGCCGTACCGAGCGAAACCAGCCAGTCGCTGGACCTCGTTCAGCAGTTCGACAAAAGCATTCCGCTGATCCAAACGTTGTCGCAGGCGCTCGGGACCGAAATCACCGATGTCCAGATTGTCGAACGCCCTGAACAAGGTGTAATCGCGCTGGAAGATACTCAGCAAACCGCCTCGATTTCATATGCTCCTGAAATTTCAGATGTCCGTGCGGTCGAGATTAGCAATAATGGCGTTCGGGACAGTTTTAGCGTTGAAGTTGTCACCTCCGATCAGGAACGTAAACGCGTCGACGTCTCATTGCAGCTGGACATTAACGCATGCGACATCGAAGCAGGTGATGCACTTGATCTCAATGGTGTCGGTGTATTTCGCCTTCCAAACGAACTGGACATCCCGGCCGGTCTGAAGGCGTGTGGCACAGCTGTCGCCGAATATCCTGGTAATGCCCGTTTTCGATATCAGCTTGGGCGGGTGCAACAGGCCGCCGGTCAACTGGTAGATGCACATGCCAATATATCTGCGGCGGCACAAGCTGGCCACATACGGGCGAAATTTGCCTTGGCCATGCTGCTCGACTCGGAACGGATCGACCGTGGTGTAACCAAAATTCCGTATGACCCTCAACAAGCGCTCAGCCTGCTGGAACAGGGCACCGCGGAACAAGACCCGTACGCCATGCACCGACTTGGGAAAAAGCTGCTACGAGAAGGTGATACCCAACAGGAAAAGAGCCGTGGGTTTGAGCTTCTTGAGCGTGCAGTTGAACTTGGACACACATTTTCGATGAACGAGCTTGGACTGTATTTCCTGCGGGAAGACTCGGCGCATTACATACCGGAGAGAGGCATGCGATATCTCCGGGCGTCTGAATTACGAAAAGACATCTATGGCTACGACAACCTCGCCTATGTCGCACTGCTTGGCCTCGGCGGGAACCCTGTCGACTATGACAAGGCATTGCAATATTTCATGGCAGCCTCCGAAGGCGGTCACCCAACTGCCCCGGCCAGCATCGCGCGGATGATCTTGCGTGGCCAGCTTGAAGGCCGATCTCGCTCTGAAGCATTGGAGTGGTATGATGTATCACTTGCAAGGGGCGATGCTTGGGGTGGGGCAAACGGCGCTTATATCATCCTCGACGGTCAGGTTTCAGGAAAAGGTCCGGCAGACGCCGCCCTCAGAGCTGCAAAGGCAGCGTTGTTGGCAGATACTGAAGCAGCCGCCCAGGCACAATCGCAGTTGGACAATGTACCACGCGAGGCCTTGGACCGTGCTCTCCAGATGGCACTGAACGAATTAGGTGAAAGTATCAAAGTAGACGGCCAGGTCGGCGCGCAGACTCTAAAATCGCTGGAAAACGCAACTGCTTTGAACAGAGTGCCCATACCCTACGCCGCACTGGAGGATCCGAAAGAACGGCTCTTGCTAGCGGCAAGAGTGTACTGGGCCAGAAACCCGGTGCGTTTCGATTTATTTTAGCGGTATGTTTTGGTTCTGACCTGACGTTCGTTGCTTACCATGGAAAGCTCACCCGACCAAAATGTTACACAACCAATTCCACGAACTACTATGTCGGGCATGGATGTAGTGAGCTCATGATACAATTAAGTGTCAGGCCGAATGTCAGCTCATGATCTCGCAAAAAGGCGCGCAATACCCGAAGGCCGTGATCCTGTCTCAGTGTTCTTTTGTGTTCGGTGCGGTGTTTCATACCGAGACTCGGAAGAGATATTGGGTGAACACGGTATATCAGCAGATTACGTCACGCTGATCCTTGAATAAGCACGTGCAGCTCGCTGCGTTTGGCAGGTTTCGCTGCGGAGCCCGCCGCTAACGAGCAATCAAATCAAAAGACACTTCGTTGTCTCTGAGGTCGATTAGGGATTCAAGGCGGACCGACCGGTGCGCTCGGTTTGATTCTGCGCATCGCAAAATTAAGCAGTAGCCACACCTTCAGGCGATTGCGCCTCCTGTTGCAACCACTCTCGAACAACACGGACGGCTCGCCGCCGTCCCGCGCGCTGGTTGGTGGCGAGGTAATATCCTCCAAAGGGAATTTCTACGTCGTTAAGGCGCACCAACGCACCCGTCTCAACTTCTGTTTGACAAAGGTGCTTGTCCATCAGAACCGCCCCCAAGCCGGCCACGGCCGATTGGATTGACAGGAGTGCTCCTAACGGATGAGGCAGATCAAGAGTAGGAACCTCTTTTAAACCAGATTTCGAGAACCATTCTGGCCAAAGACAGAATGTTGCCTCTTCAATCAATGGGCCCGTAGCCAGAACTTTAAGGTCAGTCTCGGAACCTATAATTGGCGCAAAGTTTGGCGCGGCAAAAGCTCTGACCAGAGATGGAAACAACAGGTCGCACCCTTCGTCTGGGTGGGTGCGAAGATATCTTAGGCCCAGATCGAAATCGTGCGCCTCAATATCCATGACCTCTGTTGTGATCGAAAGACGTAGGTCTATCTCTGGATGCGCGGCTTTCAGTCGTGGTAGCCGTGGCACCAACCATTTTTGCGCGACGGCGCTCTCTGTTGTCATGGTAACAACACCTTTGGGCGCAGACGTCAGAGCGTCAGTTGCGATGGCAATTTGGTCAAGAGCAGGCGTGATCTGTCCCAAGTAGATTTGTCCCTGTTCGGTGAGGGCAACACCAGATTTATGCGCCCGGAAAAGATGCACGTTCAATCGCTTTTCCAACCCGCGTATGTGGCGGGAAATTGCGGGGTGCGATACGTTCAATTCCTCCGCTGCACGGGTAAAGCTACCCAACCTCCCAGCTGCCTCAAAGGCACGCAGCGGATTTAGGGGAGGTAAGTTTCTTGGCATGATCGATTGTGACTTTTTGGAACAATGGGTGTCAAGAAACGGCGTTTGTTGGATGTCAAGATTTTTAAGAAAGTAGGTGCATGACTACTAAAGGAGAGATCCATGAAGTACGCCTATTCTCGTGATTTTGTATCACATCGTGAAGTCCCGGCCTCAGGAGTCAAAAGTGCGGGCCCCTTGTGCGAAAAAGTCAAAGAGTTGCTCCGATTATTGCTAGCAAAGCGAAATGATCCTAACAGAATGAGCAGGGTTGAACGGCAAGATTCCGGAATCTCAGACGCCGAGAACGATTGGCATAACGCCTTACACGGACCTTTGATTAAGTGAGTCAGACGGGCAAACCAGCTTTGTGCAGACCGGTCGCCAGAACTTCGAAATCGTCTCGACACCGCCACATAGATTCATAACCACGCGCAAGAGTGGAGAGATTATCTTTGGGCACTTCGATGCCTCGACTCCCAAATTCGTCATGGCGCTCCGCGATAAATTCCTGCAATGCAGCCGCCGCCTCAGATTGTCGACCAAGATGCGCGTAAGATGCTGCCACGAATGCCGCAGCTAACGAGTTGAGCCGAGCCTCTCCCATCAAAAAGCCGATTGCTTCCTCGTAGTTTCCGCAAAAGAATTCTATCTGCCCCATGATCCAATCGATCGAAGGGGGATGCAACGGATCTAATCGCATTGCTTCCGATACGACCTCTCTCGCTTTTTCGTGCCTCCCCAGCAATAGAAAAGCATAACCGCACCACGCCATGGACTCCGCTTCGTTTTCGATCTGCGATAAAGTCTTTTCGAACTGTGCATTTGCTTCGTCCCAGAGGCCTGCGCAGAGATAAGCAAAACCCAGTTGGTCTTGAATGTAGACGTCCCGGTTGTCCAGTGCAGCACCCTTGCGGGCGATATGCAGGATGTGATCGGAAGCGTCAGAGCCCGCCAATCCCAGCCAAAGATCGATAACATAGGTGTCTGAGAGGTACATGTAAGACCGAGCGATGGACGGATCGAGCGCAATGGCCCGTTCCAGCAAAGCTCGTGCTTTAGCCGTATCCCTGGCATTTAGGCCATCTCGAAGAGCTTTGCTTCGAAGCATCAGCTCATAGGCCTTCATCTCATCTGCTGGTTTTTGCGATGATCGGTCGGCAACGTTGTGTTGAACACGTCCCGGAAGGACCGCAACGATGTTGCGGGCCACCTCGTCCTGAACGGACAGGATGTCTTCCAACTCGCGATCATATCGTTCTGACCATAGCTGCGAGCCAGTACTGGCTTCCGCGAGCTGTACAGAAATTCTTACCCGACTACCGGCCTTTCGAACGCTGCCTATTACGAGATAATCGGCTCCCACTTCTGCTGCGATCTCTGCCGGATCGGTTTCCTGTGTTTTGAAACGGAAAGATGCGTTTCTGGAGACAACCTGAAGAGTACGAAATCGAGACAATCCGGTGATAATGTCTTCTGCGATGCCATCGCTGAAGAATGCCTGCTCCGGGTCGTCACTCAAACTGTGCAGTGGTAAGACTGCGATGGTAGCTTTATGGGGTGTAGCTGCTGGCTTCGCGTCAGACTGTGCTTGCTCCGCTCCCCCAATGCGCCAGGCCCTAACGGGCTCGGCAATGTTCTTGATGGTATGTGTGCCCGCATCCTCCCACACGACCGAAATGCGGTTGCCAACCACGCGATAGACAGCGTCCGAAACGAGCACACCTCCTGGCGGGGCAAGTTGCTCTAAACGCGAGGCAAGGTTAACACCAGAGCCGAAGACATCATCCTCTTGCATGAGGATATCACCAAGATTGATGCCAATGCGGAAAAGCAACGGGTCTGGCTCTTCCATGGGTGATTGTTGCCATTCAACGGCGCAAGAAACCGCGTCTGCAGCACTAATGAAGCTAGCCAAAATGCCATCACCCATAAGTTTGACAATCCGTCCGTGGTGACGATTGATCAGAGGTACAACGGTACCTTCTAAGTGAGCGGTCAACGCATCAAGCGTTCCAGCTTCGTCTCGCTCCATGCGACGAGTATAGCCGACCATATCGGCGACCAGAATTGCTGCAAGCTGTCGCTCCAAATTTACCTCCCTTCCTCTGCATAACGACCGGCGTGGTATTAGACCATCCATAACTGAGTGGTCACATCCTTTGATCATAGGCTTTGTGCTTGTTGTGACAGTTCCACTGGCACCCGCTTTCGCAGTCGCAGCGTAGGTCCGCAAAGCGGGCTGCGCCCGCAGCATCGCGGGTGGGCGACGAATGTCTCTTAGGGGCCGCGCTTATCAAATCCCACATATTGGAGTAGTCTTTTCCGATAGCGTCTCCTGGTTAGAAATCGAAGATGGAAAAAGTACTGGGCTTTGGCGGGTTTTTCTTCAGGGCAGACGAGCCTGCTACTTTGGCAGCATGGTATCGTGACAATTTGGGCATTGATCTCGTACCAAACGACTATGAAACACCGTGTTGGACGCAGGAAGCAGGCGAGACTGTATTCGCCCCGTTTGAAAAAGTGACAGAGTATTTCGGGAACCAAGAAAAGGCATTTATGCTGAATTTTCGTGTTCGTGACATTGAGAAAATGATCGCGCAGCTCGAATCCAATGGTGTCGACGTCCGCCGAGATCCGGAATCGCCATATCCGAATGGCAAATTCGCGTGGCTCAATGATCCAGAGGGAAACCCAATTGAGCTTTGGGAACCCACCTAGCATTCGATTAGCCTCTCGGTGTTCCAACTGGCTATCTTGCGACCATGCATTGTGGACCGGTTGTCGGATTTGCATGTCCTCGCGCGTCCTTGCACCATGGGACTGATGCATGGAGGCGAAAATGATATACGCAATCACGATTTATGGGGAGCCGGGCGTGTTCGAAGCGCTGCCCAAAGATCGCCAGGAGGAGGTGATGTCGGGACACAGCGCGCTGCAATCGGCATTAACGGACCTGGGCGAGTTCGTGTCGATGAAACTGATGCCGCCAACCTCTGCTGTTATGGTCGAGCCAGCTACGACCGAAGGCACGGCTCCCCTGATCACCGACGGTCCGTTTGCGGAGACAAAAGAGAATTTCCTTGGGTTCTATGCCGCTGATTTCAAAGACCTTGATGAAGCGTTGGAATACGCAAAGATGATCTCATCCCCTGTCGCACGGCTAGAGGTGCGCCCGGTTGCCTGGGCGGGCGGCGTAATCTCGTCGGAATAGGTCATGTCAGACTGGCTTGAGGCTACAATTACTCTGCACCGACCGCGCGCGCTTGCGGCCCTGACCCGATTGTTCCGGGATATCGACACGGCAGAAGAGGCATTTGCCGAAGCTTGCCTGAAGGCGCTGACGGTCTGGTCCAAAGACGGACCACCTCGCGACCCGTTAGCTTGGCTGCTGACGACCGCTCGCAACTCGGGCCTTGATCATGTGCGCAAATCACAGCGTCGTGCGGCAATTCTGGCGCGTCACAGTGAGGAATTTCAGTTGATGCCCGCCGAAACACCGGACCCTGACGAAATGCGCGATGATGTATTGCGACTGCTATTCATTTGCTGCCATCCGGAACTCGACCGGCGGGACCAGATTGCCATTGCCTTGCGCGTGGTTTTGGGGCTGAGCGTAGACGATATCGCGAGCGGATTTCTGATCAGGCCAAAAACTATGGAACAGCGGATCACCCGTGCAAAAAAGAAGATTGCGAGCAATCCGGTTGCCTTCGAAACACCCAGCCCGGCTGAGCGGGGTGCACGTTTGGGTGAAGTTTCCTTGATGGTCTACCTGATGTTCAGCGAAGGGTGGTCAACCTCAAAGGGTCCAAATCAGATCAAGCTTACCTTGTGTGAAGAGGCGATCCGCCTGGCACGTCTACTGTCGGTGCTGTTTCCTGCGATGGGGGAACAAACTGCACTACTGGCATTGTTGCTGTTTCAACACGCTAGGCGTCATGCGCGAATTGACACGGACGGAAAACTTGTCGCGTTGGACGATCAGGATCGCAGCCT
Source organism: Ruegeria sp. AN6 (assembly GCF_056540425.1). Classification (NCBI taxonomy): domain Bacteria; kingdom Pseudomonadati; phylum Pseudomonadota; class Alphaproteobacteria; order Rhodobacterales; family Roseobacteraceae; genus Ruegeria; species Ruegeria sp. AN6. The sequence goes on from NZ_JBQFWR010000011.1 coordinate 122,194, forward strand.
TTGGGATCGCTCGGACATCGCCGAGGCGACGGGTCTTTTGCAAAAGGCTCAGCGGACTGGTCATCATGGTGTTTACATCGTACAGGCTGCAATCGCCGCAACACATGCCCATGCGGATTCGGTAGATGACACGGACTGGGCGTCGATCGAAAGTCACTACGCTGCTCTCTACGCATTGCAGCCAACACCTGTCATCCGTCTCAATCAGATTGCGGCTCAGGCCAAGCTGCACGGCCCGTATTATGCGTTAAAGGCGATGGAGACTCTGGCGCAGGATTTGTCCACCTATCGCTGGTTCCACGCAATGCGCGGAGGGCTTTTGCAGGAAACCGGCGATCACGACGCGGCGATTGCCGCCTTTGAAACGGTAATGAATCTTGGCCCAACCGCGCCCGAACGTGTTGCGATCACGGAAAAAATAGAGATTAGCCAAAAAAAATTACGCGGCGTGTAGGGATCGCTGGATATCGCGCGTCCTTGGATCAGACCCGTATGTGGCGGGCGTAACCAAGGGAGAAGCACATGAGTATTCTTGAGATGACCACTGTCGGAAACTCCGGCTGGATCGGACATTCCGGCCCCAATCAGGGCAAAGCCAAAGCCTTTTATCAAGAGGTGCTGGGCTGGACGATCAATGACATGCCCATGCAGGACGGAGCAAGCTATTCAGCCGCCGTTGTTGGCGAAACCGCTATTGGTGGCTTTTCCCCGGTGCCAGAGGATAATGGTACCTGGACGATTTTCTTTACCGTGGCTGACGTGGACACCAGTGTCGCCAAGGCTGAGGCCAAAGGTGCCGCGATTGTCCAGCCTGCTATGGATATGCCGGGGGTCGGTCGCATGGCCACTCTGACTGACCCGCAAGGGGCACGGTTTGCGCTAATCACATATGAGAGCATGGCGTCCTAAGCGCAATCAAAAAGGAGGCATAACATGGAACAGTTTCCGCAGATCGCGCTGGTCGTCACTGCTATTTTTGTTTTGATGAGTATTCCGATGGCGATCGCCGTTGGTGTGCGTCGCACCAAGACCGGGATCTCTTTGCTTCACGGTGAGGATGAAAACTTGCTGCGGCTGATGCGGGCGCATGGGAACTTCATCGAATACGTGCCGCTTGCATTGCTTGCCCTGGCGGGGGCAGAAATCGCAGGAACCCCATCCTGGCTGGTCGCCGCCTGCGGTGGTGTGCTGCTGCTTGCCCGCCTCGTCCACTATTTCAGCCTCAGCACTTCGGTGAATGGCAAGGGGCGTGCGGTAGGGGCGGCGCTGACGACCTTGGCCATGTTGGTGCTTGCGCTGGCAATCCTCTGGCAGCTTTGGATCTACAGCTGATGCCAGTGGATGAAACACTCAACGCCCGGATGCGAGATCCTCTGGCCGCGCATGTGGGCATTTCCGAAAAGCGGATGATGGGCGGCCTGTGCTTCTTTTTGAATGGCAACATGGTTTGTGGTGCGCGCAGACATCAGGATGGCGTGGGTCGGTTCATGTTTAGGGTGGGAAAGGTGAACGAGCCCACGGCATTGCAGGAACCCACAGCCCGCGCTGTGATTCACGGAACCCGCAAGCTGGGCGGTTTTGTTCGCGTCGACGCATCAGATTGCGATGACGCAGCCTTGCTACGGTGGCTGCAGCTATGCCCAGAACATGCCGCGGCGTTGCCCAAGAAAGACTGAACGGAGGATCTTATGGCCAAATTCGATTGTTTTGCTGCCGAGGCAGTGGGCTTCCTGCAAGAACTGAAGGCCAACAATACCAAGGACTGGTTTGCAGCGAACAAGGCGGCATATGAGACTCACATTAAGGCGCCCAGCAAGCTGTTCGCCGAAGATATGGAGTTGGCGCTACGCGATTTGACTGGGCAGGATCATAGCAGCAAAATCTTTCGGATTCATCGCGATGTTCGGTTTTCCAAAGACAAGACACCCTACAACGCGCATCTGCACCTTGCGTTCCTACCGGCAGGACAGGCGCTTCAGCCGCCAATGTGGTTCTTTGGCCTTTCCCCAGAAAAGCTGTCACTCGGATGTGGGGTGTTCCAGTACGACAAAGGGGCTTTGGACACTTTCCGCGATGCGATGGCGGGTCCTCTGGGCGCAGAGTTAACCCAGATCACATTAGAGATGCGAAATCGGGGTTTCAGGATCGGTGACCCGGAGTTGAAGCGCATCCCGCCCGGATTTGACAAAGATCATCCCCATGAGGAAGCGTTGCGGCGCAAAGGCTTTGCAGTTTGGATGGATACCGAGACCCCAGCCTTTGTTTTGAAGTCGAATCTGACGGAACTCACAGCCGCCGAGTTCGCCAAACTGATGCCAGTGTTTGAGCTGCTTTCGCGGATCACGTGACCCCACTACTGCGAACACAACGGATGGCGGCTTTTACGGGCGCACCGCAACCTGGATCCGGTTGGATGATCGGCAGGAACGAGAAATGCGGCGTGACGACAAAGCAAACCAATCAACATCAATCTGGATCAAATTATGCAGTTCTGGATTCCATCACGCAGGCAAGATATTGTGGTTTACCCTGAACAAGTTGGTGGGGTCATATGTGCCCTTGATCTTAGAAAGCTTCTCACCGTTGTCACCATATGCTCCTGCCATGTGATCCGCTTCGTCTTCGGGCATAAAGTTGACATACGCACTACCGGTCGCGTGCGGTCGCATCTGGTCATAAAGATCTCGCGCCCAAGCAATGCACTCGGCATCCTTGCTGGGATCCTCCCAACGCGTGTGAACATTCATGATGAAGTGAGCAGATCTCTGGGGATAAGCGGTAGAACCGGCCTCGACGCGCGCCATTGCTCCGCCCACATGGGCAATAAAAACTTCACACGCCGGGTCAGGAAGGCTGGAAATCGCCTCCAAGAGTGCTGATATTGCATCCGAAGAAAGTGCATCGAAATCATGGCTCTTCCAGTAGTTTCTGGCGCCTGGCGTCAACAAAGGATCAAAAGCGGCCTGCCAGTCTACGAACTTGTGGGGAGATATCACATCGGCGATTGGTTCACCTAACGCGCGCAATGCCGCCATAGCTTTTTCACCTTCCTCCATCGGCCCGCTAAAGCAGGCTGCAAAGATCAGCACCTCTCGCCCATGCCACTCAGTTGGCAGGAACGGTAGAGGAGGCGCTTTTCGCATCACGCTCCAGACGGTCAGCTCATCCGGGGAATTGTCAGCAATCGTAGCAAATTCAGCGAGGAGCTCTGGCGCATTTTCTATCGGATGAACAATGAGGCCAGACAGGACATCGGGTCCTAGCTCATGCAGTTGGAATTCAAATGAGGTTACGACACCAAAGTTTCCACCCCCACCGCGGATAGCCCAGAAAAGTTCCGGGTGGCTTGTAGGGGATGCGGTTACAATGGCTCCGTCCGCAGTCACGACTTCCGCTGAGAGCAGGTTGTCGATCGTCATGCCAAATTTCCGGGTGGTCCATCCAAAACCGCCGCCAAGGGTAAGGCCCGCAATGCCCGTGGTCGAGTTGATTCCAACGGGAACGGTAAGCCCATGTGCCTGGGTTTCACGATCCACATCTCCTAGCAGTGCACCCGGTTCAACCCGAGCAGTTTTGTTGACAGGATCTACGTGAACCGACCGCATTTGGGACAGATCGAGCATGACTGTTTCATCTGCGACAGCGTGCCCTGCAATCTGATGCCCACCCGACCGAACCGACATTACGAGGCCAGTGTCTCGTACGAAATTCACGGCCTTCTGCACATCGCTTGCTCCCAGAGCGCGGATCACGAACCCCGGGTAACGTTCGAACATGCTGTTCCACGTTGTTCTTGCGTCTTCGTATTCCGGGGTGCCTTTCTGGTAGACCCCGCCACGAAGCGATGCATCAAGAGCGCCCAACGCGTCTTGGTCCACTGTTGCCGTACCACCGTCGAGTGTTTTCAGATCAAACATGCGTAAGCCTCCCAATAGTCAGGTCGGGCTTCTTGCAAGGCTGCCTCAGCTAATTGCTATTTCCGTCGCGTTGTCTCGCGAAGTCGTTTCATTGAGGTGGGTAAAAATGGCTGCTGATCAGGCAAATATTGCCGGATCAATCCGATCCACAGGTGTTATGACATCAGCAGGAATATTCAGTCGCTCAGCCGCCTTTCTGAGGCTCTCCTCATCAGGGGCTTCGTACAAGCAGTATGTTTTGCGCTTATCTGCGCTGAGGAACGAAAAAATCCATTCGACGCCGACTTCGTCATTGATTTCTTTGATGTGAATTTTGTCATCTTCACTGACGTTTAGCTGCTCGGCAAAATTTCTTTCAATTATGTATCTAGGCATTAAGTCCCCCAAACAGTTTAAGTACCTTAACTCGCTACTCCTTCGAGCTTTGACCTTAGGGAAACCATACCCAATTTCTGCGAAATTGCCAACGCTTCCCCTTCCAGTTGAAACGCCTGTTCCACATCCTTGGGGCGTCCCCTTCGCCTCAATGCGGATGCATAAGCCGCTTTGCTGTGCGCAATCCAAGGTGGGCATTTCATGCGCGTGTCAATTTCAATAGCCTTCTGGAACATTGTGTCTACGGCATCCCAGTCTTTTAACACCGTGCCCAGACCGCCGAGACGTCGCGCTGCCGCACCTGCGCACACCGTCGTTGCCCCTGCAGTGATCGTCAGTTCTTCGTACGGAGCCAGTAATTCATAGAGCGTCTTGGCATGTCCCTGATGTTCAATGGCGACGCATATGTCAGCCAGATAAGATAAGGTCGTTGAATACATAGCGTCGAATGGAAGATCAAAGCCATTGTCGGCCATTTCGTTCAGTATACGTTCAGCAGGTTCCTTGTACCCGAGCTCGGCCGCGATAAGGCCAAATCCTGGTCTCCACGAGATGTCTTCGGGACTGTCCGTCATCAATTTCTTGATCACAGGCGCGACCTCGTGCAGTCGGTTTTGCTCGCGGCGGATGGTGAACATCTGGACCCCGAAGACGCCCTCAACATGTTCCCCATGGGTCTTTCGACCGATCTTCACTGCCTCGGTGGCGTGTTTTTCCGCTTGCTCAAAATCGCCGTCCATAATTGCAACCATGGCGCGTGCGTGTTTCTGAACCCAATAGAGTTGCAGATGATTGTCCTTTTCCGAAATCTCGGTGAGCAAGCCCAGAGATTGGTCCATCAACTCGCGGTCGGCCATCTCGGCACCTAAAAACAAGCTGAGAGTCCGGTTTCGTCCTTGATCGATACTGCCAAGATGCTCGGCCACACCATGCATAGCCTCCAGGTTTTCGCGCCAATGGCGGGTTTCTCTTCCCTTACGCGCAACGAATGGGGCTCCAAAATGCATCATCATTACCAAGAACTGGGATTTATAATCTCCCAGTTTTGCGGCCAGCTCCATGGACTGCTGCCCGAAACGCGCACCTTCGGAAAACTGACCTACGAACATATGGGCGCGCGCAAGTTGGCTCATCAATCTGCACCGACGGACTTCATCATCATCGGGCAAATCTTTCAGTGCATTGTCGCAGAGTTCGATCGCCTCGCTGTGCCTTTCGCTGGACATCATGCATGAGTCAGCGAAGTGGTTGGCCGCGTCAGCGGCTAGCTCCACGTTGTGCACCGCCCGGGCCGCGTTGGAAGCGTCTTTCAGAACTGCTATACCTTCAGGCAATTGGCCCAGACTGTCATGGCTGCGGCCGACCAAGATCTTGCCTTTGATCAATTCTGTATTGGAGTCTGAGCCAAGTTTTTCGGCTGCTCTTAAAGTTTCCTTGGCGTTCGTCATCGCTTCTTGGCTGGCAGATCGCACCAACGCCATTTCTGTCGCAATCTGCCATTTTTCAAACGCGGCACTCCAGTCCTCAGCCTCTGAAAGGTGGCGCGCGACCAGTTCAGGGCGACGCTCGATCTCAGATGACCTTATCCGCATCAAAGCACGCGCCACGTCTGCGTGCTGTTGTCTCCGGGTTGAACTCAACATGGATTGATAAGCGGTATCGCGAATAAGGGCATGGCGGAAAACGAAGTGCCCGCGATTGTGTCCGCTTTCAAAGATCAAGCCTGTTCGAGAAAGCTCTTCGAGACATTTATTGATATCGGATTCTTCAAGGCCCTTCGCGGCACATAATATGCTCGGCTCAAACTCCCGGCCAATAACCGATCCAGTAAGGGCGACCTGTTTTGCTTCTGGCGATACTGCATCGAGCCGCGCCATCAACGCGCCTTTCAATGACGATGGTATGTAGCCTTGCCCCTGCTCGCCGGATTCGACAATGGCTCGGGTCACTTCTTCCACGAATAGTGGAACACCATCTGTTTTTTCAATTATTGTGGTGATCAAAGCTTTGTCCGGTCTCTTGCCTGTAATGTTTTCGACAAGGTTTGAGACATGCGCAGAATCAAATCGGCGCAAAACCAGAGACTGTACGTGTGTGTCCCCATCAACACGGGCGAATTCCCACCCGGGTCTGTGGGTTATCAAGATCATCAGGCGAAGATCGGTGCATATCGACTTAAACCGCTCCAACAAGGCCTGTGTGGATGGGTCAATCCAATGAGCATCTTCTACGCAAAGAATAACCGGGCGTACGCTCGACCGCACCTGCACTGTGTGGATCAATGTTTGGATTGTCGTGTCGCGCTGCTCCTGAGGCGACATCTCGAGCACCTTTTGGGCGAGCGCACTACGAGGTGCGACCAATGCTGCAAAGACAGGCAGAACTTGTTCCCAATCCAACCCTGGCCGTCCTTCAAGCATCTTTCTGACATGATCAAGGATCAGATTGTCATCAAAGTCCGGTTCAACACCCGCATCCTGGGATATTCGTTGGGCTACCGGATGAAATGGGCTGCTGCTGAGATAGGGGGAACAATTCAGCCTTATGACATCGGCTTGGTCGTTTTCAGTGATTTCTGCAAGGAATTCCTCTGTAAGCCTTGACTTTCCAATTCCGGCTTCACCGGAGAGTAGAACAACGTCTCCGTGACCGTTCTGAGAACGTTGCCATGATTGCAGTAGGATACCCTTTTCGTAGTCCCGGCCAACCATGACGCTGTCGACATCGTCTCGATGTGAGGCGCGGAACCGGCTTTCCGCACTGCGTTCCGACACCACTTTCTGCAGACTACGTGGTTCAGCAAACCCTTTTAGCTCTGCCTGCCCAAGAGATTTAAACTCAAATATCCGATGCAAAGTTGTCTCGGTTTCTTCAACTGACAAAATGACTGAGTTTGGCTCTGCATGTTCTTGAAGCCGTGCCGCAAGGTTGACGACCGGACCAGTCATGGCCCCTTCCTCATATGTGTTTTCGCCAATAGTATCGCCGACCACAACATCACCGCTCGCAATTCCCAGTCTGACGGACAAAGACTCTCCGTCAGGCGTTTTGAGTTCTTTGACACGGCGAACAGACTCAAGGCCGGCTTTTACCGCCCGAATTGCGTGATCCTCATAAGCCCGCGGCCATCCGAAAAACACAAGAAGACCATCGCCCAAGTACTTTGCAACGTAGCCACCGTATCGGCTTACGGCCCCTGCAACGGCATCTTGATAGTTCTGTAGCAAGTCCCGCATGTCTTCGGGATCAAAGCGATTGGTGAGTTCAGTCGAGCCGACAAGATCGGCAAACAAAACTGTTACGTGACGCCTTTCTGCAGTAGGCGGTTCAACATACTTCTGTTTGCGCAGATCATCACTTTGTGAATCGTCTAAGGTCAGCGCTTGTTCGTCTTCAGGCGCTTGACCACGAGCTGCTGGTAACGGTGAGGTTGCGGGTCTTTGGCCGTCTAGCTCGTGAATTGCAGCAAGGATGATTTTGCGGTGACCAAGGCTAACTCCAAGCTCTTTTAAGTCGTCGCCAGATAGTAATGGCAGAACGCGCGCATCAATATCGTTTTCCGCAAATACATCCGCGTACTGACTCAGATCGAGATCGTTTAACCACTTGTCTATTCCAGCCGACATCTTTGGATCATGCTGAGATACGCGACACTAATCAAGAATAGGCTTTCAAAATGAACTGATTATTCAATGAATGGCATCCGCTGTCATCTGTCTTCTGGTCACTCTACAATTCCGACTTTTGCCTTCGCATTCTAGATTTACGCGACTGGTTGATTAGCGGCACGCGTTTTATATTTTGCCTTTGAAGGCGACTTTGTCGGCAGTGCGGTTACTCACCACAATTCGACGAACGACCGCACCGAGCCCATCTCGGGGATCTGTTGCAAACTTTTAGCCATTGACGCTAGCGCCACCAACAGGTGAATGACCTTCAGAATTATCAAGTCGAAAGTCTATTCATAATCTCCTTTAAAGGCGCACAATATCCGAAGGATGTGATCCTCTTTGCTGTGTTCTTCTATGTTCGACAAGGCGTGTCCTACCGAGATCATGCGCGAACGAGGCGTATCGGTTGATCACACCACACTGAACCGTTGGGTCACACAGTATCCCGCTGCGATCGCAGAAGCAGCGCGTCGACGAAAAAGGCCGTGCGACCGTTCCTGAAGAATGGACGAGACCTACATCAAAGTTAAAAGCACGTGGGTCTATCTCTACCGAGCCGTCGATAAACACGGCAAGACACTAGATTTCATGTTATCCCAGCGTCGCAACAAATAAGCTGCCACCAAGTTCTTCGCCCGAATGCTGGAAGCCAATGGCCTGCCTCGAAAGATCGTCATCGACAAAAGCGGCGCCAACACCGCAGGCATTAATACCATCAACAAGATGCTTAAGAGCTTTGGCTCTCCGATCCCTATTGAGATGGTCAGACGGAAATACTTGAACAATATCGTTGAGCAGGACCACCGTTTCATCAAGAAGTGAACACGCCCGATGCTGGGGTTCAAAGCCTTCGCATCCGCGTCCGTGACGCTGGACGGAATCGAAGTCGGGAACATGATCCGCAAGGGTCAGTTCACGCCCGGAATCTGTCCGTTTCGTCAATTCGCAGCACTGGCCGTTTAGCTCCCCTGCAATCGCTTAAACAGTTCATCGTTCCCAAAAGATTGCAACAGAACCCTGCGCAACCTTGCGAGCGCGCCCCTTGGCTTGGACGCAGGCGACGACTTCCGCATTTCCATAGTAGGGGCGCAGGAGAAAACGGCGCTGCTGCGCTTCGATGGCGTGTGGATCCGCCCGTCCGGGCTCACCCCTACAACCCATATCCTCAAAACCCAGCTTGGTGTTCTGCGCGCAGGGATCGATTTATCCGACAGCGTCGAGAACGAGTATTTCTGCATGAGCTTTTGTCGCGCCATGGGAATGGAGGTGGCGGAGATCGCGATTGCCGACTTCGAGGACGTGCGGAGCCTTGTTGTGACACGGTTTGATCGGCCTTGGGCCAAGGATGGTCGATTGATCCGCCTCCCGCAGGAAGACTTTTGCCAAGCGCTCACATTCCCGCCTAGCCAGAAATACCAACTAGACAGTGGGCCGAGGATCAAAGAAGGCGTCGGGTTGCTAGCGGGTAGTGATGACCCCGAGGCAGGTCAACGCGCGTTCTTCCGCACACAGGTGCTGTTTTGGCTCTTAGGAGCGACAGACAGGCACGCCAAGAATTTCAGCGTTGCTTTGCGTCCAGGCGGATTCCGCATGACCCCGCTCTATGATGTGCTAGGCGCCCAGAAAGCCGTAGATGACGGTCAATTTCGCCAAAATCGGATGCGTCTTGCGATGGCGGTCGACGACGGACGGCTGCCTTTCATGCGGTATGATCAGCAGATCATGCTGCCACTTTTAACATAGTTTACCTTACCCACCGGAATTGCGAGATCGCTAGTAGATGCTCGGCCATAGGCGCAATTTGGTTAATCTGAGGCTGCGCCAGAAGAATAGTAGAAAGCAATCGCTTGCGTCCTGTTTTTAACCGAGAGCTTTTCATAGATGTTGCTCAGGTGAAATTTGACGGTATTTGTCGAGATTTGCAGGTCCTTCGAAAGTTCGCGGTTGGATAGGCCCTTGGCCAGCGCTTCAAGGATGACGCGCTCTTTGCGGGAAAGGCTGTGAATTGGGTCCTGCTGCATCTTCCGTACATCGATGAATGGAAACACCATTTTACCAGCCGCCACGTCCGCGCAAGTTTCCAGCAATACTTCAACCTCACCCGACCGGGATGCGAACCCTGCCGCGCCTGCCTGCATGGCGAGGCGCGGAACATCTCCGACCTCATCGCCATAGATGACAAATCGGGGTACGTTTTCCTGTTCCCGCAGAACTTCGATCAATTTGGCCGCACCGAGAACCGGCAAATTCCATGCAATTACGCAAACCTTGACTGGTACCCTCATGACCGCGCCCAGAAACCCTTCGGCGGTGGCTGATGTGGCAACTAGAGAGAATCGCGGATCACGTTCAAAAATCTCCGACATGGCCGACAACACCAGCGGATTGTTGTCGGCCAACATAACGTCAATCGGTTGTTGTGGAAGCTCTGACATTGATTTTACATCCAAAATTCAAATTTACTACCCATTCGTATAGGTTTAAAATTAGTATACTCTAGTATTCTTGCCAAAACGGGTAGGTTTTTCCCCATTCTATTAGAAGTCCTAAAGCAGTAGTAAGTTACGTTGCGTGCCGATGCAAGCAAGGCTTTCCTGATCCACAACACGGTATTTGGGTGTGGCTGAACACCCCAATGATCAAGGAGGATCGAATGAATTCCCAGATTTATCCCACGCTCAAAATCCCCCAGACCTTGGCTGCCGGCCCGGGACCGGGCAATACCGACGCCCGCGTTCTGCAGGCATTCGCAAGCGCAGGGGTAGCTGACCATATGCAGGGTGATGTTTTGCGCGGCATGGTCGAATGCAAATTCATGCTACGCGAGATCTGGGGCACCTCGAACATCTATACCTTCGCGGTCGCGGGCACCGGTTGGAGCGCGCTGGATACCATGTTTTCGGCCGTCATGCCCGGCGACAAGGTTGTTGCATTCAACAACGGCACCTTTTCAGGCATCGATACACTGACCCTCAGGATCAAGGCGGCAACACCGGAGGAGCATGCCGCCAACCCGCTGGACCCGCAAGCGGCCAGCGTCACCGTGATCGATGTACCGCATGGTCAGTCGGTAACCGGCGACATGGTCGAGGCTGCACTGGCCGAGCATAGACCAAATTGGGCGTTCATGGCCCATTGGGAAACGGGCTCTGGCCGGATAAATGATCTGCGCGGGTTCTCCGATGCTTGTGAACGCCATGGCGCTATGGGTCTGATCGACGCTGTTTCGTCTCTGGGTGTCGAGGATTTTCAAATTGATGACTACCCGGGCATCGCAGGCTGGGCGTCTTGCCCGCAAAAGGGCCTGTGCTGTCTGCCGCTGACCTACGCACCGGTCAGCTTTACGGACACTTATATCGACAGCCTGAAATCTTCGGGTGCTTATAGCTATGTCCACAATCCCATTTTCGAAGCCCGTCATTGGGGCATCGTTGATGGCGAGGACGTCGAGAAAGGCACCTATCACCGGACCCATTCCGGGTACGCTGTGGCCGCCTTCCATGAATCCCTTCGTCTGACGCTGACTGAAGGATTGGCTAAGCGGTCAGCCTCGTACCGCACACATGAAAAGGTGCTGCGTGACGCCGTTACCGCAATGGGATGCGAGGTGACCTCAGACATGCCCAGTCTTCTGGTCCTTAATCTGCCACCGGAACTGGCGGGGCGCGAGATGGAGCTTGTGCAGAATTGCCGTGCGCGTGGGTTCGGCATCTGGCCGACGCTCAGCGCACCGGTACAGGTCCGGATCGGCATCCTCAATCAACTCAATCGCCAGGCGATTAGTCAGATCATCCGTTTGTTCGCAGACGCGATGCGAGAACTTGGTGGCAACGTCGATTTCGAGGAGATCGAGGCGCTGCTCGAAAGCCGATACGGCACGTCGATTGCGGCCTGATCACACTGCATGAACGGGAGGAATGCAGATGGATATTCATGAGTACCAAGCGAAAGAAGTTCTTTCGAATTTCGGTGTTGCCATACCATCCGGCGCGCTGGCCTACAGCCCCGAGCAGGCGGCCTACCGCGCGCGTGAGCTGGGTGGGGACAAGTGGATTGTCAAAGCCCAGGTGCATGCAGGCGGCCGAGGAAAAGCCGGCGGTGTCAAGCTGTGCGACAGCGAAAACGAGATCCACGCAGCCTGCGACGAGATGTTCGGGCGCAAGCTGGTGACCCACCAGACAGGGCCGGAAGGAAAAGGCATCTACCGCGTTTATGTCGAATCCGCCGTGCCGATCGATCGCGAGATCTATCTGGGCTTTGTTCTGGACCGCTCCAGCCAGCGCGTGATGATCGTCGCCTCTTCGGAAGGTGGAATGGAGATCGAAGAGATCTCGGCTGAACGCCCTGACAGCATTGTCCGTTCAATCGTGGAACCCGCCGTCGGGCTGCAGGAGTTTCAGGCACGCGAGATCGCCTTCAATCTCGGGCTGGAACCCCGTCTGGTTCAGCAGATGGTCCGGACGTTGCAGGGCTGTTATGCCGCGTTCAGCGAACTTGACGCGACCATGGTCGAAATCAACCCGCTGGTCATCACAGGGGATGACCGTGTACTGGCGTTGGACGCCAAGATGAGCTTTGACGACAACGCCCTGTTTCGTCATCCGCAGATCGCCGAACTGCGCGACAAAAGCCAGGAAGACCCGCGCGAAAGCCGCGCGGCGGATCGGGGGCTTTCATACGTCGGTCTCGAAGGCAATATTGGCTGTATCGTGAATGGTGCTGGTCTGGCCATGGCCACGATGGACACAATCAAACTGGCGGGTGGCGAGCCCGCAAATTTCCTGGACATCGGAGGCGGGGCGTCGCCGGAGCGTGTAGCCAAGGCCTTTCGCCTGGTTCTGTCCGACAACAATGTCCAGGCGGTTTTGGTCAATATCTTTGCCGGTATCAATCGCTGCGACTGGGTTGCCGAAGGTGTCGTGCAGGCACTTCGAGAATTGGAAATCGACATCCCCGTTATTGTGCGGCTAGCCGGGACAAATGTCGAAGAAGGCCAGAAGATCCTCGCCAAGTCCGGCCTGCCGATCATCCGCGCCACAACGCTAATGGAAGCCGCCGAACGGGCCGTGGGCGCATGGCAGAACGATCTGACCCAAAACACCAAGATGAGGGCCGTGTAATGAGCATTCTCCTCGACCGCGACACGCGCGTTATCGTGCAAGGTATCACTGGACGCATGGCGCGCTTTCATACCAAGGAGATGCTGGAATATGGCACAAATGTCGTAGGCGGTGTCGTTCCCGGAAAGGGAGGGGAAACCGTCGAGGGCGTTCCGGTATTCGACACCGTCAAACAGGCCGTCGAGGCGACCGGCGCAGATGCCAGCCTTGTGTTTGTCCCGCCGCCTTTTGCTGCGGATTCCATCATGGAGGCCGCCGACGCAGGTATCCGCTATTGCGTTTGCATCACCGACGGCATTCCGGCTCAGGACATGATCCGCGTCAAACGCTACATGTATCGCTATCCCAAGGACAAGCGCATGGTGCTGACTGGTCCAAACTGTGCCGGAACGATCAGCCCCGGCAAGGCTCTGTTGGGGATCATGCCCGGGCATATCTACCTGCCGGGCAATGTCGGCATCATTGGCCGCTCGGGGACACTTGGCTATGAGGCTGCGGCGCAGTTGAAGGAGCGTGGTATCGGAGTTTCGACCAGCGTCGGCATCGGCGGTGATCCCATCAACGGTTCCTCATTCCGTGACATTCTCGAACGCTTTGAATGGGATGAAGACACCGAGGTTATTGCCATGATCGGCGAAATCGGCGGGCCGCAGGAGGCTGAAGCGGCTGAATACATCCGCGATCACATCTCGAAACCCGTCATCGCCTATGTTGCTGGTCTGACCGCGCCAAAAGGGCGGACTATGGGCCATGCCGGTGCGATTATCTCGGCTTTCGGTGAAAGTGCATCGGAAAAGGTCGAGATTCTGTCCGCCGCCGGTGTGACCGTTGCCGAAAACCCTGCCGTCATCGGTGAAACGATCGCCCGTGTCATGGGAAAGGCTGCGTGATGGTCAAGCCTTCGGTTCTTGTCACCCGTCGTTGGCCTGCTGCGGTCGAAGCGCAGTTGACCGAGAACTACAACGCTGTGCTTAACACCGGAGACAAACCAATGTCCCCGGCCGAATTCCGCGATGCGCTGAAAAGCTATGATGCGGTTTTGCCCACGGTTACGGACACGCTCAGCGCCGAGGCGCTGGACGTACCAACGGCACAGACCAAAATCCTCGCCAATTACGGTGTGGGATACAGCCATATCTGCGAACCATCGGTGCGCAATCTTGGGATGACCGTGACCAATACACCGGATGTCCTGTCCCAGTGTACGGCTGATCTGGCCATGACTTTGCTGCTGATGGTTGCCCGTCGCACTGGCGAAGGCGAGCGCGAATTGCGCGCTGGAAACTGGTCCGGTTGGCGTCCGACCCACCTTGTCGGCACGAAGGTCAGCGGCAAGACGCTTGGCATTATCGGCTTTGGACGGATCGGTCAGGAAATGGCGCGGCGCGCACATCACGGCTTTGGCATGAAAATTCTGGTCCAGAACCGTAGCGCAGTGTCGGCCGAGGTGCTGAAACAGTTCAACGCAGCACAGGTCGAAACGGTCGATGACTTACTGCCACAATGCGATTTCGTCTCTCTGCATTGCCCCGGAGGATCGACGAACCGGCACCTGATCAACGGGCGCAGGCTCGACCTGATGAAGCCTGACGCATTCCTTATAAACACCGCACGCGGCGAAGTTGTGGACGAGCACGCTCTGGTACAGTCGCTGATGTTCGACACGATTGGCGGTGCAGCGCTGGATGTCTTTGACGGCGAACCTCGGATCAGCCCGGACCTGCTGCAGTGCGACAATCTGGTAATGTTGCCCCATCTGGGCAGCGCCACGCGCGAATCCCGCGAAGCCATGGGGTTCCGAGTACTCGACAATCTCAGCGACTTTTTTGCGGGCCGCACTCCACGGGATCAGGTGATCTGATGCAAGCACTGGCGCGGAATATTCAGCCCACCCCAGAACCTTCGAACTATGCCGAAGGGTTGCGTTCGGAATTGCGGGTGTTGTGGCGGAACATTTTGCTGAAACGGGCGCCTCATGTAGCGACATGGGCCGAGTCTTCGCCGCTGCAGCCTATTCCCGCCGGACCCGAGGCGACTCCGTATTTGCAGGCCCTGTCGATCTGGTTCCAACTGTTGCGCATCATCGACGAAAACGCCGAAGTCAGAGATCGTCGCCTGGCCGAGACCAATAGCGGCCCCGAAGCGGTCGAAGGCGGGTTTTCCGAGGTGTTGTCCGACCTGTCCCTGACAGACAGCCAAATGGAAAAACTGACCGCTGATCTTAGTGCTGGCCCCACCCTGACCGCGCATCCAACCGAGGCCAAACGGGTCACTGTACTGGAAATCCACCGGCGGATTTATCGCAACCTTGTCAGTCTTGAAACGCAACGCTGGACCCCAACCGAGCGCGCCGAATTGCTGAAAGGATTGGAAGGTGAGATCGATCTACTGTGGCTGACCGGTGAACTTCGCCTGACGCGCCCAAGCCTGCGCGATGAAATCGAGTGGGGTTTGCAATTCTTCCGGGATGCAATCTTTGACGCCGTCCCGCAGGTCATGGATCGGTTCGATCAGGCCTGCTTGCATATGCTGGGAAAGACCCTGAACGAAACACCCGATATCCGCTTTCACAGCTGGATCGGCGGCGATCGGGATGGCAATCCGAATGTCACGACCGAGATGACCGCAGTGGCTTTGCAACGCGGGCGTGAAACGGTTCTGGACCTCTACCGTCAGGCCCTTGAACAGGCTGCAAGCAGGTTGAGTATCAGTGCCCTCATATTGCCGCTGCCCGATCTCAATAGGGCGCGTATACAAGAAATAATCAACCGGTTTCCAGAAGCTGGCCGCAATCGTAACGAACCCTTTCGGCAAGCTCTTAATGCCATTCGCCATCGGCTGACAGATGGCGGCTATGATCACATCTCACAATTTGTGAGTGATCTTGATGCGCTTGATAACGCATTGTGCGCGGTCAACGCCGATATTCTGGCACGACGGCATGTCCGCCCTTTGCGCCGAGCCGCAACGGTTTTTGGGTTCCGAACCACAACATTGGACATCCGCCAGAATTCGACCGTCACAACCGATGTTCTGGTCGAAATCTGGTCACAATCCGGCCAGGCTCCGGACTATGGCACGGCCGAATGGTCTGCCCGTTTGCGAACCGAATTGTCGGATCAGAACCTGCCTTATCAAAACCGCAACGCGCTGAGCGATCAGGCACAGGAATTGCTCGCCCTTCTGGCGTTGGTCTACAGCGTGCGATCAGAGCCAGATCCCAAGGCAATCGGTCCGTTCATCCTGTCCATGACCCGTTCTGCCGATGATATTCTCAGCGTCTACCTACTGGCCCGCTACGCCGGGTTTGGATCCGAAACTCTGGATATATCAGTGGTCCCACTGTTTGAGACGATTGCAGACCTGCGCAACGCTCCAGCGATCCTTCTGGATGTACTGGGCGTTCCACTTGCCCGCCGCAGCCTCAAAACCGGCGGTAACGTAATCGAGGTGATGCTGGGATATTCGGACAGCGGCAAGGATGGCGGCTATTTCTGCTCAACATGGGAGTTGGAGCGCGCCCAACGCCGGATTGTGTCGGCACTGGCTTCGCAAGGCTTCAAGGCCACATTTTTCCATGGTCGCGGCGGCTCGGTCAGCCGGGGCGGCGCACCTACCGGACGCGCCATAGCTGCGCAACCCAATGGAACGATTGCCGGACGGTTGCGCGTGACCGAACAGGGTGAGGTTGTTTCAACCAAGTATGCCAACCGCGGGACGTCTGTGGCGCATCTGGAATTGCTGCTTTCAAGCACGCTGCGCCATACAGCCAACCCAGGCGAAACCCCTGCCCGGCCCGAGTTCGACGATGCGCTGGATGCCTTGTCTGAACTGTCGCAGACAGCCTATGTCTCGCTTCTTCAGAGGCCGGGTTTTCTGGATTATTTCCAGCAGGCAAGCCCGGTCGAAGAGCTTGCCCGCCTTAAGATCGGGTCCCGCCCTGCCCGTCGGTTCGGCGCGGCCAGACTGGATGATCTGCGGGCCATTCCGTGGGTTTTCGCGTGGTCGCAGAACCGCCACCTGATCACCGGTTGGTACGGGTTTGGGGCCGCTATGGCTAGCTTCCGTAAATTCCGGGGCCAGCGCGGTGATGAAGTGTTGCAGGACATGTTTAAGCACTCCCGTCTGTTCCGTCTCGCCGTCGATGAGATGGAGAAATCGCTTTATCAGGCAGATATGAGCATCGCTGCGCAATACGGCGAGTTGGTGTGTGACGCGGAAATCCGCCAGAACATATCGCAGGCAATCGAAGCGGAATACGAAAGGGCCTGCAGAGCAGTACAGTTTCTGACCGGCGATCAGACCATCGGTCACCGTTTTCCTCGCCTGTGCGAGCGGTTCGATCGCAAACGGGCGGAACTGGACCGCATTCACGCACTACAAGTCGAACTGCTGCGACAAGCCCGAAGTGAGCTGCAGGCAGGATCGGTACCTGTGCCTTTGCTGCAATCCATGAACGCCATTTCCGCTGGCCTTGGCTGGACTGGCTAACCCTTTACAGGAGGTTTCAACGTGAACGCCCCGCAACGCACCCAAGGTTTCTTCACCCAATCCCTTGCCGATCGTGACCCCGAGCTATTTGGCTCGATCACATCCGAATTGGGCCGCCAGCGCGATGAAATCGAGCTGATCGCATCGGAAAACATCGTCTCTGCCGCTGTCATGGAAGCGCAGGGCTCGGTGATGACCAATAAATATGCCGAAGGTTATCCGGGCCGCCGGTACTATGGCGGTTGTCAGTTCGTCGACATTGCCGAAAATCTGGCTATCGATCGAGCCAAGCAGCTGTTCGGCTGCGAGTTCGCCAATGTCCAGCCAAACTCGGGCTCGCAGGCAAACCAAGGTGTCTTTCAGGCGCTGATCAAACCTGGCGACACGATTCTGGGCATGAGCCTGGATGCCGGCGGTCACCTGACCCACGGTGCAGCCCCAAACCAATCGGGCAAATGGTTCAACGCCGTTCATTATGGCGTACGCAAGCAAGACAATCTGATCGACTATGATCAGATCGAAGCGCTGGCCAAAGAACACCAGCCAAAGCTGATCATCGCGGGCGGTTCGGCCATTCCACGTATTATCGATTTTGCCCGCATGCGCGAGATCGCCGATATGGTCGGTGCGTATCTGCACGTGGACATGGCCCATATCGCAGGCCTGATTGCGGCGGGTGAGCACCCGTCGCCCTTCCCGCACGCGCACGTCGCGACCACCACCACGCACAAGACGCTGCGCGGCCCCCGTGGCGGCATGATCCTGACCAACGACGAAGCGATCGCGAAAAAGGTAAACTCGGCAATCTTCCCCGGTATTCAGGGTGGTCCGCTGATGCATGTGATCGCTGGCAAAGCAGTAGCGTTTGGCGAGGCGCTGCGGCCCTCGTTCAAGGACTACATCAAGCAGGTTATCGTGAACGCTCAGGCCCTTTCAGATCAACTGATCAAGGGCGGTCTCGACACCGTGACCCACGGCACCGACACCCATGTGGTGCTGGTCGACCTGCGCCCCAAAGGCGTTAAGGGCAACGCGACCGAGAAAGCATTGGGTCGTGCGCATATCACCTGCAACAAGAACGGCGTTCCGTTTGACCCCGAAAAACCAACTATCACCAGCGGCATCCGCCTTGGTTCTCCTGCTGGCACGACACGAGGTTTTGGAGAAGTCGAGTTCCGTCAAATCGCAGATTGGATCATCGAAGTTGTCGATGGTCTGGCCGCCAATGGCGAAGAAGGCAATGCCGCAGTCGAAGCAAAAGTCAAAGCCGAGGTCGCTGAGCTTTGCGCCAAGTTTCCGATCTATCCGAACCTGTAATACGAAGGACCCAAATCATGAGTTTTCATAACATCGACCAAGCCCCTGCACGCCTGAACCGCAGTGAACTGGCCGTCCCAGGCAGCCAGCCCGGAATGTTCGAAAAGGCTGCACAATCAGATGTAGATGTGATCTTCCTCGACTTGGAAGACGCGGTTGCGCCTGATGAAAAAGAACAGGCTCGCAAGAACATCATCGAAGCCCTGAACGATATCGAGTGGGGCAGCAAAACCATGTCGGTGCGGATCAACGGGCTGGATACACATTATATGTATCGCGACGTGGTGGACGTGGTCGAACAAGCCGGCGAACGCCTGGACCTTATCATGATCCCCAAGGTTGGCACAGCTTCTGACGTTTACGCGGTCGATATGCTGGTGACACAGATCGAGGACGCCAAAGGCTACAAGAAACGGATCGGGTTCGAACATATCATCGAAACTGCGCTTGGCATGCAGAATGTCGGCGAGATTGCGGCCGCCTCCAAACGCAACGAAAGTCTGCATTTCGGGGTTGCCGACTATGCCGCGTCTACCCGTGCCCGGACCACAATCATCGGCGGTGTAAACCCCGATTATTCAGTTCTGACTGACCCGGATGCTGACGGAGGACGCATGACGCATTGGGGCGACATGTGGCACTATGCGCTGGCTCGCATGGTGGTCGCCGCGCGCGCCAACGGCCTGCGCCCGATCGACGGACCCTTCGGCGATTTTCAGGACCCGGACGGTTACAAAGCCGCGGCAAAACGGGCGGCAGTTCTGGGATGTGAAGGCAAATGGGCCATCCACCCTAGCCAGATTGCCCTGGCTAACGAGGTCATGTCACCCTCAGATGCCGAAGTCACCAAAGCACAGCGAATTCTCGTCGCTATGGCCGAGGCTGAATCCGCGGGCAAAGGCGCCGTTTCTCTGGATGGTCGTCTGATTGACTATGCCTCAATCCGTCAGGCCGAAGTGCTGGTGGAAAAAGCCGGACAGATTGCTGCAGCTTGATCGCATCATGACTGTGCAATCGTCCGTATCGCTGCGCGACAGCGCCGCCGCCATCTTTGCCGAGGCCGTCGCAGCAGCAGATCCAGCGATGTCTCTGCGCCAACGGTTGCAATCAGACCCATTGCCATCACCAGAACATAGCGGGCGCAGCATCCTGATCGCAATTGGGAAGGCTGCCCCTGCCATGATGGAGGAGGCATTGCAGCATGTTCAGGGCGATCACGTCGCCCTGATTGTAACCCACAGCGACAACTGGAATGAAGTTCCCGGCGCGACGGTATTGACCAGCGGGCATCCCATCCCGAATGAACGCGGTTTGAAAGCCGGGCGACAGATCATCGCCTTGCTCAGCGCAGCACGTAAGCAGGATCAGATCATTGCACTGATCTCTGGTGGGGGGTCGGCCTTGGTCCCCGCGCCTGTTGATGGCTTGACTCTTTCGGACAAAATCGCGGTCAATGAGATTTTGCTATCTTCCGGGCTGGACATCGTTCGGATGAACCTTGTGCGTCAGCACCTGAGCCAGCTCAAAGGCGGCGGGTTTTTGCGGCACGGTTCGCCTGCCCCGATCACGGCGTATATCCTGTCGGATGTCATAGGCGATGACATTCGGGCCGTAGCCAGTGGACCAACTGCCTCACCAATCGGCAGCCACGCGGACGCCCGCAGGACCTGCATCGAGGCCGGAATTTGGCACCGGTTCCCAAAAGCCGCCCGTGCCCACCTGGAGAAGAGTATTCCTGAACGTTCTATAGCAGTTGAGGCGGCAAACAACCTGATTGGATCGAACACGATTAGTCTTGAAGCCGCGTTTCGCTGTGCAACGCAGATCTGTAGGGCTGAAATTGTGTCCGACGCGTTGATTGGAGACGTGTCCGATGCAGCCGAACAGATTTTTCAGGCAGCCATGTCTGCAAAATTTGACCAACCAACCGCCTTGCTGTTTGGTGGTGAAACGACTGTACGCCTGACAGGAACAGGTTGCGGCGGGCGCAATCAGGAATTGGCGCTGCGCGTCGCCCAATTGGCGCATGAGCGCACGATACCCGGCAACTGGGTTTTTCTTAGCGGCGGTACGGATGGCCGCGACGGCCCAACCCCGGCAGCTGGCGCGATAGTGGATGCAGGTACGATCGCCCGAATCCATGCGTCTGGACATGACCCTGCCTCCTTGTTGGCAAGCAACGATAGTCATAAGGCTTTGACGCTGTCGGGTGATCTTCTGATGACCGGAGCAACCGGAACCAATGTTGCCGACATTCAGGTTTTATTGCTTGGATCTAACGCGTGAAAGCGGGCGAAAAAAACGGCAGATCTTTAGATCCGTTATTAGCGATCTCCGGGTTTCTAAGTGATCAATGGTGCAGAGGCGTCGTGACATATACTTCGGGTCAACAAAGAAATCCTGATGTTCGAATTTCAAGCTGAGCAAGTGGCGGAGTTTCAGACGCCAAAGACTGCGAGTTGGTGAAGTCGGATTATTGATGCGGAGCGATTAACTGCCGGAGCGCAATCAGGCTTCCGAATGCTCAAGCTGGTAGCATGAACCGCTGTAGCCGAGTTGTAGACCAATAGCCATGTTTGGCTCTTTCCCGCTTTTGGATTATGAAATAGTTGCGTTCAGTACGAACATTAAGACTTATGGACGACCACGAATCCAGATTCAGTGTAATCTCATTTGCTATTCGCAACGGCTTTATGACTGAGGTTAGGCACGCTATCGGAAAGCCGTAAAACCATTGGATTTCGATTTCTAGTATTTTTCTGCCAGCATGAATATTTTACTAACAGGAAAAATTGATGCTATGGTAGCCCGAACTGGATTGGGTAATGCAGCTTGTCTTCTTGCAGAGCCCGTTTGGACAAGTGTAGCAAGACATTGAAAGAATGAAATTGAAAAATAACGACAAAGAAATGGCGACCAATCTGACACAGGACCCGCATTCTGTACGCTCGGGTGACAGAGAAAAAGTTCTTGAAGTTGCCATTGGTCGCGAGGTTCGTGCTTTTCGCAAACAGCAGAATACTACGGTTGCGGAATTGGCTCAGCTGACCGGATTGTCGATTGGTATGTTATCCAAGATCGAAAACGGTAACACATCGCCTTCCTTAACGACTCTCCAATCGCTCGCTGATGCGCTTTCAGTTCCTCTGACAAGCTTTTTCAGACAATTTGAAGAGCGCCGCGAGGCGGTTCATACCAGAGCAGGCGAGGGCGTCGAGTTAGAGCGCGAAGGAACACGCGCCAACCATCAATATAATTTGTTGGGGCATATTGGTGCCAATGGTTCTGGCGTAATTGTAGAGCCTTACCTGATTACCCTGACCGTT
This sequence comes from Ruegeria sp. AN6, assembly GCF_056540425.1. Taxonomy (NCBI): domain Bacteria; kingdom Pseudomonadati; phylum Pseudomonadota; class Alphaproteobacteria; order Rhodobacterales; family Roseobacteraceae; genus Ruegeria; species Ruegeria sp. AN6. The sequence goes on from NZ_JBQFWR010000011.1 coordinate 144,411, forward strand.
GAATCCGACGTGTTCCCAACGTTTCAACATGGCGGAATCGAGACGATCTACATGCTTGAGGGCGAGGTAGATTACCGACACGGCGACAAGATATACCACCTGAAACCGGGTGATACCTTGTTCTTTGACGCCGATGCGCCGCATGGACCGGAACGGTTGGTTAACCTGCCAGCACGCTACATTTCAGTGATCAGTTATCCGCAGACAAACTGATCGGCTTGCGTAACAAGAAATCCGTGGGTCTGTCATAGCCAACGTGGCTGCCGGCACCTACGATTGTAAACCCAAGCCTTGAAAACACGCGATGGTTTTCAGTGAGTTCCACGCGCGTTTCCAGTTCCAACGCTGATAGACCAAGGTCTGCTGCACGACTTGCAGCGTGATCTACTAATGTGCGACAGATACCCTGCCCCCGCATTCCTTCCTTCACCGCCAGTTTTCCAAGGTACAAAGTGTTCGCTTTGGGCGTCAAAAACATGCACGCAATAAGCGGTCGGCCCATGGCCCAGATTTCACCGCCTTTCCGACAATGCGCCTGCATCCCGCCCACGGTCAGACTATGGATAGAAGACGGAGGGTCGATCCGGGCATCCATGTACTGAAATGACGCGCGGAGCAGCGCAAGCGCGTCATACAATGCGGCATCATCTCTAGGAATTAGCCAAAGTGTTTTGTCCGGTTCAGTCATAAAGCCAAAACACTTCATAATGCTCGTTTATTTTGACAAAGGCGGTTCCGTTTCCAGATCCGGCCAGACTCCGGGGGAAGTCGGCAATCCATCATCAAACTGACTGAGGTAATCCAGCATCATTGGACGGTTGTCGATGAACCCTTTGTAAGTCGCCAGTTCAACCGGCAGATCACGTACAACGCGGTGCAGACGACGACCCCATTTTGGAACAGTCATCAGATCCTGAAAACTGCACAGATAGCAGCGGATCGGGAACACCAGCGCGTTGGACCGCGGCAGGCGGAAGAAGGTTTGCAACTCGACCCGAAGATGCTGTTTGTGGGCTATGTTTTCGGGCGTCAGTGTTGTCTTTTGGATGCCCCATTTGTGGTAGTTTTCCGGGCTGGTATCCAGCAGCGGGTTCACTGTCATGGTCCAGTTCAATCGGCGCGCCGGAGCGCCCTGTTGAATGTTCAACAGAAACTTCAGCGCACGCTTGAAAATCCCCATCTCATGTGCTTTTGGAACAGGTGCGTGCCATTCAAAAAAGTTCATGCCGATGTCGAAATCCAGGCTCCAGTCGGCCTGGGTCGTTACCATACCTGCGTCCATCCACAGCATCTCGTCCCGCTGGTCCAGCACTGCGAAATCGCCTTGCGCCTGACGAGTTATGTACTCCATCGGCCCGTAAGGCAGCGTGGTTTCATCCATGAAGGTAAAGCTGTGATCTATTCCCAATGGTTTGTTGATCCATCGCCACTGGTTGCCGTTGCGATGCAGCTCGAACAGGCCCGGATAGTCTTCGGATTTGCTAACCATGATCAGTTCCAACAAATCCCAGCCCGCCAAGGTCATATGCGGCAAAGACTGACAACGCAGCGGATCTTGGTCCAGAACAATCGCACGGTCTTTCATCTCGGACACGTAGTGTTCGTCCACATCAAACCGCATCTCGTAGACCGAACCCTCGGGGCCGCCCCGGTGCTGCTCCATGTTGACCGAATACATGTAGCTGTCTTCGTGAAACGGGAACGGAAAGCGTTTGATCGCCCATTCCGAGTTGTGGAACGTATAGTCGTCGCGGAAGGACTCATCGTTGAATTGAATGGTCATGTTGGGCCTCCTCTTAGCGGTCCAGCACAAGGGACTTGCCCTCGAAACGCGATACGCAAGGCATGATTTTCTTGCCTGCGGCTTTTTCTTCGTCCGTCAACCAATGATCGCGATGAACGAAATTGCCGTCGTGATCCAGCACAACTGTTTCGCATTGGCCACAGGCCCCGCCACGGCACAGATAAGGCGCATCCACGCCTTCGCGTTCGATGGCTTCCAGTAGGCTTTCGTTCTCACCCACATGAATGACTTTGTCCGATGTCGCCAAGCGCACTTCGAATGGTTTGCCCGGCTGCGGCGCCAGAAACTCTTCGTAATGCACGCAATCCTCGGGCCAGCCTTCGGCGGCAGCAGTGTCGCGCACCCAATCGATCATGCCCTTGGGACCGCAGACATAGACATGCGTGCCTAAAGGCTGACCGCTCAGCAGGTTTTCTAAATCGATCTGTTGATTTTGGTCGTCATAGTACAGATGTGTTTCGTTTGGATGCCGGTTTGTCAGTTGGTCGGCATAAGATGCCAACGCATTGTTACGACATGCATAATGCAGTTCCCAATGACCATGCAGAAGTTCAAGCTGTTTGATCTGCGCCAGAAACGGAGTAATCCCGATGCCACCGGCCAAAAACAGGTGTTTGCGGGCCCGCAGATCAAGCGAAAACAGGTTGACCGGATAGCTGATGGTCATCTCGTCGCCCAGTTTGACCTGACGGTGCATGAACAACGAACCACCCCTGCCCTGATCATCGCGCCGGACCGAGATGGTATAAGACGACTGATCGAACGGGTCGGACATCAGGGAGTAAGGGTTAAGCCGCGTGATGCTGCCATCCTGCATCTCGACGACGGTATGTGCGCCGCCTGAAAAGGTGGGCAATTGTCCGCCATCAACGCGTTCGAACCGGAATCGCGTCACCAATTCGTTCAGCGGGGTAATTTCGGTCACTTTGACCTGAATTTTCTCAGCACCACTCATTCGTAGATCCCCTTCGGCTCGGGCACGTTGCCATGGTCCTCGGCATCAACTCGGACGCCTTGATAGGCGGCAAGGCGGCGGGAATAGTGGTCGCGCACAAACAGGTTGAGCCCACAGTGCGCGCAGACAAACGGGTCAACTTCGACATCTTCGGTGACGCCTTTGCAATGTACACATTGCATCCGGCGTGCAACAGAACCGCGATGTTCGGTCTGAATCGCAGTATGCGGAAGGCCAACGGCCATCACCTCGTTCATGGCCTGCCCCATCATGCCTTCGGTGCCGGTCAGATAGACCTGCAACCCCATATGCGCGTCCTCCAATACACGGCGAATACGGTGCAGCGCGGCTGCATAAGACGGGCCCTCGTAGAATTGCGCAGGGTTCAGCGCCTGTAGCTTTTCTGAAAAATCCGTGCCTTTCGGGATGTAGATCAGATGGGTCTTAGCCATCAGGTCGGGTGTAGCTATGCCGAGAACGGCTTCGGCCCCTTCGGCCTCTGCAATCATGAGATGATGTTCACCTGAGCGAACCTCTAGCGTACCCCAGACTGGGCGGCTTGCGATTGACTTGGGAAATTCGAACTTTGACATTGTGCCCTCAAATAGGAAAAGGGCGCCACGGTGTGCCCGTTGCGCCCCCTGAAACTCAGCCTTTTGCAGTTCTAATCGATTTGTCTTGATCGTAGAACGGCATCTCTTCCGCAGTTGCCGCTATTTCTGTCCCATCGCCGTTGCGCACTGTCAACTCGGTGCCCGGCGAGGCACAGGCGACCGGCATCCGTGCGATACCCACATTGTGCCCATTAATTTCGGAATACATGCCAAAGGTGACAACACCGACCTTTTCACCGTTTTGCAGCAGGTCAGCACCCTCATCCGCCGGGGTGGTGCCATCCAGCTTGACACCATAGATCTTGAACCGCTCTTTGCCTTGCGAGGCATAGTGGTTCTCGGCGCCGATAAATCCGGTCTTGCCCGGTGAAACTGTGAATTCCAGACCCAGCTCCCAAAGCGTATCGCCGCATGTTTCATCGTCGAACGGATAAGTTTCTGAGTTGTCGCCGGGATAGAACAACAGGTAGCTTTCGGTGCGCAGCAAATCGAGCGTCGAGAACTGGACCGGAACAATACCCATGTCCTTGCCTTCGGCCAGGATGCTGTCCCACAGATGCACAGCGTGCTTGGCCTGGCAGAAAATTTCGTATCCGCGCTCGCCGGTGTAACCGGTCCGCGAGATCATCACCGGGCAGCCGTAAAGCTTGGTCTGCATAATGCCAAAATAGGCCAGATCCCGAATTCCGGGAACGTGTTTGGCCAGGAAATCCACCGCCACCGGCCCCTGCAGCGACATATCGTGCATGTCATCGTCAAAAATGACCGAACAATTCTTACCGGCGGCCACCGATGTCAGCTGTTCCATCCCCGTTCCGGTGCCGTGCACGACAAGCCACGTGTTCACTGACAGGCGATAGATGATGCAATCGTCGACAAATTTGCCCTCGGCATTCAGAATCGACGCATAGGTCGACCGGCCCGGCATGATTTTCTCCACATTCCGCGTGGTGACGCGGTCAATGACATAAGCCGCATCTTCGCCGACCACATGAACCTTTTTCAGCCCCGACACATCCATCAGACCCGCCTTGGTGCGGATGGCTTCGTAGTCCGCTTTGGCGCGTTCCGGGCTATGGTCATAGAACCATGCGGTTCCCATACCGTTCCAGTCCTCAAGCTCGCCGCCGATCTCGGCATGGCGCTGCGCAAGGGCGGACGTCCTCCAAAGAATGGCCATTGTTCAGCTCTCCCGTTGATTGCTTTTTTGTTGGCCATATTGAGGCCGATGTCAGATTGAAAATCAACACCCATGTGCAGATTTTTTTCCTGTTGGGAATATTGGGCTGCAATTTGTGCACCCTAGCACAAATTATCGAGAACGGTAAAAGTGGTTATTTATCAATGTTATGGGTTGTATTTTGACGGGTCTGAAAGTGCATGAACCAAATGCCTAAAAGATGTTTGCCCCACATATCTATTGACAGGTCGCCAATGAAATTGTCCCCTGAGTAGATAATTATTCCCAGCAGGAAATTCTTCGCAGAAAGATCTCCTGCTGCAACAACAGGGAGACTACGAAGTGGATGGTAATCTAAATGCACTAACGACGGTCTTTACCGAGTTCTACTACTGGGTAACGGTCGTTTTCATGTTCCTCATCCATGTGGGCTTTTGCATGTACGAGGTCGGTGCTAGCCGTGCCCGTAACCATATGCACACATTGATGAAAAACATCATGATCATCCCGCTGGTGACGGTCACGTTCTTCTTCTTCGGCTGGTGGATTTACTGGGCCTTTCCGAACTTTCCGTTCTGGGGCGGTTTAGATACCGAAGCGGGCGCTGCAAATCTGCCATGGGCCGACACCATGGCGACCAATCTGGGCGACAGAATCACCGGCGTCTTCTGGGCGGCGTTCCTGCTGTTCTCGTGGACGGCAGCCTCGATTGTATCTGGCTCTGTGATCGAGCGAATTAGATCTTCGGCCTTGTGGGTCCATGCCGTGATGATTGGTTCAGTCTGGTGGATCATCGACGCCGCGTGGGGTTGGCACTACGGCGGTTGGATGGTGCGCGTTCTTGGGTACCACGATGCTTATGCTTCCGGGGTTATTCACGCAATCGCAGGCGGCTATGCACTTGGGGTGATCATGGTTCTGGGTCCCCGCCTAGGCAAATTTGCCAAAGATGGTACGCCGCGGGATATTCCGCCGCATAACCCATGGTTGCTGACCATCGGGATATTCCTGATCTACACAGGTTTCTGGGGATTCTATGCCGCATGTAATGTCCCGGCGATATCTCCGGAGGCAATCGACGGTCAGATAACGGGTGTCACGTGGACCGCGACCAATATCTATCTGGCTCCGACTACGCTTTCCGCGATTACCTTCAACTTCCTGATGTCTCTGTCTGGCGGGTTGATGGCAGCGTATGTCATTTCCAAAGGTGACGCCTTTTGGACGTTCTCGGGCGGTTTGGCCGGTATTATCACCGCATCTGCCGGTAACGATCTTTATCACCCGGTGCAGGCAATGATCATCGCCGCGATCGGTGTCGTGATCGTGTACAAGCTGCACTATTGGGTCGAGCGTCGGTTCAAGCTGGATGATGCCGTTGGTGCCGTTGCCGTGCATGGCTATGCAGGGTTCGTTGGCCTGGTGATTTCCGGCTTTGTCCTGTGGGGAGTTCCTTCATCGCCATACGAAGGCTATGCAACGATCAACCCGGTCGGCCAGATCACCGGCGCGGTCATCATGTTCTTTGTTCTTGGCTTCTTGCCTGGTTGGATTCTTGCGAAAATCCAATCGGCCGCAGGTGTGCTTCGAATTCCGGAAGAAGTCGAACTTCAGGGCCTCGATTACGCTGAACACCATGCCTATGAAGACGCCAAAGCCGCGATCATTGCAGCCGACAAAGAAGAACTGGCTGCCCGTGGCGTACCAGCTGAGTAAGGGAGAAAAAGAATGTCTACAAATGGATATACAAGCTGGGCTGTTGATCTGGCCGAGGTCGGACCGATCTATCCCTTCCAAGGTTACGAAGTCCTTATGGTCATCGTGGGCGTCGTATTCTGGATAGGTTGGCATCGCATCCAATTTGTCCGAGAAGGTGAACACCTCGAGAAGGCCCGCCACACTGGCGACGAAGAAAAAGTGAAAGCACAGCTGGAACGATACTGATCCAGCTTTGAAAGCTGGCAATGGGCATATATCTAAACTCTTGCCCATTGCCTCTCAGGAAAATTTATTTCCTATGATTATTGATGTCCGTTTGAATTGTTGGTACCGTAGAATCATAGCGAAACACACAAGGAGATCTGCCAGCCATGTGCGGAATTGTTGGACTATTCCTCAAAGACCAGTCTCTTGCGCCCCAACTGGGCAATATGCTGACAGACATGCTGATCACGATGACGGATCGCGGGCCCGACAGCGCGGGGATAGCGATTTATGGCAAGGAATCAGGTGGTAAGACCAAGGTGACACTGCAGTCGCCCAATCCCAAGGACGACTTTGCCGGTCTAGCCGAAGAGCTGGGGCAGCACTTGGGCGTGGTGGTAAGCCAGACTGATAATGACACGCACACAGTTCTCGACATTCCAGCAGCGCAGTTTGAAGCAACACGGGCCGCGTTGGCGGAAATCCGGCCTTCAGTCCGGATCATGAGCCGGGGCGAGATGCTGGAGATTTACAAAGAGGTGGGCCTGCCCAAGGACGTGGCCGCGCGCTTTGACATAAGCAGTATGAGCGGCACACATGGCATTGGCCACACTCGCATGGCTACAGAGTCTGCCGTGACGACGATGGGCGCGCACCCGTTCAACACCGGGCCAGATCAGTGTCTGGTTCATAACGGCTCGCTGTCGAACCACAATTCATTGCGCCGCAAACTGCGCCGTGAAGGTGTAGTGATCCAAACCGAGAATGATACCGAGGTTGGAGCCGCCTATCTGACCTGGAAGATGATGAACGGGGCCACCTTGGGTGAGGCGCTGGAAAGCAGCCTTGAGGATCTGGATGGCTTCTTCACCTTTGTCGTCGGCACCAAGGATGGGTTCGGCGTGGTCCGCGATCCGATCGCCTGTAAGCCTGCGGTGATGGCCGAAACCGATCAATACGTGGCCTTTGGCAGCGAATATCGGGCGCTGGTGAACCTGCCAGGTATCGACGAGGCCCGCGTCTGGGAGCCGGAGCCAGCAACGGTTTACTTCTGGTCCCACAATGACAGCCCCACGACCAACGAAAAGGCCGCATGATATGCAAACCTATGATCTTGAAGCAGATGGCCTGCGTGGGTTGAACGCCACCCTGCAGTCGCAATCTACCGAGACTAACCAGACCAATTGGGAAGTCGTGAACCCCAAAGGCAGCCACGCCATTGCCGTTGGGCTGGATGCGCCCATCGAAGTTACGGTCAAGGGCTCAACTGGCTATTACTGCGCGGGAATGAACCAGCAGGCGACGGTTAAGGTCGAAGGCTCGGTCGGGCCCGGCGTGGCCGAGAACATGATGTCCGGTCAGGTCGTTGTCGAAGGCGACGCCAGCCAATATGCCGGCGCCACCGGCCATGGCGGTCTGCTGGTCATCAAGGGCAACGCGAGTTCGCGCTGCGGCATCTCGATGAAAGGCATCGACATCGTGGTGCATGGTAATATCGGTCATATGTCGGCCTTCATGGCGCAGGCCGGTAATCTTGTGGTCTGCGGTGATGCAGGCGACGCACTAGGAGACTCGCTTTACGAGGCGCAGCTGTTCGTGCGCGGCTCGGTCAAGAGCCTGGGCGCCGATTGCATCGAGAAAGAGATGCGCCCCGAGCATCTGGATATCTTGAAGGACCTGCTGGACCGCGCAGGCGCGGATGCCAGCCCCGAAGAATTCAAACGCTACGGTTCCGCCCGTCAGCTTTATAACTTCGACGTCGACAACGCCGCTGCTTACTGAGGAAGAAGGGTATGAAAGACATGGACGATCAGATCCCCCGCACCCTGCCGATTCAGTCGGCGACATTCACCAATCCGATCAATGCGGAAATCCGCCGCGCTGCGGCCACCGGTATCTATGATATCCGCGGTGGCGGAGCCAAACGCAAGGTACCGCATTTCGATGATCTGTTGTTTCTGGGCGCCAGCATCAGTCGCTATCCGCTCGAAGGTTACCGCGAGCGCTGCGACACCTCGGTAACGTTGGGCACGCGCTTTGCAAAAAAGCCGATTGAACTGGACATTCCGATCACCATTGCAGGTATGAGTTTTGGTGCGTTGTCTGGCCCGGCAAAAGAGGCCTTGGGGCGAGGCGCTTCGGCAGCGGGCACGTCGACCACTACCGGCGACGGTGGCATGACACCCGAGGAGCGCGGCCATTCCAGCAAGCTGGTCTATCAGTATTTACCTTCGCGTTATGGCATGAACCCCGATGATCTGCGCAAGGCCGACGCGATTGAGGTCGTTGTGGGTCAGGGCGCAAAACCCGGCGGTGGTGGCATGTTGCTGGGTCAGAAAATCAGCGACCGCGTCGCAGAAATGCGTACGCTTCCCAAGGGCATCGACCAGCGTTCAGCCTGTCGTCACCCGGACTGGACCGGCCCAGATGATCTGGAAATCAAGATCCTCGAATTGCGTGAGATTACAGACTGGCAAGTGCCGATCTATGTAAAGGTTGGCGCGACCCGCCCCTATTATGACACCGCGCTGGCGGTAAAGGCAGGGGCCGATGTGGTGGTGATGGACGGCATGCAAGGCGGCACTGCCGCGACGCAGGACGTGTTCATCGAGCATGTAGGTCTACCGACGCTGTCCTGCATTCGCCCTGCCGTGCAAGCGCTGCAGGATTTGGGCGTGCATCGCGAGGTGCAACTGGTGATCTCGGGCGGCATCCGCACCGGGGCCGATGTTGCAAAGGCAATGGCCCTTGGCGCCGACGCAGTGGCCATTGGCACCGCCGCGCTGGTGGCGCTTGGCGACAACGACCCGAAATGGGAATCCGAGTACCAAAAGTTGGGCACCACCACTGGGGCCTACGACGACTGGCACGAAGGCCAGGACCCCGCAGGTATCACCACACAAGATCCCGACTTGGCGGCGCGTCTGAACCCGGTCGAGGCAGGACGCCGTCTGCGAAACTATCTCAAGGTGATGACACTTGAAGCGCAGACCATCGCGCGGGCCTGTGGTCATAATCACCTCCACAACCTTGAACCCGAGGACTTGTGTGCTCTGACGATGGAGGCCGCCGCAATGGCGCGTGTCCCGTTGGCCGGGACAAGCTGGTACCCGGGCAAGGAAGGGTTCTGAACTGATACTGCGCGGCTCCTTAACGGGGGCCGCGTTTTTGCTTTGGAAATCGAAAATTCAACAGGGAAAGGAAAGCCATCGTGACGACAGATCTCGCAGCTTTCGCAAAAGAAAAAGACGTCAAATATTTCATGATCTCGTTCACCGACCTGTTCGGTGGGCAGCGGGCCAAGCTGGTACCCGCGCAGGCGATTGCCGAGATGCAGGAAGACGGCGCAGGTTTTGCCGGGTTTGCCACTTGGCTGGATATGACCCCAGCACATCCTGACATGCTGGCGGTGCCGGACCCGTCATCGGTGATCCAGCTGCCATGGAAGCCCGAGGTCGCCTGGGTTGCAGGTAACTGCGTGATGGAAGGCAAGGATGTCGCCCAGGCCCCGCGCAATGTTCTGCGCCGCCTTATTGGCGAGGCCGCCGAGATGGGAATGCATGTCAAAACCGGCATTGAGGCTGAATTCTTCCTGCTAACCCCCGATGGCGAGCATATCAGCGACCCGTTCGATACCGCCGAAAAGCCCTGCTATGACCAGCAGGCGGTGATGCGCCGCTATGATGTGGTGCGTGAGATCTGCGACTATATGCTGGAACTGGGCTGGGGACCCTATCAGAACGACCACGAAGACGCCAATGGCCAGTTCGAAATGAACTGGGAGTTCGATGACGTTCTGAAAACCGCCGACAAGCACTCATTCTTCAAGTTCATGACCAAGTCAGTGGCCGAAAAGCATGGGCTGCGAGCCACCTTCATGCCCAAGCCTGTCGAAGGGCTGACCGGTAATGGCTGCCACGCCCATATCTCGGTCTGGGATGCACCCGGAGCGGACGCCAAAACCAACGTCTTTGCCGGCGAAGGCGACGGTCCGACCGGCGAGGTGGGTCTGGGCGAACAGGGTAAGCACTTCCTCGGCGGCATCATGAAACATGCCAGCGCGCTGGCGGCGATCACAAACCCGACGGTGAACAGCTACAAGCGTATCAACGCCCCGCGCACCATGTCAGGAGCCACCTGGGCCCCCAATACCGTGACATGGACCGGCAACAACCGCACCCACATGGTCCGGGTGCCAGGCCCGGGCCGGTTCGAGCTGCGCCTGGCCGACGGGGCCACCAACCCCTATCTGCTGCAGGCGGTCATTATCGCCGCAGGTCTGTCCGGCATCCGCTCCAAGGCCGATCCGGGACGTCGCTGGGACATTGACATGTATGCTGAAGGCCACACCGTCACCGACGCCCCCAAACTACCGCTGAACATGCTCGACGGGTTGCGCGAATATGACAACGATACCGAGTTGAAAGCCATGATGGGTCAGGAATTCTCAAGCGCGTTTCTGAAGATGAAGCATCAGGAGTGGAACTCGTTCGTCAGCCATTTCTCACGCTGGGAAAAGGACCACACGCTCGATATCTAAGAAACCTTGGGGCTGCAGACCACTGCCGCCCCAATGCCGACGCTCAGATGGAGGCCCGTGCCTAATGACTGTCCTGATTTTCCAGCATTCGTCGGGCGAAAACCCCGGAGCGTTTCTGGAGCACATTTCATCATGCGGTGATACGGCCAAAGTCGTGCATCTGTATGATGGCCAACCAATCCCGCAACTCGACGATTTTGATTTTCTTCTGGTTCTGGGCGGCCCGATGGACGTCTGGGAAACCGAGGCGCATCCGTGGCTCGTGTCCGAAAAACAAGCGATCAGGACCTGGATTCAAGACCTCAAGCGACCGTACTTTGGGATATGTCTAGGTCACCAACTCTTGGTTGATGCGTTGGGAGGGAAATGTGCACCGATGCAAAAGCCTGAGATCGGTGTGCTTTCCATCAATCTGACTGTCAACGCGCGCAGTGATCCGCTGTTCGGGGCCCTGCCCCATCAATTCCGGGTGCTACAATGGCATGGGGTTGAGGCCATCGACCTACCGCCCAACTCATCGGTTCTGGCAAAATCTGATGCTTGTGCTGTACAGGCTTTGCGGGTCTCAGATCGCGCCTGGGGCGTGCAGTTTCACCCCGAACTTGTTCAGGGCACGATCCAATCGTGGATGACCGATCCGGCAAATCATCAATGCGCTGTGGATTGGCTTGGATGCGCAGATGCGGTGCAGGAGATGGTCTCTGACAGCGACCGTATTGCCGAGGAACAATTCAAGATTACGTCCAGCATCTACGCCAAACTGCGACAGATTTGATCACACCTGATCAGTCATGAACCTCAAGGTTCTTTCCGCTGTCGGCTTCATCTCTCCAATCTGGGACATCGTTGACCAGCATCAATGCGGCACGGCGCAGAGTTCTACGCATTTTGTCCACCATCGGACCGTCCATTCCACAATCCGCCAACGCGGCGTCAAACGTATCCAGCCAAAGCTCGGCGTCGGCCTCGCGTATCGGCACATGCGCATGAATTTCCCGCAGGTCCATATGACCAAATCGCTCACGATAATAAGCCCGACCGCCCAGAAATCCGCTCAGAAACTCAAACTGTGCCTGTCTCGTATGAGACAATCCATGGCCGCGAAAATGTAGCCTGTGCAACGAATGCACTGCCGGATCGGTCTCCATGCGGTCATAGAACCGTTCGACCAGAGCCCGAAGTCGATCTTCACCGCCGATTTGATCCAATGCCGATGACATACGTCTCTTCCCCGAATTACAGCCGTCAAAAAATATTGCATAACAGGAAAATAAGTTTATCACCAGTGACATGATAGCGCGGTTGATATCGAAAGGTGGACACGGAATGTCCGTGCATGACCAGATACATGAGGCGACCGGATGAACGCCCTTGCTCTGGGTCTGCTGGCAGCATTGTGCTGGGGTTTTCACGATCTTGCTGTGAGATATATCAGTCAGTCCGTGAGCGTCATTGCCGCATTGATGGCCGTACTGGTTGCCGGGGCGCTGCTACAGTTCGGACTTGTGGCAATATGGGCTGGGTTCACCCCCATGTCCGCCAATGCAGTATCCTACGCAGTTGTAGCAGGCGGCTTTTATTTGCTGGCTGGCCTCAGTATGTATGCCGCATTTCAACGCGGGCCTGTACGTCTCGTCGCACCGCTTGTCGCCAGCTATCCGGTCTTGTCTGTCACACTTGCGATATGGCGTGGTTCCGAGGTCAGCATCTGGCAATGGCTGGCGATCATTGCCATTGGTGTCGGCGTGTCCATTGTATCGACCCGATCCGACGACAGTACGGAATACCCTGCCACCGGGCCGACGATTGCCTTTTCTATACTCGCTGCAATAGGGTTCGCTGCAACATTCGCTTTGGGTCAGTACGCAGCCGAACTGGGCGACGAGTACATTGTTTCACTGATTGGCCGTCTGACCGCTATCCCTGTGCTGGCGGTAATCGCCATTGCATCTCGCAAGTCGCTTTGGCCGGGCGCAAGAGCCCTGCCCCTGTTGTGCCTGATGGGTGCGCTCGATGCGGTGGCAATTCTGTGCGTCGTGTCTGCCGGTGGGTTGCCTAATGCCCAATACGCGTCCGTTGCAGCCTCGATCTTTGGGTTGTTGACTGTTGTTTTGGCTTGGGCAATTTTGCGAGAGGAAATGGCTTTCTTTCAATGGCTTGGATGCATTATCGCTTTTGCGGGAATCGGCTATCTCGCGATCTGAGCATCTCCGTTATCCAGCGCATCCCATTGGGTCTGATGGGCAGCAATCGCACTGTTTAATACGCAATCAACTTCGCCCCGACGAACGGGTCCGGGATAGTGCCATGCACCGGGGCGAATTAGGTCTTTATGCCCCTGTAACTCACTTCGCAAGTTGAGTACGTCAATATGCGCAGGCGCATCAGGTAAAAGCAGGACAGCATAGACATCCACCGACTCGTTTAGTTGTTTGATCTGAGTTCGACATTCGTCCTGCGACATTTCTTTGCCCCAGAGCTGCTGATCCAGTGCCATGTCTATTTGTGCCGCGCGGGCTATCAAAGCGCGGACGCGTGCAACATTCGTCGGAGAGGGGCCAATTGATACTATCACCATACGCATGGCGCGGCCCGCCAATCGCCAATGTTGTAGCACTTTGGAACTGGCCGACTTGCCATCGTCTGCGTGAAGAGCAGCAGCAAATCTCACGCTGTCAGGCCTTCGGGCTCTGGCAGGCCATTCGCCCGGCACGCGGCGGTCAGCGTATTCGCAAGCAGGCAGGCGATCGTCATCGGGCCTA
>NZ_JBQFWR010000012.1:0-140053 GCF_056540425.1 Ruegeria sp. AN6
TTACTCCAGCCGAGCCCGACGGTTTGCCCCCTGCTTGAGACCGGTCCTTCTTTCCGCTGCCTTTGTTGGAGCGTTTGGAGTCATCATCATCGTCGTCGTCATCATCATCGTCGCGACCACCTTTACCTGATCCCGAATTGTCGTCACGATCATCATCCCGGTCGTCGTCGCGATCATCGTCTCTATCGTCATCACGATCATCGTCCCGGTCACCACCACGGCCGCTATTACCCGACCCCGAGTTGTCGTCGCGGTCATCATCTCTGTCGTCGTCACGATCATCATCCCGATCATCGTCGCGACCATCCCCGTCTTTCCCCTTGCCGCTCTTGGCAAAGGCATATGACGGTTCAAAATGTAGGCGACCATCGGCATCAAACGTTGGCACATAAGGCGTCGCCGCAATCAACGAAGCCAACGCCGCAGTACTAAGAAGTTGACCCAGCTTTCTTTGAATTTTCATTTTCGCCTCCAATTTTGAGCATCACGCTTTGTGACGTTGGAGACAGGTTACTTCTGGTTCGGCTTTCCCACATCGGGCTTAGGTCTGACGAATTTCAAGCCGAACGTCTTAGTCAGATCAGTCATACCAATAGAGTTTTGCTGAGCCATGTGACCAGTTTAGTGGGAACTAACCCCGTCACCCTTCAACTCGTCATCAGGTTCGAGGTGAATGACAAAGACTGAACCTGGATACAAACGATCCAATTCTTCCTCGATGTCATTGCATATATCATGCGCCGCGCTGACTGGCATTGTGCCGTCCACAACAAGATGAAACTCCACGAAAATGACATTTGCGGATCTGCGCCCTTTGAGGTCGTGGTACTCTAAGGCTGCGCCGAGATTTGCTTCGATTGCGTTGGAAACAGTCTGCAAGTCATGGTCCGACAGGCTCACATCCATCAGGCCATCGACGGATGCCCGAATAACTTTCCAGCCCTCCCACAAGATGTTCAGCGCAACAAGAATTGCCAGGATCGGGTCAAGGATCAACCAGCCGGTGACAAGTGCAAGTATCAGGCCTGCGATGACACCAACTGACGTCATGACATCTGTGAAAATGTGCCGGGAGCTCGTCTCCAATGCAGGCGAACCCTCGCGCCTGCCGATTTTGAGCAATTGGTAGGCCCATGCGCCATTCACGCCCGTTGCAATGACATTGACGGCGACGCCAAGAAGTGGCGCATCCTCAAGATGCGGGTTCGGGAGCGCCAGCAAAGCTTCTCTGATGATCAAGAACGCCGCCAGCACAATTAGTACTCCCTCGGCGACGGCGGAAAGATACTCGGCCTTTTTGTGACCAAAGGGGTGGTTTTCATCTGGGGGTATATTGGCAATCCGAACTGCAAAATACGCCAGCAGCGCCGCAACGACATTCACGGTTGATTCCATTGCGTCTGATAACAACGCCACCGAGCCTGTCAGCCACCAGGCCAGCAGTTTCAGGGCCAGTACCGCAATGGATATCGGAATGGACCAAAGAGCGATTTTTGGTGTCATTTGGCCGCGACCCTCAGTCAATCATTAACAGAAACTCGGGTGATTGGTGAGCTCCGATGTTCAAAACGTAAAACAGGTGTTCGGTGAAAAGGGAATAGGCCTTACGGCTTCCTACTTGCGTGCGGCGACGACGTCTGGTCTCCGCTGCATGGCGCCAAACGACTGTTACTCCGATGGCAGCCCGGTCGATGACGCAGGAACAGCTTTGAGATAGGCGGCAATCGCCAAGCGATCCTCATCCGTGAGGCGAGATGTGTTCTCGATAACCTCCACCATCTCACCACCCGCGCTGTCATAATCCGGTGTGAAGCCAGATTTCAGGTATTCGGCAATATCGGCTTCGGACCAATCAAGTTGGCTTGAGGTAAGGCCGGGGATGCGACCTTTCCCACTTGGATTTGGTGCACCTGTCAGCCAAAGGTCTCGTTTCAAACCACCTAGACTATTTCGCGGCGTATGGCATTCGGCGCAGTGACCCAACGCCTCCACCAGATACCGGCCTTGCCTTTGTTGGTTGGTCAGATCACCTTCGACCACCCAGCTTGGCGACATGAACAAAAGCTTCCATCCCCCCAGTCCGCGTCGAATGTTGAAGGGAAAGCCAACTTCATTCACCTCGCTTTCGGTTGCGACTGCTGGCAGCGTGCCGAGGAATGCATGGAGCGAAACAACGTCTTCGACTGACATGTTGGCATAAGACGTATAGGGAAACGCAGGAAAATAGTGTTGCCCTTCGGGCCCGGTTCCAAGGATCAGAGCATTAGCCAGGTCCAGGGCGGACCAGGACCCAATACCAACTTCCGGGTCACTGGAAATGTTGGGGGCAATGAATGTGCCGAATTCCGTCTCAAAACGGCGACCACCGGAGAGCATGAGCTTGTCCTCACCAACCGCATCCGCCGCTGAATGACAGGATGCGCATCCTGCGGCGTGGAACACGACTTCTCCTCTGGTGAGATCCGGGTTCAAACCGTCGAGTTTAGATTGATCCATTCTTTGTGGTCGGGTCAGCACCAAACCGGCCAACCCAACCAAAAGTGCAACGAAAGCGGTGAAAAGGAAAAACCGTTTCACAGCTATCTACCAATTAGTCTTTCGGTGCTCTGTACGCTTTGTGACATGCCGAACAGCTTCCACCCAGGTCGCCCATCGCCGCTTTCAGGGCTTCAACATCTTGCCCTGCCGCAGCCTGCATCGCAACAGCGGCATCTGCCATGGCCTGCCCTTTCGCACCAACGTCAGGGAAGTTTTCCCAGATTGCCGGCAGCGCTCGGGTGGACGGATCGGACACATTGTCAGATCCCTGGGGCCACATAGCGGATTGGTCGATCTGCGTTAGCACAACAAGGTTGTTTGCAGCCCGTGTTGCGGCCTCGGCATCATAATCCACCTCGCCTTTGGCCATGCCGCCAAGTGTACCAAGATTGAAGGCATAGAGCTGCATGATTGAGGTTCGCGCTTTCACAGCCGGGTTTTCACTTTCGTGGGCGATGGCTGTGCCAATGGCGGCCAATGATAAAAGACCTGCCGCGCAGATTGAGAACTTCTTCATCATGATGTGTCTCCCTGTTCAATGCTCCGAATGTTAGCTTGAACGAATTTTCTTGTAATTGTTTGTTATTTGCCGTCACTTGTTAATTTATGAACAACGAAAACTGGGATGATATTCGGTACGCGCTAGCCGTAAGCAAACACGGTTCGTTGAACGCGGCGGCGGCGGCAATGGGCGTCACGCATGCCACAGTTTTACGCAGGGTAGCCGCATTCGAAGAGCGCAATGGCTGCCGGATCTTTCAAAAAAGCCCGTCAGGATATTCCGTTCTCCCCGAAGCCAGTGCGATCTTTTCGGCCATGGAAAGCGTTGAAGACGCGGTGCTGTCGGTGGAGCGGGCAGTTTTCGGAGCAAATCGGTCTCCTGTGGGTCAGGTGCGCATTACGTCTACCGATAGTCTTTGTCAGATTGTTCTCCCTCGCATCATAAACGAGATCTCGCTCCTTTACCCAGGTTTGAATCTGACTCTGCTAAGCCAAAACAGCCACCATGATCTTTCCCGATTGACAGCAGACATTGCTGTGCGCCCATCGATAAAGCTTGGGGAAGGACTAATCGGGCAGCGTGCCGGAACGCTGTCCTTCGGCGTCTTTGACGATGGTTTACCCAATCGCAAGTGGATGAGGCTTGACGGAGCGTTGAGCCGTTCACTTCCTGCCAAATGGTTGGCGCAGAATGTAAGCGCCGACGAAATGACTAACGGGGCCGACAGTTTTCTGGTTCTACAGCAGATGGCGGCCTCGGGAGCAGGAAAAACCTTTCTGCCTTCATTTTTTGGCGACGTCGATACCCGCCTTACAAGGTCGCAGGACGTATGTCCTGAGATTGAAGTTCCGCTGTGGGTCGCGACGTTAGAGGAAATCGCGCAAACCCCAAGGTTTGCCGTTGTTCAGAAGGCGTTAGTTGAACGTATATCTGAAGCACTAGCTAAGTGATTTCATGCAACAGAGCTTTTCGAGTTCTTGCATTTTTGACTTTCAAAATTTGCAAATTCCACTCGTAAATGCCTGCTTAGGGCTGGCTGTGACCTTCCGGAGTTAAAATGCGGAGGACCGCAAAGTCTGCACACCGGCCCTCCGGTGCGTCACGCGTGAACGGAAAAGAAGCGGAGATACTGTTGAAAAACTCCCAATTTGCGTAAACTCGAGCCAGAATTTGGCCCGACAAGGCCGACGGGAATTTTCAGCTGAGGGTTCTGCCAAATTCTGGCACTGGCCACCAGTGGTCACCGAAACGCCCGTCATCGTTATCAGCAGTGGACTTTTCGGATTGAGTGCCAGTTCGCAGATTTTCGGGGCCTCCCAGGTTTTTGAGTTTTTCAACAGTATCCGGACAAAGCACCAATTCGCTGCGGCTGCACTAAAGTCTGCTTTCGCGTAGTCCTAGGTACAGCCCTGAATATCCCAATTATGCATGACATCTGAGACCTAGTGACCCTAGCGCTTGGCATGGCCAAACAGCGGAGTCTCGCCGTCACAGACACCATTGCGCTCGAACTCCAGAGTGGAATGTGTGATCCCGAATTCCGCACCAATTTGCGTCTTTAGCTCAGCCTTTATCTGCTCCAACCGGTCCCATGCAGCGTCTTCAACGACGACATGGGCATCGAGCGCTGGTGCATTCTCTTCCATCTGCCACAAGTGAACATGGTGGACGTCGCTCACGCCATCTGTTTGGCGCAGAACTGCCACAACCTCTCCTCCGTCGATGTCCGGCGGACTGCCGAGCATGAGCGTTCGGATCGGACCACCGATCTCTGCAAAGGCGAGGTACAGAATATAGATCGCGATCCCAATCGTGATCGCAGGATCAACCCAACGCATGTCATAGAGGATGATCAGCGTGCCACCGACAATAACGGCCACTGAGGCCAGAGCGTCGGAGAGGTTGTGTAGGAACAAGGCGCGTATGTTCTGGCTGCCCTTCTGCATCGAATAGGTCAGCACCGCCGTCAGGGCGTCGACCACAAGCGCCAATCCTGCGATGATGACGACAGTCCACCCTCTGACCTCTGGCGATTCAAACAGGCGGATGCCGCCTTCGTAGATCAGATAAAGACCGATCACGATCAGCGTCGTGTAATTGATCAAGGCCGCCACCGTCTCGATCCGGCCATAGCCGAAGGTCATCCGTTCATCGGCGGGCCGTCGTGCGATTTTGCGGGCTGCAAAGGCAATGACGAGTGCTGCCATGTCTGAGAAGTTGTGCAGCGCATCCGCGATCAGGGCGAGAGACCCTGCAAAGATGCCTCCCACGATCTGGGCGACAGTCAGTAGACCGTTTGCCCAGATCGCAATGGCGACCCGGCGATCCCCGCTGGACGGGTCCAAATGGGCATGGCTATGACCGTGGTGATCATGCGGCATGGGTCTCTCCTGCGTGCAAGTGCGCAATGGCGGCGTCGGGTTTCAGACGGCGGTTTGCATAAACCCACTCAGCGAAGCCCCATCATCGGCCCCCGTTTCAAGCGTAGATATCAATGGGTGTACCGTTATTGACCATCGCGTAGATGTCTTCTATCTCTCGGTCCGTGACCGCGATGCACCCTGCTGTCCAATCCTGCTTGTCCGTGGGATCAATACCGGGGCGTGGTCCACCGTGAATGAAGATATCTCCGCCAGGCGAACGGCCTTGCGCTGTAGCAAATGCGGTATCCACCTCGTTCGGGTATGAGATACCTATAGAAAGATGAAACAGGCTGTCGGGATTTCGCCTGTCAATCACGTATGATCCCTCTGGCGTGCGCCCGTCGCCCTTAAACTGTTTGTGACCTTCGGGAGCGAAGCCAAGGCCCATCGGGAAAGTGCGCAAAACACCCTCTGTTCCATCGAGGACAATCATGCGTTGCCCCTTGTAAACGCGCAGCCGGGTCACCTCCGGCCCCCTATAAGTGCGGAACTTGCTCGCACATCCAGAAAGAACGGTCGCCAGGGCTCCCAGTAGGATCGCGCGACGTGGAACTCCAAAATTCACTGCTCTATGCCTCTTTCGTGAGGTCTCTTCTGGATTTGAAACTAACATGGTGTGCCAGCCCTTTCAATGACCGTGCGCGAGCGAGACCAAGGATACATCCGCATAGCGGACATTCGTCGCGTTGCAGCAGTTGAGAGGTATGGGCTCTTCCGGTACATCCGCTGTGGTGATCACCGACAACCGCTTTGATGGACGATGACGCGAAAACGACCCTTCTTGCAGCGCTGGCCGCCATTCGTTCAACACATTGATTCTCGATGCGTGGGACTGATGCAAAAACCCTTTGCAAAACACTCTCACAAAGACTGGCCTGAGCGGGGTAATTGCAATTATGTGAAGTTCTTCGGACCGAATGCCCACCATCTCGAGTCAAGATAGGTCGCATACTGAATTCTGGGTAGTTTTCTCAAAGCCGCAGGCGCGCAGCAGGCGAGAGCTCCACCACCTTTAACCCGCTGTTTGACGTGACACTGACTTGCCCGTTGTTCCACGCATAGACTAGCACCACTGTTTTGCCTGTGTGGGCGTCCTGCACCTCAATTATTGGTTCGCCCTTTTTCGCGCGATCGGTTTGTTGCTGTGTCGACATCTGCACTCCTCGGTGTTCGTTAAGCCCAACCGCCTCAAGCTGATGTTGTGGGCGGGCAGGGCGTTATCCACTGTTCCATTGTTACGTTCTGCTCTCTGACCCAAGCGGATTATGGCTCAACTTTGAGGAGAGTACGGCGGCTCGTTGACAATCGCACGAACTGGAACGAAACAGGATGAAACGGAACGAACCATAAGCGTGTAATCGATTGATAAAACACGGTAAATATTTTGTTCCTCCGCTGAAAGATGGCAGCGACTTCAAGGAACTCTTCAAGTATCTGGTTTCAGTAGGAGCCGGCCTTCCCGTTGACCAGGCGGGACTTCCTGTGGGCTCATGGACCCCAGAGCTGCTTGCCAGCACCATCTCCCAGTTTGATTCCAATAAGTCGGGTGTCGAGCTAAGGACAGTTCAGCATTGGTTTCAGGATAACGACAGAGGAATTAGCAACGACAATATTCGCTGGTTGGCGCGCGTTTTCGGTTGTGACGATCCCGACGCTATCAGCGCGTGGCGTGCGGAACTTAGCGCCGCCAACAGGCGGCTTGCCGCGAAAAGACGGGGGAAACGGAATGCCCAGAAACGGGGTACGATTTCTCCAGTCGGCGTGGCCAACGGCAGCGAAGAAGTAACGCAGGCCAAGGTTTCGAGACGCAATGATCCGGTCGAACCGAAGAGAATTCCCGGAATAGCAGGAAGAACAGAAGCGATCTTCAGCACTCATTCCTCTTTGGGTTTACCAGTCGTTGTTTTCGCCGCCGCTACCGCACTTGGCCTTATGTCGTTTTCGCTCAATATTCACAGCGTCGTCTTTGTTCCTCCAACAGGTCCTCCAAAACAGGTCGGATTTCTTTGGGCGCCAAACTGGATAATCGTCTTCACGGCAATTCTACCAGCTTACTTTGCGATACTGATCAATCTATTGCGTTCATGGAAGAGAATGTGGCGAATGGGTTTGTCCAACTTCCTCGATCGCAAAAACCCGTTCCCGAGCTGGTCGGAAAGGGTAGCGACCGTGTCCATCGCATATTGGGCGGTATTTGGGGTCACTGTGGCAATAGCCTCGGGCTTCAACTGGGTGGAAACTCATCTGATCCCACTGTTGATCGGGAACGCGGGTAATTGGACCGTCGATTGGGGCAGAATAGCTATCTTTCGTCCTGATTTGATATCTGTTCCAAGCGCGGTAATTTTCTCCGGCCTCGTCTTCCTCCTTAACGCTTTTGGCTCTTACCTGTTCTTCACTGGCCTCATTGTAATCTATTCCATTACGGATGATTTCGTTGACTTGGTGCGAGGGCTCGGACGCGGCGAGGCGGATGAAGAACGCCAATACATAGAAATGGTAGGCCGAGCAGTTATGACCGGAATATTTCGGTGCACGTCACTGGGTTTGGTGATCACCATTTTGATGAAACTACAAGCCAGCTATTTGCTGTCGCATAGCAGGGATATCGTCAGTTGGATGGTGGCTGACGGTCTGAGTATTTTTCGCGGCGACGAGGTATTTTTGGACCAGTATGGGTTCGGTCGGAACGCGCCGGGGCACTACTACAGCTTCTTTTGCATGATCATCATTGTGGCTGTCTTTATCATTTGTTCTGCCAGAATACGGACCGTATTGGCCCAAATGAGTTCTCCGAAGCGGGATGATGAGGATCACATCCCGTGGATGGCGATGTATAGCGTCATGGCATTGTTGGCGATGACGTACATTTCTATTGGTGTGTTTCCCGGCTTCACGATCCTCCTGATTGCTGCCCTGACCTTGGCTGCATGTTTCCTTGCACGACCCACTCTGGGTCAGCTTAACGCAACAAAACCGAGAGAATTAGATGCTTAAGACGAATGCCCTGGACAAAGCCCCCATACATCCCGAAGTCGCGGAAGGTCCATCTGATGTGCGCGCTTATTGGATTCATACTGACGACAATGTGCGGCTTAGGGTGGCTCACTGGCCAACAGAGAAACCATCCAAGGGCACTGTCTTTCTGTTCCAGGGGCGAACGGAGAACATCGAAAAATACGGGCGCACCATCGAGTATCTACATGAATTCGGTTATACGGCGTTCGCTGTTGACTGGCGTGGCCAGGGGCTTTCGGACAGGCTCACCGAAGATCGACTGATGGGCCATGTCGTTCGGTTTTCTGATTACCAGAAAGATGTTGCGGCCACGATTGAAGCGGCCAAGTCTCTCAACCTTCCACAGCCCTGGTATCTGATTGGACACTCGTTAGGTGCCTGCGTCGGTCTCCGCGCAATTGCTGAAGGGTTTCCGGTGGCTGCCTGCGCGTTCACCGCACCCTTGTGGGACATAAATCTCCCACGGTTGCAGCGTCTTGGCGCCTGGCCTTTGTCTTGGGCATTTCAAGCATTTGGGAAGGGTGACACCTATGCCCCTGGTACACGTGGGGAAAGCTATGTCCTGACGACTGATTTCAAGGACAACAGGCTGACATATGATCGTGACATGTACGAATACTATGCGAACATTTCAGAATCTCTGCCTGAACAAGTCATAGGCGGACCAAGTATGGGGTGGCTGTTTCAGGCACTCAGAGAGACCAGGTCGTTGTCAAAAATGCGGTCTCCCGACACGCCATGTATCACGTTCTGCGGTGCCGAAGATGAAATCGTTGCCATATCCGCAATACAGGATCGAATGGCGCGTTGGCCCGGCGGGAAGCTGGAGCTCATTCCGAATGCCAGACATGACGTACTTTATGAGACGCCGCAGGTACGTGAGCACGTGTTGTCTCAGATTTGTGAGCTTTTCTCGGCATCAACAGAGAAAAAACCGGAAACATCCGACAATTCGAGTAGAGATGCACTGGTCCAGGACCAATCATCTGGAAGCACTCCTTCGTCTGGAAAAGGTATGTTTCCTGAATAGCCCAAAGTCGGATCGCCCCAGAACAGCCGTTGGTGGATCAGACAGCGAAGAATGAAGATGAGCCCAAAGCAGTCAATCGTTTGACTTTTTTGAGCATTTCACAAAACTCACCATGTATCACAATTGGGTGTACTCTCGCTTATCAAGTAAGAGGAGAAAGCTGATGGAAACACTGGGCCCGACACTTGCGGCACTAAGCGTTCAGCGTGCATTAATTATTAAGTTGTCACTGGGGGTCTTGGCTTATGTGTTAGTGGTGGACGACGCGCAGGCCCAAAGCTCACAGGCCTGCGTAGAATTGGGGTCTCCTCGAATAGAGTATGCTTCTGGATCTGAAAGCACTCGCGTTAATCAAACAATCTCAACGACGGAACGCACGTGTCTCCCGATCCCAAACGGACCCATTACAGGACTTACAATTGGAAACTCCTCAATTACGTCCTCAGGTGAAATTGAGTTGTATGTTCCGGGCCAAAATACCGTTCCAAGCAATGCTTCAGTTTTAACACTTTTGAATGTCGATGTCGCGGCGGGTAGCGGAGACTTTGTCTCCCGGGAAGCGTTGGCAACAAACATCAACGGGAAGCTCAGAGTGAACCTCATTGGAACTTCGATTGGTTCCGGCAGATCAATGACGTTCGCTCCCTTCAACGGCGCGAATATCGACCCCACTGAAGTCTACTTCCAGTCCGACCGCCCGCTAACCTATGACAACCTTACCGTTATGGGAGCCACCGAAGTGGTTTTCGGGGCGTACTATATCCAGACCCGGATTGCTGAGGCTTCCGATTTCACACTGACGAATAGTTCGATTTCCTCAACCAGCGATATGGCGATAGCCGCAGGCACGACTGTTCGCCTCGATGCAGCAAGCAATTTGAACACCGTAAACTTTGAGAATTTTGGCACGCTGGCCGGAACGGGAACCGTGAACGCATTCAACTTCACAGTTAAGAACGGAGGGGTGCTTTCGCCGGGCTTTTCAATTGGTACGCTTAACAATAGTGGCGGTATCGCATTTGAAACTGGGTCAAGGATCTTAAGTGAAGTCGATCCGACGGCCGGTCAGAAAGCCGATTTGGTGTCATCCAGCGGGTCCGTTACAGGGATTAACCGCGCCACTATACAAGTCGAAGCCGCTCGTCCCGGCCTGACTGCGCAGGACTATGCTGCTGGCAACGACTACACGGTTTTTCAAGCCTCGCGTTTCGATGGAAACTCCCCAACTCTTGTTGCCGGAGGATCTCTGCCCGCCCTATCAAGTCTGAGTATCTCAAACACGCCAACCGCGGACGGTAGAATCGACATAGCGTTTTCGACCCTCCCCGTCTCGAGTTTACCACAACACCCATCAGTTGTTGGATCTCCCAATGCAAGCAACCTTGCTGGTGCGGTGGCTAACACCACAAACACGTCACCTGGAACTAATCTGACTAATGGCTCAACCTTGGGCAATGCAGTTAACACGCTTACCAATTCAGGTTTGGCTGGGTTTAATCGTGTGCACGCAGAACCCTATTCCTCCAATTTGACAGTTGGGCTTGAGCAACTTGACCTGATAACCAACACTGTGCTGAGCCATGCTGACTGCCGCAAGTATCAAGCGGTTGGCTTCAGCAATGCGGATCAACCCGTTGCAGAAGGCGACATCGACTCGGCCCAGAGCCCGAGCGGCGCAATAGACTGCTCTGATCGGCGCTGGTGGATCGACACGGCCTATGTGAGCGGGGACGTTGATGGAAGCAATGGCCTTGGGACATTCGACTATTCGCTGCGCACGATTTTGGTCGGAGCGGATGTCGCAAGCACCGATAGAGGTGTGGTCGGTGTGTACGCAGGTTTTGGGACATCCTCCATGGATGAACACGATCAAGTCGATCAGGACTTTTCGACCGACAGCTATCATGTGGGCGTCTATGGGCGCACAACAACCGGAACTTGGGAGTTCTCCGGGCTGGTCGGTTACATGTTCGGTGAAACCGACGCCAAGCGAAATAACCCTTCTGTTGATGGCTTTACGGGAGGCGAGGCAAAGTCTGATTTGGACCAAGAGGGCATCCATGCCGGTATCCAGGCACGGAAGCTGTTTAACCTGGACAGCGGTGCAAGGGTTTCTATGGTTTTTGGATTGAACTACGGGCGTATCCAACAAGGTTCAGGCGCAGAGACGGGCGGTGGTGATTTCAATTACTCGATTGAAAAAGCGAACGCAGAATCGCTGGTCGCTTCCATTGGAGTTGATTATCAACGCGACTTCTTGACAGAGAATGGTTTGCTAACCCCAATCGCCTTTGCTCGTTACGAGTATGACTTCTTTGCCAACAAGGATAGTGAGCACGAAATCACTGTGACGAGCCCGATATTTGGCACGTTCACACAAGTCGGACAAAACCGAGGTGCAAATGGCTTCGTACTTGGTCTGGGGCTAGGGTATCAGATCTCTGACCTAGCCAGACTAACGGCAGGATATGGCTATTCTGTTCGCTCCAATGGCCAAGAACATGGCCTAGGCGCGAATTTAAGTGTTCGGTTCTGAATTGTCCGTGCGGTTGTTTCAACCTTGGGAATCACACACGCCGACCATCTTTGTTGTGCCTTCACAATCGAACCCAGTGGACGTCCGCTTTGTCCGCAAAGCAGTCATTCAAGCCTGGTGCAGCGAAAGACTGCATTGAGCCCATACCTCCCAAGTTTCTGCGTTGTGGCGAATGACCGCTTCAGAGAAAACGCCGAACGCGGGAGGCGTATTCCTCGAAGTCCGCGCCGTAGCGCGCGCGCAGCCATGGCTCTTCCGCGAATGGTGCAGCCAACAGCACGAGGACCGCGGCACTTCCGACCGGAAAGACCAGCGGTGCCGCCGTCAGCAGCATCCATCCGATGACCATGAAGATATCTGCGACATACTGGGGATTGCGGGAGTAGCGATAAAGACCGTCGGTTCGCAGATGCCCAACGGCACCGCCGGTTTGGGCGATGCCAAAGCGTACAACTTCAAACCAGACGGCTGCGTTTCCGGTGAGGATTAAAGGCACCCCGATCCAGAACCGCATCCAGTCTGGAAATGGCAGGGTCGCCCATCCAAGAATGCCAAGCAGAACAAGCACGCCGAACAAAGTGAATGTTGGAACCCAGACAAGGAAAGGCGTTCTGATCGTGTATTCTTCCGGGGGCCAGAGCCGCCGCGATGGACGCGCAAACGACCAAACGAGCGCGGCCAAGGTTCCTGCGGCAATCCCCAAGCCAAGAAGAGCAAGAAAGGCCTCCATCAGACTTCGGCATGATTGTGTGAATTGAACTCACGGCGTTCAGCGAGCGCCTGGCGCACGATCTGGAACGCTGAGGACAGAAACAAGCTGGCCATGATCGCAGCGACGATCAGGTCGGGCCAGCCGGTGGCCGTGCCCCATACGCCCAAAGCTGCTAACATCACGGCGACGTTGCCGATGGCGTCGTTTCGCGAGCAGAGCCAGACAGAGCGCACATTGGCATCCCCGTCCTTGTAGCTGACCAGCAGCAGGACGCTTGCAAGGTTTGTCGCCAGAGCCAGAGCGCCGACAACGCCCATGATTTCCGCTTCCGGTACGCCGACATAGAAAACCCGGTAGACTGTCGAGCCGAAGACCCACAGGCCCATCAGAAGAAGACTGATGCCCTTGGCGAGCGCTGCATTCGTCCGCGCGCGGATCGAAGCACCGATGACAGCAAGTGAGATGCCATAGGTCAGAGCATCGCCCAAGAAGTCGAGGGCGTCAGCCTTCAGAGCTTGCGACTGTGCGACCTGGCCTGCTGTCATCTCGACGGCAAACATCGTCGCGTTCAGCGCGATGACGATCCACAGCCGCCGTTTGTAGTCGTCCGATACGCCATCGAACTTAGCGTCATGTCCACAACACCCTGACATCACACGGCCTCCTTTAGAATGATTGGTGCCTGTTTAGGAAGAAGGTTCTCTGCGCCGCCGGGGATGATTGGCACATAGCCTTGCCTGATCCGCGCCACGCGCCGGTTCATCCAGTGCCGTATGACAAGACGATAGAGCAACCCGCGAAAACCGGACAGCTGGTGGTGGTCCTTGTAGAAATCATCCGGACTGTCAAAGACATCGAAGTCGTGGTTGATCCCGGTCTTCTGGATGTATGTGCTTTGGCCAGACCACTCGACGGGCGGGGCCTGAAGGCAATCTGTCCCCGCGCCATAGGCACAGAGCGACGTGCGATCCGGAAAGGTCTCCTGAAGCGCTCCCAGAACGCCTTGATCGAGGATAAACCCTTCGAGATTGATCCACTTGCCGTCGATCAGAACTTCCACCCAGGAATGGATGATGCTTCGGGGGGCCAGCGGGAAAACCAACTCTGGCACAACGCCACGCTGCAAGCCCTTGTCGATGGTGAAACCATGAAACCGGCAAGGGATATTCAACGCCCTGAGCAGTGCCATCAGAAGCGTGCCCTTGGTGTTGCACTGCCCATAGCCGTCCGCCAGCACTCGGGAGGCAGGCAGCGCATCGTCGCTGTTGTATCCGAACAGGATTTCGTTCCGCACGAAATCATAGGCCGTGCCGATGCGTGCGGTGGGGTCAAGAGAAGACCACCCGCGCTCGGCGATCAATGCCTGGATCGCATCGGATCGAAAATCGAGTATGGGGGTTTCGGCGAGGTATTTCTGGGACATGGTTCACTCTGGTTTCAGCGTCCCAACTGATATACGATCTCTAGTGACTAGAGGTTCAAGAGGTATTTTCATGTTTTCCATTGGCGAGCTATCGCGGCGCACGAACGTCAAGGTTCCAACAATCCGCTACTACGAAGAGTCTGGGCTTCTCGACGCACCGGAACGGACTGAAGGCAATCAGCGTCGGTATGATGCGGCGGGGCTGGAGCGCCTGAGCTTCATCAAGCACGCCCGCGACCTCGGCTGCTCGATTGAAGCTATTGCTGCCTTGATCGAGCTACAGGGCCACCCGGACCGGTCGTGTGCAGAGGCCAATGATATTGCGACGGCTCAGCTCTCGGACGTGCGCGCAAAGATCAAACGCCTCCGCGCGCTTGAGAAAGAACTGGTGCGGATTTCCAACGGCTGCGATGGCGGCGGAGTGACCGAAGACTGCTATGTCCTGGCTTCTTTGTCGGATCATGGCCTTTGCGAGCGCGATCACTGAAAAGGTAAAGCAGACTATCACATCGTATAGCCAAACGTCGGCAAAGTCCGCTTCTTTCCAGTTCGAACAAGGCGCAGCCAATGTCCGCAATTTCCAGCATGATCGCGTTTTTGGTCACCCGTATGCAGAGGACGGCTGTATGTATTGGGCGTATTGAGTTAGACCAGTTTCGGATTTCCGCCTCCGAACAGCGGCAACAATCGGTTGATCAGCTCGTCCGGAGAGAGCCGATGCGCCAGCTCTGCCAGCTGATGCTCTGTTTCCGGGTTGATTGGCGCGAGGTTAAGCAGATCGCCGAGATGTGCGGTCAGAACCGGGGCTTTGACGGACTCGATTGCATTCGCAAGCTTTCGATCTTCTGGCGTTTCATTGTTAGCAGCTAACTCGCTCGGATCTTCGAAAAACCCATAATCTGCAGTGCCAGTGTCGGGAACAGACGGCGAGCGCGGGCGCGAGACTGCCGCACGCTGAGACAGCGTCTGTCTCGGGTTCGGCTCAGGTTCCGGTTCTTCGGCTTCGATCGATCTCGAGGAACCAGCACCCTTCAGGAACTCATCATACCGGGTCACCACGCCATCTTTGACGACGGGAATCTCCGGCCAGGGTTTGCCTCTCTGGCTGTCATTCAGGGCTTTGAACCGATGGTCTTTATAATAGGACACCCGGTTTGTCCGGATCGGGAACATGCCCTTGCCGGTGATAATGACCTCTTCTTTCCCCAGACGACCGATTTCTTCCGGTGTCATCAATGGCCGGCCTTTCTCCGACCAGCTTTCCGACCGACCGGGCTCTTTCGACCAGTTGCGTCCCGATACAGATTTTTGCGTCACCGTCTTGTTGCCAAGCGCTTTGGACAGTTTCTGTTTGGTTTCTTCCGAGTTGGGTGTCAGCCACACATGCAGATGAGAACTTTCCGTCAGAATCTCTTCCCCTGCCAGCCCATAATGTTCCCGCAGCGATGCGGGCGACTGCACGACCAGACACAAACGGCCGCCATAGCCGGGTAGGGTGGTGACCGCATCGAGGACGCCCTGCATTTTCCCAAGCGAATGAAACTCGTCGATCAGGAACAGCACCGGCAGGAAGTCTTCATCCGATGCCATGAGCCTTCGCCGCAGGGCGTTGATGGCGCACTGGACAAACAGTCGGACAAGGGGGCGCGACACTTGCTTGTGGGCTTCAGGAATGCAGAGGTAACAGGTCTGGGGCTCCCACCGCATCTGTTCAAAGTCGAAGTCGTTTCTCTCCGTTGCGGCCGTAGCCCGAACGATGGCCGGGTTGCTCCAGGCGTTAAGGCCTCCGCCCATCAACACCGACAGGTAGATCCCCAACTGCTTGTTGTCCTGACCGGCCATGCGTAGCAGAACCCCTTTGGAAATCGGGTCCGGAGCCCGGGATGCCAGCGATGCAAACATGGTCTTGTAGTCGGGCACTTCATCATCCCCTTTCACTTTCGGGGTAAGTACCTGCAGCACCCGACCGATCGAGGGCAGGGGTTCGTTGCAGACAACTGAGGTAGCGGCTCTGAAGATTTCCTGCGCATCTTCCATCAATGATACTTCCGCACCGCTGGTACTCTTGGGGGCGAGCAGGGCAGCGCTGATTTCAGAAATGCGTACAAGTCTGTCTTCCAGATCGACCATCTGAGAGATTTCAATCAGCGGGTTGAACACATGAGATCGACCTACAAGGGAGCCATCCGGGTTGTTGGGAAACCGCATATCGAACGGCGAAAGAACCCGCACCTTATCGCCTTTTTCCAGCCGACGCCGCGCGGTGGTTTCAAAGAGTTCGCCCTTCACATCATACACAATCAGAGAACCGGGATAGTCGAGCAGGGTAGGGATGATAATGCCAACGCCCTTTCCGGATCTCGGCGGGCCCGAGACCAGAACCGTGCCCTGATCATCGGTGTGGGCGCGCAGGTGCGGCGCTTTTTTATCCGGTTTGCCCAACTTGCCCAGTACCAGCCCCCAATCACTGATCAGCCGCGCCGCGCGGATCTCCTTTGCCGTGGCCCACCGTGCGTCGCCATGGGCATCGGTTGCGGTCACGCCAAACACCATCCCGCCAAACAGATATGCGAGACCAGCTCCGGTCATGACGCCGAGCGTGATACCGCCCCAGAGCGCCATGTCCCAATCCTTCGGGTGTATGCTGTTGCGCTCGCTGAGCAGCAACCACGGTCGCCACGTCTCGATGTCCCCGTTCACTTTCCAGGCAATCAAAAGCGCCGCCCAGAGCGGGATGCTGATGACCGCTGCCGCAATCGTATAAGGAAGGTGAGTTTTTGCCTGTATGGTGCTCATGACTTACTCCTTCAGGACAATCTTGGAGGCCCTCAAACTGAACCCGTCACAGGTACAGATCCCGCGAGACGAACACATTGATCTGTTCGCCCTGGTCAATCCAGATCGACGGCGGGATGGATAGGTATTCCTCAAATGCGCTTTGACCGGCATCTGCAAACCCATCGGTGCCAGTGTTCAGGTCGTTTTCGTTGAGCGTCCGATTTCCAAAACTCGATATCCCGGAGAAAATCGAGATGAAGAACGCGGCTTCGAATTTGAGCCCGAAATGATGCTGCACGTTTCCGGTTATCCCGGCCCGTCCCAAAGCGTCCACACCGCGAGACCCGATCATGATGGAGCGTTGATCCGTTGTGATTACCCGGTTCCAAGCCACGAGAACCCGGCGCTGGCCGAGCGAGATATCCGAGGAGTATTCACCGACCAGCGTTGACCCGCGTGGGATCAGGACCGTTGTGGCGTCGGCTGACCAGACATCCCGGCTGACGCGCGCGCGCAGCTCACCCGGCAAGTCCGATGAGATAGCCGTTTCAAGGATGGCGGGGATGGTGCGCCCTTGCGGAACAAGGCGGTGAACGTCTTGCAACTGGGTGGCCCGCGCCGTCTGTACTGAGCGGGACGCGGCCGCGTCGAGAAAGTCGTTGCCAGTGCTGCTTTTCGCTCCAGTGCCGACACCTGCACCTGCGCTGCTGCCGCCCAAACTGTTGGACAATGGCTGTGCCAGCCGTTCCTCTTCAGCCTTGCGTTCCGTTGCCAGCCTTTGCGCCTCTGTGTCGCCTTTTGGTTGTGCTTCCGGATTTTGGCCCGGCTCGGTAATCGGTCTGTTCGCCTGTATCCGTGCGATCAGTTCACGCTGGCGCCGCTCAGCGGCCAGCCGGTCATCCTCCAGCTTTTTCAGGAAGGCTTCCAATGCAGCCTCTTGCCGTTGTGTCCGTTTTTCCAGAGCCGCCAAGGCCTGCGTATCGAGTGTGGGGACTGGCCGTTCCGGTTCAGGGGCAGGTTCAGAGTCCTGAGCCTGAGCGTCAGCAATCAATTCGCGCAGTTCGGCCAGCTCAGCCTCAAGCACCGCTACGCGTGGATCTACCTGCGGCTCAACCTGGGCCATTGGCTGGGTCGGAACAGTGCCGAACAAGCTGCCGCCCTGTTGGCGCGGATCTGGGGTTTGATTGACCTCGGGAATGATGCTGGTACGCCGGCCGGCATCATCATCGCCAAGATTGATCCAGAGCGCGGCGCCTATGAACCCCACGAGAGCAAGCCCACCAAGGATCATGGGCAGGTTGACGCCACGCTTTGGTTCATCTTCGGGTTCGATGCGGTTGGACAGGAGTTTGTTTTGCTCTGGCATCAGCGGTTCTCACCACTCGTGGCCGCGCTTCGCAGTGACCATCCTCGTGGTCTGTCCGGGTCGCGGTTTCGATCGATCTCATAGAGCCGGTTGTTGAAGACGCAGACGACATACGGGCCGTCACGCAGCACCAGGCGCGGGTAGATACCGGTCACAACAATGGTGCCGTCAGCCAGATCACTTGTGTTAACCAGACGCTCGCGCCCTTTTGCGTCCATTGCAAATACAGCAGGCCGCACGCTTTGCTGTTTCAGGCGCAGATAGGTTTTGCGCCCATCGTCAAAGGCCACCGCCGGGCGCAACAGCTTGTCGCCGCTCGCACTATACTGCAGGTTCGCAGGTCGTCCCGTGGTGTTGAATGCGGCCTGGATGCTTCCCGCCTGTCGGGGCCTATATCCCTTTTTCCGATCCGGATAGCTGAACCGGTAAAGAAACCCGACGTTTCCAGGGGCACCGCCTTTATGGGCGTGCAACAGGAACACGTAAGTGCGGAGATTGGTTTCCAGGATGAGGTTGCTTGCCTGCGGCGTGGCGTATTTTGCCTTGATGACAAACCCGTCCCGCGCGGTGTTCGGGATGAAGTCCCAGGTTGTGGGGTCGCCACGTACCTCATCGATCATCACCTCGCCTTCTTCCAGCTGGATTGTCGCAGCATAACCGGTATGGGCATCGATCTTGTAAACCTCGTCCTGGTGATAGACGAGCGTTCGAATGCGGGCATCGGTACGCGTGCCGCGCCCGGTCTGTTCAGCGGAGACTGTGACAACACCCACGGCCAGCATCGCGGCGGTGGCACATATAAAACGAAGCATCAGCGCGCCTCCTCATCCAGGCGGTAATTGGTGACGCAGAAGCCGGTCGGGTTTTCCCAACGTTCCTCGAGTGTCATGTTTCCGGTGCGGTCGAATTCATACCCCATCGTCACCACGAAATTGCGCTCCGAGACCGGTGCGCCTTGTTGCGCCCGGGCACTTTTCGTCATGCGCAGCGTGGCTGAATCTCCGTTGTGCAGGGTGACAGACCGAATGCGCACATCCACACGGCCAAAGCTCCCATAGATGTTCATGGGGCTGTTGGGGTTTTCTGCGTCATAGAGGGCGGCCAGATCCTCAGCCGCCCCGCCGCAAGTCTGACCGTAGACAGCGTTCAGCCGGTCCCGCTGGTCATGTGCGTCATAGGTTTCCCGGTCGCGGGCATATTGGAACAACAGCGCCTGGGTGACATATTCGTCGTCGTCCAATGTGAGATGGCCCAGACGCGATTCCACATTGACCAAGCCGGTATGCTTGTCGACGGTCATGGTGATCGGGACCAACTCTTTCAGTGGCGTCAGAGCCATGACCGCCGCAACGCCCATCACGCCGATCAGTGCGCCGATCCCGCCAACGACATAGGCCAGCCGCGCCCGGCGTCGCATCGAGAGATACAGTTCATCTTCCCAACGGTCATGACCGTCATGAATGGTTGTTGTGTCCGGAAGGGGTGAGTATGGATCGCTTTCGCCTGAGCAGAACGCATTCTGCGGAAATTCTACCTTTGCGTGTTGCATGTGGTGACACCTCGTCTGGTGCGGGGCGAGCCCGCCAGCAAAATTGGGTAGTTTCAGGTCAGTTTCGTCGGTTTCGTGCGTCTTCGGCCATGCGTTCGGCTCCGCGCTTTACGGAATCCCGAATGCGCTGACTGTTCGCCTCTGCAAGGGAGGGGCCGTCTGCCGCACTGGCCGCACTTGCGCGTTGATTGGCAACATTGCCGAGATTATTCCCGCCGGAGCCCACGCCGGTCAGCCTTCCGCCCAGAAGTTTCACTCCGTGATGGCCGGCACCCTTGATCTGGGACTCGCCCAGTGCCAGCGCCGCACCGCCGATCCGCTGCGCGATCATCGGACAGATCAGAAGAAGCCCGGCGGTTATCCCGCTGATGCCCGCCAGTTTGAACATCTCCAGAGGAATGTCAGTGTCTGAAAGAACGCCATCAGTGACAGAATCGGAGACACCCTTCGTCGCGGCTAGAGCAATGCCCATGACTCCAAAGAGCAGGATCTGGAACAGAACCAGCATGGTGATGCCACGCACCCAGCCGTTGAAGATCTCCGCAGAGCTGCGCAGGTAAGCCCAGACGGCCATGACCGGGAAGATGGCGAGTAGAATGGCCATCAGAACTTTCGAGGCAACTAGTAATGCAAGCGCAATGACGATCATGGCAAGGATCGCGATCGCAGCGAGCAACGCCATGATGACCACGCCTAGTGCCTCGCCTGACAGGTAATCCGTCACACCATACGAACCCAATGCGGTCGTGATGTTATTGAAGGATGTGTCTGCAACATCGGCAAATGCAGTTGCCACGCCCCCGGCGTTCCCGGCTCCCCCAAACTGGCTGAGTACAGTGTTGCCGACATTGATGGGGAATTGGGTGAGGAATGGAAAAACGTACTGGGTCCAAAGCGCGCCGCCAGACACCGCCAGATAGAATAAGGAAAAACGAAAAACGAAGGTAATGAAGCCGTCCAGTGAAAAACTGCCTCGGAACCCGGCCGTTATTGCCCAGACCCCAAGCGCAGCCCCGGCGAGAAAGGTCAGGAATTCCGCGCTTGGTGTCGCAAGCGCCTGGAACACCTGTTGTGAGCCACCATTGATAATATCGTCAAAACTCTGATCGGTGCCAACAAGGAAGTCTCTGATGCTCATGACCCTTCATTCCTTTTCTTGTACTTTCGGACGCAATCGTTGATGGCTTTGTCGGATTCCCGGAAGGCAGCTGAAGCAAGCCCGAATTGCTCCGAGATTTCTTCGCGGGTCATCTCCATCAGATCATCACCGATTTCGATGGGGTCTTTGAGCCGAACATCTTTCTCCGGCATCGGTTCATTTGCGGCGAAGGCCGCCTCACATGTTTCGGCGTATGCGAGTCTGACCGTGGTTGCCTGGCGGTAACGGGCAACACGTTTTGCATCCAGCAGCCGCATGTTTTCGATCTGCTCTTCTGTCAGTGCCATTGCCGGTTGACCCGTTGTCAGAGCAATGGCGACGGTTGCTGCGATGAGTACAGTGTGAGTGGTGATGCGCATCAGTTGGCTCCCTGAGGTCGGTACGCCTTGCGGGCCACGAGGTCCTGACCACGCAGACGTTCGTTGACGATTGCAGCGTCCAGCTGACCTTGTGCGGATAATGTTTGCAAGAGTGTGGCGAGCATCATGCCGTTTTCGACCGCTATGCGTGTGTTCAGATCGATGCTGGCTTTCAGATCCTCAGTAGACGCGATCTGTTGACGGTAGCCGTCATAGCGCTGCATGGCTTCCCCAGCGCCTGCAAAGCCTTCCTCGGCGACGGCTAGGCCTGCAAGGCTCGATCCGGACACTAAATCATGGGATTTTGTTACCGGATCAGCATCCGACCGCCCCAGCGCCTGTAACCCGCTCAAGGGCTGGAAATCGACTTTCAATGCCTCCAGATGGTTTCCGAGACGGTTGTTCACCGAGTTGCCAGTCATGGACAAAGTGGTCAGCGAGGATGCCAAACGCCTCGGCGTAATATCGCCGTTGAACAGGTTGCTGATCTGATCCCGCGCGCCTGTGATCGCATTATGGGTTGCCCGCGCCTGGCGCAGTTGCTCCTGCAGCTCGTTCAACTGCAGCAACGCATTGTCCAACATCTTGGTATCGAGGTTCACCATTTCTCCGGTGGAATTCAACAGGGCGATCAGTTCGGCATGTTCCGTGGCGCTGTAGGTTGGAACACCTTGCGCGCTGGCTTTGTCGGGCAAACCAATAATCCCGGCCAGTGCAACGGCTGCTACGGTGGTTTTGAGAAGGGTCTTCATCATCAAGTCCTTTCAGAGAGGAGCTCAGATTTTGCCGATGCTGAGCGGTGGGGTAGTGGCAAGACCGGTTTGCGGAACCGGTTCTGCGTCAGCGATATTGCAATTGGCCTTCAACTCGCGGGGCGGGTCGACGACATCGCCAGCAATCGTGCAGGCCCCGAGCAGGGACAGGCCGAGGGCAACGAAAACGATGTTACGGATCATTGGGGGGTCTCCTGTGGGGCTTTGGGGGTCATGAAGGTATCGAGCCAGCCGTCCTCGCCGTGCTCCGCGCGCAGCCGGTCCATTTCTGCGACGCTTTCACCGGTGGCGGACAGCACGCGATAGAAGGGGGCAGGCAATTCCAGCCGGGTTGAAACCACCGCAGCGCCTTCTGTATTGCGGATCAGCGCCAGACGGGATTTTGGCGGCATGGACATTACTGCGTTGAACTCGCCTTCGGTCAGGCGAAAGGCGTCAATATAGGTCGCCCGATCCGCCTGCGGGTTGGCGAAGAAGATCTTGTTTTCAGACGACTGAACCAGCGTATCGGCAATGGCCGACTTCGACGCGTCCGACGCCTCCTGCGTCATGAACACCAGAATGCCATCAAGCTTCCGGATGGTCTTGATCCAGTCCCGAATGCGGCCGACAAACATTGGATCATCAAACAGGTTCCAGGCTTCGTCGATTTCGATGATCAGCGGTTTGCCAGCGGCCAGTTTGCGCTCGATCCGGTAGAACAGATAATCCAGCAGCGGCGACCGGATATCGGTGTCTTTCAGCAACGCGGTCATATCAAACGCGGTAATGGGCTGATCCAGGCTGAAACTGTCCTGCGGGTTGTCAAACAGCCACGCGCGGCTGCCGGACCCGTGCCACTTTTCCAGCGCATCAAGCAGTTGCACAGGCGCATCGCTGTCATCGACTGATCGCAAGGTGGCAACAAAGTCCGAGAAGGTGCGCAGGGCCGCATCACCCGATGCGAGGCGGCGCAGGCCGGAGGCGATCCGCCGCTCTTGTTCCGGGGTCAGCTTTTCCGCGCCGGTCAGGCGTTTGATGAACCCTTCAAGCCACTCGATCCCGGCCGCACCCGTTGCCACAGCAAACGGGTTGAACCCCAGATTGACGCCCGGTTTCAGCTGCAAGTAGGTTCCCCCAAGCGCGCGGATAAACGTCTCAGACCCACGATCCTTGTCAAAGGCGATGAAATGGGGCGGATCGGGCAGGCGATAGCAGCAGGACATCAGGAAGTTTGCCAGCAGGGTTTTGCCTTCGCCGGGGGCTCCGAAGATCGCTGTTGTGCCGGGACCCGCGTCCTTGTGGGATCCTTCCCGGTGAAACGAAAACCAATACGGCGTGCCGGCGAGCGTCCGGAATGCGGCGACGGGTCCGCCCCAGCGTAGCTTTTCCCGCGATCCGGTCGGCCAGGAATGCAGGTTGGCAAAATCGGCAAAGTTTTTGTCGGACACAAAGCGCTTTTTACTCCGGGCCTGATAGGCGAAGTTTCCCGGCAGCTGCGCCCACCAGGCCGCCTCTAACCCGATGTCTTCGCGCCGCGTGCGCAGATCCGCACCGGTCAGTGAGGAGTTCACACGCGTGGCCGCGTCTTCCATCTCCTCGCGGGTTTCTCCCAGAACGGCAACAGTGAAGTGGTGCCGCCCAATGGACATGGCGCGGGAGGCAACCGCATCGCGGGCCTCAGTCAAATCCTTCTGCAGCGACTCCGCTTCATCACCTGCGTCTGCCATGCCTCGCTTGGCGTCGCGGATCTTGGTGCCGCCCGACACGCGATCCATCGGTGTATAGCACTGGGTCGCAATGAACTCGCACCCTTCCCCCAGCAATTCATCGAACATGAAAAATTTCGACTTTTCGGGATAGGCATTGATCGCAAAGACGGCAGCGAACCGATCTCTGTCCCGTCCCGGTGACAGGCTTTCGACATAGGTTTTGCGGAAGGTGACACGACCGTTTGGCACCGCATCTGCCAGATGTGTCCAGGCGGGTGGTGCCTTTTGCCAGATCCCGCTTTGCAGCATCGACAGAAACGACAGCGTACGGCTGCGATCCGCATCTGACCCGGTGAGCCGGCGCGCGCCGAACACCGACAGATCGCGCATCGCTTGTTCCGCCGCCACATGCAGGGTTTTGCGGTTCTTGTTGCGGGCCGCGGTTGTTGCCGGATTTGACGCCGCCGCCCTAAGAGACCGCAACCCGGCATCAATCAACCGCTTGCCGCTGATGTAGGGGCGCCGCACGATTGTCAGGAAGTGATGCAGCTGAAACGTTTCGTCCTGATCCAGCTGTTCCCGATAGTGGCGATCCAGTTCTTCAGAAAACGCGGGGCCGGTCACGGGTGGTAGGGTGTCGGACAGATTCACTTTGGTCCGGATGATATGGCTGTAGAAGGCTGTTCGATTGTCTTCGAAGCTGGAGACAAGACGGGCGAGCGTGTCGTTGGCGGATTTGATTGCCACCCGGTCGGCGGTTTCGTGGATGAACCCCTTGAGTTCCAACACAGCCACCAGATCCCCGTTGCGCGTCGCAAATGTCCCGTCCTGCAGGAAGCGCACAAACGGGATATGTGTTGTTGCCGGAACCTCACGTGCGGCGCGGCGTGCTGACGGCATGGCCTTTTGAATCTCCGGGTGCATATTCATGTCAGTCTCCGGCGTAAGAATTGCCGCCCCAGAAGGGCTTGTTTTTGGTGAACAGTTTGCAGTCGGCCATCGTTGCCAGATGATCCGGCAGATAGGGATCGACGGAGACGATCCAGCGGGCAGCGAGATATGACGGGACAATTGCGAGCAATCCCCAAAAGCCGAGATAGCCTTGCGTCGTAATGAAGATCATCAGGGGTATGCTGACGGCAAAGATGTGAAACGTCATCGGCATCCCGGCTCTCTCTGAGGGCCGGGTGATTGCCTGGAATATCCGATTGTCATCACTCATCAGGTCGCAAATCCCTGAATGGCTTCCGCAATCCCGAATGCGCCAAAGAAAATTCCCAACACGATTATGATGACGAAGAAATGGCCCCACGTGACCGGCACGCGCGGGCTGGCCGCGGAGATGCCGGCAAGTGCTATGGCTGCGCCGCCGAGCAGGATTCCGTTGGCGCCTGTGATGAAGGCGCGTATCTGGGTTAGAATGGATACAGGGGCCGCAAACAGGTCCTGCGCCAGGGCCGGGCTGCTTAACGCAAGCAGGGCCAACATTGTCAGCGCTGCGAGGTTCTTTGGGTTGCATTTCATATGGTTCAGTCTCCTTGGTTTGAGCGGGTCAGGCGTCGGGGGGTAGCCCGGCCCCTTCGAGAACGGTTGCGACGTAATGGGTGGTCTCGGAGTAAGGCGGTACGCCGGCATAGCGTTCCACTGCATTGGGTCCGGCGTTGTAGGCTGCCAGCGCAAGCCGCCAGTTGCCGAATTTCAGGAACATGGCCTTGAGATATCGCGCGCCGCCGTCGAGGTTCTGAACCGGATCATGCGGATCAACGCCAAGGGCGGCGGCTGTTGGGGGCATCAGCTGCGCCAATCCCAGTGCCCCCTTGGGGCTGATCGCGTTGGCATTCCAGCGGCTTTCCTGATCGATCAGGGCGTGAAACAGGGGCACCGGAACACCGTGGCGCATTGCAGCCCGTTCCGCTTCACCGGCCCATTCGCCCTTGCTCCGGGAGCTTGCAATTTTTGGTGTAGCCTGTTCAGCATCGCCGCCATCTTCATAGTGTAAGCAAACCATTGCACCTGCCCGGAATGCCGGTTCCAGGCAGGTGCGGGTGGGGGCGGTCGCGCATAGCAATCGCCCTCCACTCAACAGCGGGCCATCACGACCCGCGCAAATTGCGGCCTCGTCACTCTGCGCCTGGGCAGATGATGCGAATGCCGTGATCAAAGGGAGGCTAATCAGCAACGGTTTGAACAAGTTATTCATGTCGACCAACTGTCCTTTTGGGACCTTGAAGAAGTTGAAGTAGGGGGAGATTGCTGGTCGAACCCCATCCCAAAATGAGTTTGATCGGCATCCCTCTCCGTCGCGACATCGTCCTGTCGGCGGGGAGGGAATTTACCGTCTTCATCGGGATTACTTTCCGCCAAATACTCAGGAACCTCAGATTCCCCGTGCTTGCCCGCACGTCCCTTCGATGTTCGTGAGTGGTGGCCGGAGATGCGCACGCCGCGAGCCGGGAATGGACCCATTGGCCCCTCGTCAAACCAGCACCAGCTCGGGTAGCGGGTTTCTTCCGAGGCGGTGGTGAGCAGCGCCAGTGCTCCGGAATCGTCGGGATTGTCGGCAACGAACAGGGCTACTGGATCTGCGGTATCCAGCAGAACCGCCGATGCGATCGGCGCATCGGCTGGCAGGTTGAACCGCATCTGTTTCTGGAAAGCGCGGGATTGTTCGGTCAGCGCCGTCAGAACATCCCGATCACGCAGGCCTTCGAACGGTATCCAGTTATCCGTCACCTGCATCAGGCCGATTTCATGGAGGGTCGGGTATCCCGCCTTTGCGATGGAGAAGCTGGCAATCACGATGGCATGGCCGGACCCCATGGCTTCAATCAGGCGCAGCTGATCCCCAAACACTTTCTCGAATTTCTGTGCTAGGTCTGCATCAGCAAAGAACGCGCAATCGGGGGCATGTTTGAAGATGAACCGCGCGCCATGCGCCGTAGCTTCCATGGCCTTGTACTCGGCAATGACCAGGCCGAATGGGGTGGCACCGTGCTTAGCTGGCCGCAGATTAGCAAAGATCCGGTTCCGTCTGGCTGCGATCTCTGCCTTATCGTCCACTTTGAAGTATTCCGGGACGTAGAGAATGTGGGACAGGTCTTGTCCTTTGGCGATCTTTCCGACAGCGGCCCGGCGCAGGGCGGAGTGGATCACGCCCCAATATCGTTTTCCGTTCATCCGGGGATACCACTTGCCCAAATCAGCCTCATGCCAGAGGAAGTTCAAAAC
Organism: Ruegeria sp. AN6; assembly: GCF_056540425.1. Lineage (NCBI taxonomy): Bacteria > Pseudomonadati > Pseudomonadota > Alphaproteobacteria > Rhodobacterales > Roseobacteraceae > Ruegeria > Ruegeria sp. AN6. Next base: position 27,086 of record NZ_JBQFWR010000012.1, read on the forward strand.
ACTGGTAATGGTCAGCTTACGTGGCGCGGCCTTCGCCTCGGTTGGCTTCCGACTGGTCATTTCCGGAGCGGCCCGGGATTTGGTGTTCTTTCGCAGTGGGAAGCCCAGTTTAAGCGTGGTTGTGCCGTCGTCGGGATCTTCGGTGATGGCCGACGCCCGGACTTGCGCCAATCCTGACAATTCTTCAGGTGGCAGGAAGGACGGGCAATCAATCGCATGATCCGGTCCGGTTCCCGGCATCCGTTTTACGATGAACTTGCCCGCCGTTGCCGCGACATACATTTTCGGGGCGGGCACACAGCATCCGCACTCAACGCGCGCGCCCGCGCTGTGCGCGGCCTTCAGGGCGCGTTGTCCGTGTTCGCTATCGATCACTAAGGGGATGCCGTTGAGGAACAGGGTCATATTGATTGTCCCGGTTTTCTTGCGCGCATGTTGACAAATTCGTGATCGAAATTGTTTTCGTATTGGTTTGAAAGGGTTGCGTTCGGTAGCTTTGAATAAGCCGCACCTGTTTGATTGCACGTCGCGGCTATGTGGTGGACACAGCCCAATCTGGGCTTTGCCACGCTCTCTCTTCGGTGTAGCACCACATGCATCGGAGAGAGTTTGGCAAGAAGAATGCGTGGCTTGGATTTGATGGTGTCGAAGGTCACGGCGATCACTCCTCCGTTCTCCCAATTAGGTCAGCATAGTTTACATAATAAGTCTTATGAGGTGTGGTTCTGGCGTGCTTGAGCGCACGCCTGTCGGACCCCTGAAGGCCGTTCAGAAGTCGCTATTGCTTTCCGAAGTCAGAGGCATTGACTCCGGCGCAAATGCTGTCCTTTTTAGGAGCAGCATTGAGGGTTGCTGTATTCTTCATCGCTTATGGTTCTCTCTTAATGTTTGAGGAATGCCTTGGGCTTGGGGCGTTTCTGGTCCTGTCGATTGCGCCAACAACCGACAGGACCGTTCATTGCTCGATTAGTTTCCTTCTTCTTGCTGCATTTGTTCTCCGATCAGACGCACCAGGATTGGCGCTTGCCTCCGCTATATGGCCGCGCGAGACCTTCAGAAATCAGGATGTCCCCGACGTTCTGTCCGTCCACACGTCCGAACGCCAAGAAACGGTCGTGCTTGTCCAGTTCTGGTTGGATGACCAACTTAATTTGGCCAGCTGTGTGGACGAGGTCCGTGAGCCTGTCTTTCGCCTTCAGGCCCAGAGCCTTTTCCGCATCACATTGTGGACGGTAAGTCTCAGGCGTATCAAAGCCGATGAGACGATAGCGATCATCGCCATGGTCGATGGTGTCGCCGTCTACTGCAACAACTTCCGAGGCGCGCAGAACCTTGGTCGTCTGGCCGAGGTGATGGTTTGCGACCAGCAGCCCGGCCAGTACCGCACCACAAAGAAGGAGTTTATTCATGCGCCCTGTCCTCCTTTCTGCAGAAGAAAGTCAGGACCTCGAGCAACGAAGCAAGGAACATCAACGTGCGTGCCCCCTGCCCCGCGCCATGTCGGGCGGATCGCGTTTTTTTGTGCTTTTTCGAAGAGTAGCCGAAAAATGCCTTGGCCCAGACGGCCGATAGCCACTGCCTGTTTTAAGTTAACCTTCAGACTACTTGGCTTTGCCGTCGTCTTCTGAATCGTCCTGATCAGGGTCTTTGTCAAAGTCCAGGTTGATGTGCCCCCGAACTCCATCGGTCGTGATCGTGAGATCATTGTGGAGGATGATGTCGCTGCCTTGTCTGAAGCGGTTGTGGAAATTAAACAGGCCCGGGAACAGAGACAGTCTTCGAGGAACAACCCCTTGAGACGTCGCCCTTTCAGAGATGAGGACGTTGTCCTTCCCATCGTAGCGATAGATGCAAATGTATTGCGGACGTCCATTTTGCCCCAGCTCGACTAGGTCATACCGAAATTCATAGTCCTTTCCCGATTCAACAAGGTCTCGTGCTTCGCCTTGTGTGATCAATGGAAAGTTCTTTCTGTGCGGCATGGTCGTCCCCCTATGAGACGACTTCTTACATCCTTTCGAAACCTGCGAAAGTTCAGATCTGGTATTTTCAATAATACATAATTTCAAATTTGCAAAACAGAAAATAATGTGTTCTAAAATTTATGCAGAATTCAGCCGACACAATTCACTCAATCTCTGTTGCTTGAAAGGATCCTACTATGTTTCGCATGACGCTACTTGGATGCACGTCCGCCCTGGCACTTGGTTTATCAGCCCCAGCCGAAGGCTACCCGATTGATTGCGCGATATTCCTTTGCCTCGCTGGCGGGTGGCCGAGTGACCCTGATTGCAATGCAGCGCGAGCGGAGTTCATTCGGCGCATAACACCCATGCCCGTTGAGCCGCCACTGCAACTTTGGCGCTGCCCGATGGGCGTTGCCTCTGGCTTATCCCAGCTCACGCCGATGCAACGCCTGGAAGCGATCAAGGCCGTAAGTGCGACACCAACTCCCGAGCTGCCCGGTGAAGAAGATGCAATTGTGGTCGAGGCCTCACTCACCTCAAAACTCTGGTCAACTAGTAGCGCAGACCAGAATGCGAGCTGGATACCCTTCGGTTCATTGCAAACGCCTTTGGCTAACACTTGGATCGGATCCCCTGCCCTGCCGGTGCCAACACTGACAAGCGTCGATCTGTCGTCAGCGGACTTTGACGTTGTCAGATCCATCCGCGTTTGGGATGTGCGGCACTACAGTTACAGGGTCCGCGAGCGCGAAGGCCCATGTTCTGTTCGCCTGGACATGGTTGTCGGAACCTATGACGAGAACGCCAACTTCCACTGGTCGGATCGTGCCCTTGGGCCAAGACCGGATTGGCTGCCTCTCCGCAAAAACTGCCCAAGCTATTTTCGCGGCGTTGGTGTCGAGTGGTCAGACATTTTTGGCCGATATGATTACGAGCTGGTCTTTTATTGACCAGCGCACCCGGACGGCCAGCTGAGCATACAATGTCTGTAACAAACTGCATTTACCCAACGCTTGGATTGCAAACCGCGTGAATCTTCGCTCGAACTTTTTTGCGTCCATCCGGGGTGCCAAACTCACATCAATTGCGAATGAAGTCATCTGTCCCGGATCACATTAGATGCGAATAACATGTCAGCTCGTGCAAATGGTCTATTCTGATTGCGTGTGTGCAAGCGCAGCAATCGTCGTTCGCTGCACCGAGCATGAACTGGTAAGATGCGGGACGAAGCTGCCATTTGGAATGTGCTTGGGAATGACCGCTGTCCAGTTCAAAGCGGATATTCAAAACTGAACTTTGCAGTTTCGCATACTACAACACGAATAACTAGGTCCTTTGGGGTGCAATGTCTGATGATGTGTTGGGCTGTCCAGTTTAGTTGTGATGGTGCTCCCAAGGTACCCAGCAGGCGCGTTCGCTCAGGATGGAGATTGTAAAGATCAACATCAAAGTCTCTGTCGGCCCAACCGACGGGTGAACGGGTAGTTTGCCCGGCTAAAATGATACTACAACAATTTAGAAACCACTCACAGCATCCATTCGACAGGTAACCACCTGACGATTGCGGTAAGCCCTCGATGAAAGCTATTGGTTTCCGGGTCCGTAGTATGCACAGTGAATGTGCCGTCCTGTTCTTCTTGAATCCAAATCATCTCGCCACTGTTATTGAGCTCTACGCGATACGAAAACTCGGTTTTGTTCAATTGCTCAGCCAGTGAAGCAGCAATCGTTGGGCTTTCGATCATGATGCCCATTTCAGTGTTGAGATGCGCAGACCTTGGATCGAGGTTATATGAGCCAATGAAGATCCGCTCACCGTCTGAGCCAAAGGTTTTTGCATGCAGCCCTGATGCCGACCCAGCCAGGATCTCTGGCAGGCTTCTGTCGCGATGTTCCCGCCGCAGGGCTCGCAGCTCCAGCAGTTCTACCCCGCTGTTCAACAAATCATATCTATAACGCATATACGCAGCGTGAACCGGCATCACGTCTGTCGCGTCCAAAGAATTGGTCAATATACGTACCCTAACACCTGACCTGGCCAACTCCTCCAAGACCTTAGAACCTCTTTCGCCAGGAATAAAATATGCCGAAACTAGGTCCAGTGAGGTCTGTGAACTTTTAGCGAATTCGATCAGTTGTTCGACCATCAGGTCTTCACTTTTAACTTCGCCCAATCCCTTCGCAGGATCGTCAACAAAAAGGGTGACCTCGCTCCAATCAAACTTCAGGTTATGAGCCGCGATGTGGTCGGCCAGTACACTTTCCTGAATCGCGTTTTGATAACCTGCGCCAACGGCGGTTTGCCGTGCTGCATCCGCCTTGGATTGCAGGCTGTTTACTGCTGGAGGATCTAAAAATAGTCCAGCGTCGTAAGACGAAGCACTGTTCCAGTAGGCGTCGAACGATCGTGAAACCTCGTCTACAATTGGGCCGATGGCTATAGCGTCTAAATCCAGGTAGTGCGTTCCAGCCCCATAGTCGAAATAGATGTCGCCGATGTTGCGCCCCCCAACAATCGTGGCAACCCCGTCTACAGTCATTGATTTGTTGTGCATCCGCCGATTCAGTCGGCTGAAGTCAATTGCATAAGACAGGAGCTTGGGTTTTCTCAACGTAAACGGATTGAAAATACGCACGTTCGCATTGGTGAGAGCGTTTAGCTCTGAAAGCAGATCATCCAGCCCCGAGATACCGTTGTCGTCGACCAGCAATCTGACCCGAACACCGCGTTCGGCTGCTGCCCTAAGCTCGTCAAGAAGCATAAGGCCGGTGACGTCATCTTGCCAAATATAGTATTGCGCATCGATTGAGGAAGTCGCCTCTCTCGCGAGGATAGCCCTGGCCGCAAATGCGGCGCGCCCATCGCCCAAAGTCCGCACCCCATCGAGCCCGCGGTTGCGTTCAACAACGTTTTTAATGGTTTCACCCAAGGGGCCGGCCCAATCGGCGTCCTGTTTCAACGTTTGCTGCGAAAAATTCTCCTCAGGCAGCGGAAAAGCCAACCTTAACCCAACAACGGCTAGCGCAATCACCGCTATCAAAACCAAACAAATTCTGATCAACCGCATTCAGTTTCCTGTAATTGGTGCACCGGGTTGCCCGTTTTGTTGAACCTGAGCTCAAATGTAGTTGAGTTTCTTAGCGATCCAAAACAGGATTTCAGCCAGCACTGAAATTGCACCGGCCTCTTCCGTGACTACCAGTGCGGTTCCTGATGTACCAAGCTGCGCACGATCCGAAGGAAGGCCTTCTGGGATATCAATAGTGACGATGTAGCTCGACGCACCAGTCAGTTCGCGCAGGCTAGGTAGCCCGCCCCTCGTGTCCAACGCGCCTTCTCGCGTTCCTGGCGGGATTGAACGTATAGTGGTCTCAAACTCTTGACCAGGCATTGTGCCCAAAGCAATCCGGATCGTATCGCCAACGGACACGTTGGGATAACTGCTTTGCGGCAACGCCGCGACGAGCAGACGATCTGAAGGAACCATAAAATTCACAGCACCTTGCAAGGTCGTGACACGATTGCCAGGCCGAAGCGAGAGCGCCGTCACAATACCGTCAGCAGGCGCACGTACAACTGTCTGCTGCAATGCCCACTCAGCTTGGGCCAGCGCCTCTTGAACTTCTACAACTCCGACATCGACTCCGTCCACTTGAGCCGCGATGCGTCGTTCAAGGCTTCGCCTACGCGCCTGCGCTGCACGCAGACCAGCTTCGAGTTGTTCAATCGTGGAAACTGCTTCCTGCAATTGGAACTCTGCTGCAGCGCCGCGTCCAGTAAGCTGAACGATGTCATCGCGACGTTGCACACCGAAAGAGAGTTGAGCTTCAAGAGATTCAATCTCCGCCAACGCCGCCTCATAGTCCGTCTTCAATTGGTCTGCTGCCGACTGTGCTGATGCGAGTGAAGCTTGAAGTCGAGCAACTTCCGCCGCGTAGGTGATATCATCAATTCGAAACAACTCATCACCCATTGCCACAGGTTGGTTCGCTTCTACTGCAACTTCAGTGACTGGGCCGGATACGTTCGGCGCTATGTTGATGACCGCGCCTTGCACAGACACAGTCCCAGACGGTGTCGTGTGGTTTAAGGCTCCGATCACAACCAGCGCTATGACCAATGCTCCACTATAAACGACTGTCTTGAAGAACCCGTTCCAAGGCAAGACTTTAAGCTTGGCAAAAACAAGCCAAACAATGCCAAAATACAAGCCGAGAATAATGAGCATTTTGATTTCCCTCACCGTGTTTCTTTTACATCCGCTGTCGTCAAAACTCGCGCGTATAGCTGATGCCAAGTAGGTTACGTTGTCCGAACGTGTTGTCGATGTAGCTACCAAACACACTGATGCTGTCGTCTGGCGACGCATTGAAGGTAACACCTGCACCGATGCTGAACCCTGAGTAGTCGTTTGAGCCGGCGGATAGGACACCCGCGGTCTTTATCGTCCAGCGTTCAGAAATAGGTTTGAGACCCAACAATCCGACATATCCACCTTTGCTGGCGATTTCGGTGGGAAAGGCATCGGCGAACTCGAAATCACTGTTGCTGATCCGACCATCGGTGTAGTTTGCACCGAGAGCCGGGAACAAAAACCACCCTTTCGGTCGGATGCCAAATGCAGCAAGAGGTACGAACGTTCCGATGGCGTATTGCGTTTGCATGACACCGCCTTCGAGTTCCTGCTCTGAGGCCGAGATATTCACGATGCCAAAATCGAAGAGGTAAGATCCGCCTATGCGCCACTGATCGTCCTCCGAGATTGATACGTTGATCTTAGTGACAGGCCCGAAAGCAACCGAGCCGAATACCGTGCCAAAATCACTGTAACGGACGCCGAGTTTCGTAACGATCTTGGTCGGATCATCCGAGAGTTTTTCATCTGGAACGGTCTGCGCCCAAGACTTGGAAGCCGCCACAGCAAAGAATGCCCCTAAAAAAGCACGGGATATCATTCGCCATCTGGTCATGCTCCGGTACCCTCACCATCTTTCGTGGCTTGGTTTTTCCGTTTCCGCGCTACCGCGCAGATAATGGTGAATACCAGGTTGATTGGAACCATCAGCGCCATGAATGCCAAGACGCTTGCCGAATAGGCCGGGTTGAAGCAACACGCATCCACAAGAAGGTAAACGAGGCCAACATTGCGCAGGTTTGTGCAGATGGCCAGAACTTGCCTATATTCCCGATTGCTGCCGCCCAAAAACCAACCGACCGCCATGAGCGAGAGAATGAAGATCAACATGGCGATCAGGCTTATCGGCCCAAGACCTACGGCCGCTTCTTGCCTGGCCCCGAGACTCGCTACGACAGATGCAATAAAAGAAACTGTCGATATGAGCATCGCCGGTTTGTAAATTTGCTCGGCCACTGTTGGAAAAAAACGACGGATCAACATACCCAACAACAGTGGAACCCCAATGACAGCCACGATACGGATTAGCAATTGATCCCAGGCAACACGTTCCAGTGCATCAGCAGGTAGAACAATCTGCGCCGCCGCCGGCGCTAGTATCAAGCCAATTATCGATAGTAGAAACAACAACCCACCAGCTGCACCGGCTTGACCTGGTGCCTTGGTCGAGAACTGGACTGCGTTGATACCGCCAGGAGCCACTGCCAACAAAAACAAAACGACGCCCACTGGTCGCGGAAGCGGAAAGAACCCTATGATCAAAATCGCAACTATCGGCGGGATGAAGACATTAGCTGCAAGCAAACGGGTAAGCCGTTTGCGTTCGAGAAGGGCGTCACCCATTTCGCGAAAGGTTGCACTCAATCCTATGCAGAGCATCGCGAGGCAGAGAAAAATATGGATGAACAGCGTGACGAATTCTTCGAAAGGAAGCGGGGAATCCATCACAGTGGTTCCACATTCCAAAGAATACTGATTGTAGCGTAAATTGCGACTGCGAAGACTAAACCGGCAGAGATCAATGCTGGTGAAATCGGAAAAGGCTTTCCGGAGATATCAGACAGTCGCTTAAGAAAAGTTATCTGTTGTATGATAGCAACTGACAGCATCAGCACCGCCAGTACCAGCATGAACAAACCAACAAAACGTGCGCGTTCCACCGGTGCGTCTTCTAACCCGGGAACTTCAGTCAGAATTCTGAATAGTGCGGGTATGGAGAAGCCGAACCCAATGAGTGACGTGGCCGTTCTCATATATCCCATCGTCGTCCTGTCCGATGCAAGCCGGGAACGCTCGAATGCAAGATCCGTGCGCTCTCCAGCCAACTGGTTGGTAGAACGCTGCGGTTCATCCTCATCGTCAAAATCCATGGTATGCCTCAGTGATAATTCTAGGTCTCATTTGGTTTGTCTGCGACCCGCTCTTCGCGAATTTCCCGAACCAGGAAATAGTCTAGAAAGGTTCGGACAAAGGCGATGGCCGTAAGCTTTGCAAGTTCTTCGATTGAAGGGTCTGTTGCGGTTGCAATAATGTCTGCGCCTAGTTGCAATTCGAGCGCCACGATCAGGTACTTTCCGAGGATGCGCCGCGCGACTGGCTCGGCGTCCGACTTTCGATGCATAATGAACGCTCGAGCGAAGGCAACACCTCCTGCTGCAACAACAATGACGCTCGCCGCTTCGAATAGTATCTGGATATAGCTCGCTGCTTGAACGATCAGGATTTCCAACCCATGCATGGTAACTATCCCGTTGCGGCAGGTTCATCTCGACTTTCAGTTCGACTGACAGACGACACTGCGCAAGCATTGAACAACTCACCTAAGTGCGCTTGATCAAGAGTTGTTTTGTGTGCGATGGCAACGATCCGGTTTGCCGGATCCTCGGCCCCCCAAGGGCGGTCTTTTGTCAACTCGACCCGCCGCCCGACAACTTGCAGCAAATAACGGTTGTTCGGGTCGTCATCGAGGTAAACAAACCCTTTGCAGCGATAGATATTAGATGGCAGTTCTCTCTTGATCATTCGTTCCAGCGCTTTGCGCTGCAAGGGAGCGTCGCGCGTATAACTCCAGGTGCTAAAGAAAGAACCGTGATTGTGCCCATGATGATGGTCGTGGCTATTCGCATGATCAGCCATCGCGCGAGACACATCGAAACGACCGACAGACAGCAGGATTTCGAGTGGAACGTTACACTTGACGGCAGGAACGATGCGAACCCTTGAGAAGAAGCCGTCTATCCACCTCTTTACCTTTGCAGTTTCCTCAACACCTGCCAGATCAACTTTGTTCAGGATTACAAGATCCGCAAATCCGATCTGCTGCAGCTTGAGTTTGGCAAGGTCCGGGTCGTCATAAGTGAAGACTTGATCGGCGTCGACGACACACGTCACACTGTCAAGCCGTATCAGGTCGCGATAGGCTGAATCCACGAAGGTCATATAGATGCTTGCTGGATCTGCCACGCCGCTGGCTTCAAGCAGTATGTACTCGATGGGATCATCACGTTCGATCAATGCGGCGACTGACTCAACGAGATCATCTCGTATCTGGCAACAGACACAGCCGTTCGCGAGGCTGATCATCCCATCTTCGACGTCAACAACCAGTTCTGCATCGACATTGATTGAGCCGAAATCATTCACAAGAATGCCAACTTTCAACCCATGACCACCCTTCAAAATCCGGTTCAGCAGAGTGGTTTTTCCCGCACCCAGAAACCCTGTTAGGATCGTCAGCGGTACAGGTTCTTTTGGGGCGTTATTCATGGCTGCATCCTTGGCAAGAACTGTGATCGCGCCGCGTGGCTCAGAAACGCGGCGCGTATTTTTAGTCAAAAATCAGATCAATCCGTATGATCGCGTGCAGCAATCAGGGCGTGGAGGTCGAAGCGGAACGTTTCTTCATCGTAGTGCTGCGTCAGTGGACGGAGCACGTCCTCAGGCATGTAGAGGGCCGGATCTAGTTCCCGTTCCCGCAGGAAGGCATCCTGTTGTTCCTCACGCGGCAAACGCGGTTTCGGGATCTGAATGTAGTCCGGCATCTCGCCATCCGGGAACGGTAACGTTCTGGGATCTGGTGGCTGCATCGCTGGCATTTCCGGACGCAGAGCCATGCGTTCCCAGATACGATCCTTGGTGACGTTGATTACCTTGATGTCAGGACCACCGAACAGGAACAAACCATCCCAATGCGCGCGGATTTCCGCGATCGCTTCGCCTGCTGATTCCTCGGTGTAGTGACAGATCACACCAGCCCGAGGTTGGATTTCATTCATCAGGTAACCCGCCGCATAGTAAGGCGTGTGGTAGGTATCCAGAGTGAATTCCAGAACTTCTTTGGGCGTGCCGTATTTGTAGTTGAGCAGTTGCGGTAGATCGGCTTGTCCTTCGGTCACGAAAATGTCGCAGCCTTTCGCAAACTCGATTGTGCTTTCATCAGGGCGCCCGTCGCCTGTCCAGACAAAGGACAATCCGGCTTCTTCCCAATCTACGCGATATGCTGACGCACCGCTTTTCACGTGGCTTCGCGCCCAGTGCGTGACTTTCAAACCGGGTTCTTCCAGTACCACACCGCCTTCGTCTTTGTAGTCGAACTCGACAACTTCGGTGTCGTAGCCGGCGCCAATCGGGCAGTGGTCAAAGTTCTCAAGATGCCATGTCATCATCTCATGCATCTTGTCGACCATATATTGGGTGCCCGTCTCTGGCCGGTCACCCGATGGGCCGAAAATGCGCAATCCGTTACGCCAACCACCCGACCATGCGCGGAACGGCATAAAGTAGGGCAGGTCTGCATAGTGGTCGACGTGCAAGTGGCTGATGAAGATGTCGCGCACCATCGGCGGCAAAATGCCAAGCTGAATAATATTCCTTACGCAGCCATTGCCGAAATCAAAGAACAGGCGGCGCGGGAAGGGAGTACCGTTCCCCAACTCCAGGACAATGCATGTGCCGGACTGTACCATCGTCGGAGGCCAAGGCGTGCTACCCGGAAAACAAATCCGCATCTCGCCTTTTGGCAAAAGCTCGTTGGGCGGGAAAAAGTTGTTGCTTGTACAGCCGGGTGTTGGCCGGAAATACTCCGGCAGCGTGATGCCACCGCCGGGGCGTTGCCCGTAAGGGTTGCGTGGTTGGCTCATTTTTGGATCCTCCGAGTTATTGTTTGTTACGCATTATTTGGCTTGTCCCTGGTTCCTGAAGATCAGGATCGGCGGTTCCTTCACATCGACGATGTCAATTGGCATCGCAGAGTCTCTGCGCAAGGCGTCGAATTTCAGACAGCAGCTCGTCTCGAACAGTCTCCCATTCTCTTCGTACAGGAGACTTTTCTGGTGAGAGGGCTACATGCTTAAGGGCTTCATCAAGGTCTTCCACCGCTTCACGTACATTTTCGTTCCTTAGCGCTCGGGACAGAGCTGCCTCGGAATACTCGGGTATGAGGGTGTGGAGTTCCCTGCAGTTCATGGCAGAATGTGACCTTTTTGTATTCACTTTAGCCAATATGTTAGAAGGTGGATGGAGCGAAAGGAAAGTGAGTTACGGTGAGCTAGGGGTAAGTTCAGCTTAAATTCAGAGGAGCGGGATGGTCATTAATTGATTGAAACGACAGCTTAAAATAGGTCTTTCTAAGAAAATGGTAACGGCTGAAGAAATTAGACACGCACTTGAGCGCGTCCTTACATCTGCAGAGTTTGCTGGTTCACCCAGACTGCAGTCCTTCTTGAGATACATTGTCGATCAGGAACTTGACGGTCATGGGAGTTCTATAAAGGGCAAAGTTATTGCGACCGATGTCTACGATAAGGAACTTGACGAGAACGGAGGGGCACTAAACCTCGTGCGGGTTGAAGCCCGTCGCCTACGGCGTGGTTTGGAGGATTATTACAGTGGCGCGGGCAGATCGGACACTTTGCGCATAAGTATGCAAACCGGAGGGTATCGACCACAGTTTGAACGATCCGTCGCGACGAAGCCAAGTGTCGGACAAAGCCAGTCGAAATCTTCGCACTCTGTCGGTTTATGGCGTCATAAACTCCTGCTTCCCCTCATCGGAACAACGCTTTTGTTGGTATTTGTCCTGGGGTATTTTGGTCTACGCGGTTCCCAATCGAAAACGGAGTTCGCAACCGTTAAAAGCGCCGCAGAACTGGCTGCACTTCGGGAGAAGTCAATTACCAGTGTTCAGGCGGTAAACTTAGCCGAGCAAACTCGTGGATTGTTTTTTCCATTATTCGACTTCCGACGGCAAGCCATCAACTTGGAAACGTTTCGGTATGTGATTGAACTCGATCCGAACCTTGCTGCAGGCTATGCGGGTTCGGCCCAAGTACTCACACTTAAGTCACTGCTTACAAGCAATGCTGACGCATCTACCGCTTTGATTGGTGAAGCTTTGGAAATGGCAGAGCACGCTACCACGCTGGACCCTTTGGATGGTTGGTCTCAAGCCGCTCATGGTTGGACCCTTGCCGTGACGGGAGACATTGAAGGAGCGCTTAGACGTGCCAGAATTGCCTTGGACCTTAGCCCTCAAGACGGCCACACTTTGGATCTAATAGGCATCACGGCCCTAGTGGTAGATGATCCAAAGTTTATGGCCGAAGTGTCTCACCCACAACGGTCTCGACTGGGCGTCGGCCGTTTCGCATACAACAATATCTACGGCGCTTCACAACTAATGCTGGAGAACTATGACGAAGTCATTGAGGCCTTCTCCAAAGCAGCAGAGCGAGGCCATCCCGTAAGTCCTCCAAGCCTCTTTTTGCTCGCGACCGCCTATCACGAAACAGGTAATACTTCAGGGGCGGAGAAGGCAATCGTCGAAATGTTGGACACTTGGCCGGACTTTCCTGCCCATGAAGTTATCGCTCGGTTTTTCGTGAATAACTCTGCAACTCGTTCGCGCGTTCTTTCGGTGCTTGATCTGTATTCACCAAGTTGAGTCAGCAGACGTTCAGCTAGCCGAAGGTGTCCGCGCGACCAACTCGCCACCTTCCCTCCAATCGATAACATCAACCTCAGTCTCGTTGTTTCAACCAATTTGGCTGTAAGTGCTCCTATCTACACATCGCAGACTTTCGCGCCCTGAGCACCATTGGCAACTTTGGGCTCTTCTTCCTCCTTCGTCGAAAAGAGAACGAACGGCTGCTATCCCAATTGCCTGCGCCGGCAGCATAGAACCAAGACGACGAGAGTCGTAAAGCACCAAGGGGCTTTCAGATTACCGTTGTCGCAACACTCTGATAGCAACCGGCCGCCTCTGATCCCCCGTCTTCCGAAACTGCACAATCACATCGATCATCGAGCGACAGTATTCCAGGATCTCCGAATAAGTCAGACCGGTATCCGCCTGCAGGACCATCAGAGCCAGACGTGACAGTGCGGAGTCCGGCGAGGCTGCGTGCAAGGTGGAAATTCCGCCGGGATGACCAGAGTTAATCGCTGACAGGAAATCATAGGCCTCAGACCCGCGCAGCTCGCCCATAATGATCCGATCCGGCCGAAACCGCAGGCAGGATTTAAGAAGGTCGCTGCTGGTGGCGTTCTTGTTCACTACAAGGGACACGGCATTGGGTTGACCAGGCCGAATTTCCAACACGTCCTCAATGGTCATGATCCGCTCGGAGGGATCGACCTCAGCAAGACAGGCGCGCAACCAGGTGGTTTTGCCAGATGACGTGCCGCCAGACAAAAGGATGTTCCACTTGGCCTTGACTGCTGCCCGCAGAAAACCTCCAAAACCACCATTGTCGTAGGCATCGAATACGGCAGCATCGGCCGGATCCACGCCGGTTTTCAGATCAGCCATGTTGGCTTCCGAATCCGGCAGACCCTTTATCAGATCATCAAGCGACATTTCACTGGCAACGGCGCGGCGCAGGGCAAAGGCAACGCCATCCTCAACAGCGGGTTTGACCACCACTTGGGCGCGCCAGAGCGAGCCGTTGATTTCAAATTGCGAACCGGCCAAGGGCGTTTTGCTGGAGATCGGATTTCCACCGGCCAGGTCCTGCGCCAAGGCCAAAGCGTCGTCCTCGCCCATGGGTTCTTCAAGCGGGCGCATGGCAGGCTCGCCGCTGCGCTCGACCCAGATCCGCCCGTCAGGGTTCAGGACAATCTCAGACAGGTGTGGATCGGAGAGCAATTGCTCTCCTAAGACGCGTTTCAATGTGCTTTCAAGATGACGGCTCATCGGGTGATCCCCCGATCCCCCTTGGCGCGATCCGCCCGGTCCCGGCGCAAGCGCGCCTGCACCTCCGGATCACGATCAACCTGACGATCGATGTTCTTCACATCCCAGGCTATCCGGGTGACATTGACCCGTTCCATTTCATCCGTCTCGGTGTTTCTGCGCGAGCGGGTGACTTCTTCTTTACCCGCTTCGACAAAGGTCACTTTGTCACCGATAGAGATGTTGTTCCGCGCCATCTGGTCCTGCAAGGCCGTGCCCCAGATCCGGTGCGGCGCGTCTTTGCCCTCGACCTTCATATCTACGTAGAACGACGTACTGCTCGGATCGTCGGGGCGCACCAGGCTTTCTTTTGCGTCGATGATGACACCGGTGACGCCTGCCCGTGCGATCTGCTCGACACGCTCCGCCTCCGGCGAAGACACGCGGGGCGGTACGGAACGGTCATGAGACCGATCGGTCTCGCGTGGCCCACGCTCAATGTCAGATGCCCTCCAGGCACGGCGCTTGGCTTCGACCTCTTTCTCTTCGCCGGTTTCTTTGTCGCGTTTTTTCACGGTGACATATTTGAACCCGTCATGCGCCAGGGTGGCGGTGTCGCCAACGGCCAGGTTCTGGCGCTCCAACATGTCGGGCAGATCAACGCCCCAGACGCGGTAAGGCTTGTCGCGGCCGTCCATTTGCAAATCGACATAAGGCGACTGGCTATCCTTGTCCTCTGTGTCGTAAAGCGTCGATCCTGTTGCCAAGATCTGGCCGCGCACACCGACCTTCAAGTCCGGGCGCCCCGATCCCTGCCGGGTCTGACCCTCTGTGCGTGCGGTGGTCTCATCGGCGCGGGCCTCACCATAGACCCGCTTGTCCACTGTAGCCTCAATCTCTCCCAGACGTCCGCCAATGGATGCGGCATCAAACCCAAGCCGTTTTTCGCGGGCGATGTCTTTGACTAATTCACTGGATGCGCGATCCGCCAGATATTGATCACCCCTGTTCTCGGAGAAGGCGCGGTTGATCTCGCGGATCTCGCCACGGGCATCCCGGTAAATCTCAGCAGCGGCCTTGTAGACCGCTTTCATTTCAGTGCGGGCCTGGTTCTCGCTGAGGGATAGAGCATTGGCGAGGGTTCGCACATCGCGTTCGAACCAATTCTCCCGGGTCTGACGATCCACATCCGCGCCGTTTCGAATGCGCGAGAGAGCCAGATCCCCGTTCATGCCCATCATTTCGAAATGCTCGGATACCTTACGATCCGCTTCGGTCAACACGGCCTTGGTTGCTGAACCGCGCGGATCATCCGTAAGGGACCTCTCCTGACCATCTGCGGGCGCGCGGTCCTGTCCATGCGCCTGCGTCCGCGATGGATCTGCAGCATCGCGCTCGGCAGCCCGGCGTTGGCGCATCGGGTCGGTATCGTCGCGCCCGACCTCAACGTCATCATCCCTTTCCAAGCGCTTGCCAAAGAACGTCCTGGTCTCTTCATCCATCAACGGCTCGTAGTCCCGCAGAACACGGGAAATTGCCGCTTCTGTCTGACTGCGCTTGTCCTCATCCTCCATGGCATCGGCCTTGTCCGTCATGCCCTGGATAAAGCTGCGGATGTCACTGCTTATGGCTTTGATCTCACCGTCAATGGCCGAAGCTTGTGCCGGATCCATCGGGTTGGCGACTTGTTCGTTCATGTCGAGTTCCTCTGTTTTGAGAGCCCCGTCCGGCAACAGGATTTTGGCTGCGCCGAGAACAGCCGTTGCAATTGTGCCCAGGGTCTCGGCTCGCCCGGGGTAATGCGTAGTGAAAATGCCCTGATCGAGCCCGGCCTGATGCGACCGGAGGGTTTTGCCCAAGGCGACATAATCTGCGTTCCGTTGATGTTTCATCATCTGAAGCTGGTCAGGCGCGACCGGCCGCTGCCGACCGACACCAAAGAACGGAAACCCGCTGCGTCGGTCCGGTGCCGGCCGTTCGCGCAACTCCCGAACCTCTCTGCGCGCATGAATGCGGGCGCTGCTCTCGCGGCTGGGACGAAGATTGCGGCTGAATCTGCTGGTGGCGGTCAGGACAATGCCAACGTCCCGCGCGGTCTCGGCTTGCAGGTCGCGCAGATCCTGAGGCGTAATGCCATACCGGCTCAGCTGAAGGGTTCTCCCCAACGCCCCTGCCCTGCTGATGACCAGATGGGTATGCGGATGGCCGGTGTCGTCATGATGGGCCATGACGTATTTGTAGCGGTCGCCATACGCACCGTTTGTCAGCCGTTCCGCAAAACCACGGGCGGCCTGCTTTGCGGCTTCCCGGTCCGTGCCTTTTGGGTAAGACAAGATCACGTGATAGGTGTAGCTTGTCGTGCGCGCATCCATCCGGGCCCAGTCTTTGGCCCACGCCTCCTGAACATCGCGCAGCGCATCCATTCCCTGCACCACCTCTCCGGTGTCACCGCGCTCCATCTCAACGGTGCCTTTCCGGGTGATATAGGACAGCTGGCAACCCAAACGGCCGGATTTCGCGACGCCGCCACCGCGGACAACTTTGACCACCGCCTGGTTGGTCAGCAACGCATTGGCGATCATCCCGGCCGGTCCGCCCGACACGCTTTGTCGGTGCGCGGACCGCCGTCCCGGTCGCGTGGGGGTTTGGCCCGGACGCGGTTTCAGGTTCGGAATGAGTTGAAACTCACCAAACAAGGCCTCCCAGGCCGGGTCATATGCCGTGGTCAGGCTGGTCATCCCCTGGCCTTTGCTTTGGGGGACACCCGCGCGGCCCGCCGCTTCTCGGCCCGCCGCTCAATCTCAAGCGCACGCGTAAATGATCGCTCGCGGGCCGCATCAGCGTACTCTTCGAACAGCTGACGCAACTCCCGGATCTCGACCTTCATCGCTTCGATCTGATCAGCTACGTGTTTGTCGAGCCGAAGCTTTCCGGCACCGGCGTCACGTGTTAGCTGGTTGAGAGTGTTCCCCATGCGCACCAACTGGACCAGATGCGCTTCGAAGTGCTGGGTCCTGAACTCTTCTTTGGTCGGGATTCCGAAGGCCACGCGCAGGCAAACGCGCACCAACCCGGTCACACTGCGCAGCTGCATCGCCTGACTGCGTTGCTTGAGGAACGCCAATTCGTCCTCATCAAAACGCATGGTTGTGGTGACGGATTTAGGTTGGCCGGTTGGCATCGGGGCGGTTCTCCACGATCAGAAATCGTGCGAGGCCCCGGCAGACCGCGCGTTGGTTGCTTCAAGTTTAAGTTGAATGGATGGCCGACTGCAAGTCCAACAGATTGTCGATAGCACAATCTGTATTATCCCGCAAAACAAGCGTAGCAAAACAAGCGTAGAATGTAGATGGGCTGTAAGGGGCGATACAGCCCATCTAACGATCAGCAGCGCCTGCTGGTCGGCGGTCGGATCGCAAGCCGCAATCGGCGAGCAACAGCCCTCAGCTGTTGCAGGTTGCAGGACAGACAATTTATGCCGATGCGCAATTTGCAAACGTTGCGAATTGCTTAGAAAAGCAATAGCATCTGAATCAGCGCGGGTGCCGGATCGCGCGGTAGTTTGAAATCGCAAGCCCGGTTATGGCACGCCTCTGCGCGGCGTGGCTTTCGGGCGCAGACCCGGAGACCAAATTGAAAATCTATGCCGCTGTAAACTCCAAGGGCGGGGCTGGGAAATCGTCCATGCTCATCGCCTTTGCCTCTGCCTTGCACCATCAGGGAAAAAGGGTGCGCATCCTTGATCTGGATTCACAAGGCACACTCTCGGATTGGTTGAATCCGAAAAACGGGCTAGACCCGATCCCCGCAGATGAGCTTCTGATCGAAGCCGGGCAGTTTGCGGCGGACGATGCAGAGAATGCCCGGCTGGCTTACGCCCACATCCTTGAGGCGGAACGGGCCGGTGGGTACGACTACCTGCTGATCGACACCAAGGGCGAACCCAGCATGACCGCCGCGATGGCTATGGCCGTGGCAGACATGGTGCTGTGCCCGACTGACGGGTCGTCTGCGGAGTTCAATCCGATCATGGTGACCTACAGGTCGTGCGAAGCGGCATTGAAGCAAATCGGCAGCACAGCCGATCCGCAGGACAAGTTCCGGATCGTCTTCACCCGGCAATCTGTCGCGCAGTCAGCCGGTATTCAGAAAGGCAAACAGGCGTTGGAGAAACGATTCCGCTGTGTCGGTGGACTTGCCGACACGGCCGCAATGGACGACGCACTTCGGACAGGAACAACGATCGGGCGGTTGATGGGCTTTGCTGAGGAAGCGATGGAAATGGCGGAGACGCAAACAGCCCGGTCGAATGCGCGCCGCATGGCCGATCGATGCAAAAAGGCGTTGAGCAATGCTGAGTTTGTGTTGAATGCACTCAAGGAACGCGAGGTGCAACATGCCCCGGCCTGATAGCATCGAAAACCTGTTGTCGGGGTCCGCGTCAGACATCGCTCCGACTGTGGCGGATCTGACCAAGCAGGCCAAAGATGATTTAAAGCCCGAAACGGCCGAACCGGCCAAGGCGGTCAAGCGCAAGCACCAAATGCCAAAAGCGAGACAGGTTGTAGAAAAGCGTCGTGCCCCGATCAGGTTTCAGGTTTCGGCACCTGAAGGCGGTGAGGTGGAAAGCGCCTTAGAGGAAATTCTGGCCGCAGTTCCAAAAACCCTTCGATCAGGCATCAGTATTGGCACTTTGTTCAGGCAAGTTTTGATCGAAAATGACGCAGAGATTGCTGCAATGATCCGCAAAAGCGTTGGGGACAATGACCAATGAGCAAGAAGAAGAATGACAAAGTGAGATCGAACCCAGCTACCCCGCCCAAAAGCACGGAAGGGACACCTGTTCGAATCCAGGTTTCGACCTCGGATGGCTCGGAAATCGCGGAGGCTCTGGAAGCCGTACGCGGGCGGATTCCCCGTGAGTTCCAGAAGAACTTCAACCTTGGGGCCTTCTTCAAAGAAGTTCTCCAGGAAAACGACACAGAAATTGCCAAGATGATCAGGGCGAGGATGCAGGACCATAGGGCGCACTGATCCTATGTTGTCGGGCTGCCAGAAAACTCCAATGTCGGATCGGCAGCCCGTGGGGAGGCGGCGCGGCCTCCCGTCCCACATACACAACGGCTGATTACACACGGGGACCCTAACCAAGACCCGCCGGCGGATCTGGCCGAACACGCATGTGTTCGGACGGAAACGCGGGCGGGAACAAACACCTCCGACAGGATGGGCAGACAGGGTCAAGGAGAGCCAGATTTGGCTCGGCCCAAATCTCTGCCGCAAAACCGGCAGGCCCCGGCCTGACTGTTTTGGGGATGGCCCCCTTGAGGCTGGTTGGCCAACCTGTCGCGGTCCCTCTTCGGGACCGGCACCGGGAAGGGCGCGACTGGCGACCTGCCCCGCCGGCAACGGCGTCCCTGGAACAGGGATGAGAGCCGCCGGGTGGCGGCCCCTCCTCGCCAGAGGATTTAGTCCTGGGGTTCCTTCGAGCTGGGCGGGAACATCACCAGCTCCGAGACCGCGACCGGGAAGTCGAGCTTGAGGCTGAAGAACTCCGAGCCATCCCCGTTGCGGGTGTTGCGGAACATGGCCCCGACGCGTTGGAAGCGGGTGCGCTCCTGGCCGTCGTTATCGGTGAACTTGACGGGGACGGTGGCGACGTAGTGGTTGGTCATTTGGGTTTCTCCTTTTTGCGATGGGGATCTGACAGCACGGGGGCAAGAGGCCCGGTCGCAAGCGCAAATGCGGAGGGTCCGCGGCCCCCGGCGTGGAAACCGTATTTGTGCTTGCCGGAGCGAAGCGGAGGGTACGGCCGGGCCGACCCCGTGCGATCCACATGCATAAGCAAAAAGGAGAGGCCCGGATGATCGCTGACACCACGCAGTTGCCACTGACCTGATCAAGTTGATGAGATCATGGCCGCAGCGATCACATCTCCCTGCGCGGGGTCTTGATCCGGATCGCCCTCGGTCGGGATATGCTGTTCTTCGGCCGCAAGCGAAGGTCCGTCGCGGGAGCCGGGCAGATATCCCTGTTACCGGCACCAAGGTTGTGGGCGTGGGGGACAGCTGGTACGACCACATCGGTACGGCACAGCCAAACCTTCAGCAATGAGCGTACCGCCGACGTCCCGACCGTCGACAATCAACGAGCCGCACAAACGCCCGAAGTTGCACTGATCCGTGCCCTCTGTCCCGGGTCGACAGGAACAGGCCACGCGCTCGAATTCAATCGACGCCGCACCCCGTACCAATTGACCAAGCCGCGTTGTCGCGCGTTCCCCGAGCTGGCGCTCTGCAGCGCAGGAAGGTCTCCACGTCTCCGGCGTATTGAACCCAACGAGACGCACGTTCGCTGTCATGCCCCGAACATCGATCGTATCACCATCAATGATCCGAATATCGCTGGCGCGAATGGACCGGTCCGGCGCGGCTGATCGCGCGACAGCAGGCGCGACCGAAGACAGAAAGCTGGACGCCATCCAGCCCATTCCCAGGTTTGATCGAATTTGCGTCCACTGCCCTTCATGGCGAAGCTTTTCGACGCGCGTCCCTTCGCTCAGAACGCCCATCACGGCATTCGCGGTAGACGGCCCGGCACGTTGGTTGACACGTGTACCTGTTACGTAGACGTAAGCGCCTTTCGTCGTTTGAGATGTGGGTCTCGCTGAAGGACTGTAAGCTGTGGACCGCGACGTTGATGACTCAAAAAAAGACACAACCAACGCAATAAACGCGACGGCGACAACCACCGGAACCATAATTTGGCGTTGCGCCCTGCGCACGGCACGCCGAGGTGCTTTGATCGCACGGATCACGGAGTTCGGACGGGGTCTCATCTGACCGGATCTGGAGTCGCGCTTTGGCGCTGGTTGCGAAATACGGCCGTCTGCACCCTCCCTCGTCTGGGCCGGTTTTTCTCGTTCCAGTTTCAGGACTTTGTGCAGGCTGGCATACTGAGCCTTACTCAGGCGCGTTCTGGTCCCATACCGCTGAAACCGTTCGGCCATATTTGTGAGAAACGACACCTCCCAATCGTTTGCCTGCCCGGAGCGCAGCCGAGCATCAATGCGCGATTGGATTTCTTGTGTGCGTTCCGGAGAAAAGGGCATCCAAAGAAAAACCTGCAATAATGGTATGCAACACAACAAATGTCATTTGCACCGCCAACACAATAGACCGAGATTACATCGAGATACCGTCAAGGCAGCTGGGAAACGAGATGGCTGGTGTCAGCCATTGCTGTTGAGCGTAGTCGCGCATCTGAATTGCGAGTGCCACCGCTGAAACAACAAAAGGGCCGCCCGAAGGCGACCCTCTCATTTTACGTCTCTGTCGTCTTCTTCACCGGATCAGCAACCCGCATGACCGTCAGACCTTTCGCTTCCGCCTTCTGACCGAGGTTCAGCGCGACCCCATTGCCGCCGAAGAGCACAACCCCCGTCGCCGCGAACTTGTCGTCCAGCATCTCGTCATTGCATTTGAACGGAGCCGCCCGGCCATGTGCGGACCAGCGCGGATCGAACCGCGCCTGCGCAATGCCCCGCGCCCGCGCCCAGCGAGCCGCGATCATTTCCGCCCCGTGCTTGCCACCCTTGTGGCAGAGGAAGATATCCTGATTGCGGTTCTGCTTGATCCGGTCGCGAACCTTGTCGAGCGTGTTGAAGATGATGTCGATATCGGTCCAGTCGGTGGCACCCGAGACGATCAGGGGCACTCCTTCGACCTTCGACTTTTCGGCCGTCTCACGATCATGCTGCTCCAGCAGCTGGCGTGCTTCAAAGATTGCTCCCGTCTGCTGCGCGCGCGCACTGGCGCGCGATCCCGCTGCGGGGATGAAGGCAAGACCCGTTTCGATCTCGTAGCATTCCGCCGCCGCCTCGCTCATCACCTCGATGGCGCCGACGATCTCCCGCAGGTGCAGGAAGCGGGCCTGGGCCTCTTCCAGAGCGGTCTCGGCGATCTCTGATCCGTCGTGAGATTTTGCCAGCGCGCCAATCTTGTCGGCTGTGCGGTCGACCTCCTTGCCGAGCGCAACCTTGCGCCGCTGCAGGATCGTCGCCAGCCCGTGGGCGAGCGGTTCGATTTCCGCCTCAAGCCCGGTGTCGCGCAGCTGACCGAGCAGCGTCTCGAAGGTCTCGCGGATGATATTATCTTTCAGAATGTCATCTTCGGGGATCGGCAGCTGAGCGTCTTTCTCGGTCAGTCCAAAAAGTTCGATGGTCTCATAGGTGTTCGCTTGATCGTATGCCATGTCTGGTCTCCAGAGTTCGAATGTTCGACCACCACGTGAGCGTGGTGGCATGGCCGAATTTCTGGTTCTCCGAATCTGTTCGGGTCAGGGACGGCGCAGCCGCCGGCGTGCCGGGCGCAAAAGTTTTCCGGGCGCGACATGAAAAACACGCGCGCCCTCGTGCACTGGACCGCCTTCTCCACCCGCACAGCCTCTGCCGAAAAGTTTTGCGATCCTTGAGGCGGGCTGATTTGGGGGCCATCCGGAGGATATGCTTCCACGCTCATGTGTGTGTGTTTTGACGGTAGGTTTGCCCGACGCGAGCAGGCAAACGACGCGACCGGACGCGGAAGACGGATGCAGCGGCAGGATCGTTTTGGCCTTGGGCCAAAACAGACCAGAGCGCAATCCGGCGGAGCGGCCGGGGAGCGACGTGCTCGCGAGGCGGGCAAACCGGGATGCCGGGTGCGACGTCGCGATGAGGACGCATGTCCGAATGCGCGACGGACCGCAGGGCCGTTCTCGCCTGCGACACGCGAAGCCGAGCAGGAGAGGCCGGAAGGCTAGATCAGGTTGGTTGTCTCGCACTCACACGCGAAGACTGGTTTGTCATGCTTCATTTGTACGCACGACATCCCTCAAAACCGGACGGAGAGCCGACATTCGCTGCGCCAGAAACCAATGTCTGCTTTACAGAAATCTCGGCGCAACTCGCCAAAAGACGAAATGACCTGCTAAACACTCCCAGCCTTCCGAAGACGATGTGATCATACGGTTGGACTAGGCAGTCGAGGTTACCAGCACCTATACCCTGCTCACTTATGTGATTTTGACTGATTTATTGCTCTTGCGCTGCAATAAACTTCAGGCTCGGCGGCGGGCTAATTGGTAATCTACCCCTGTCATTCGAAAGCGCCAGGTTAGCATCTCTTGGCTCACAAGATACCGTCGGCAGGCAGCTTCATCCTTGAGCCTGGAACGTCGGATGGACATCAGCGCAGGTCTTGGGAGCAAAAGCGTTCCAGCAAGCCAATCCGCTTCGTCTTCCTGGTTCTGATCGAAATTTCCCGGCACCAGTGATCCGTCGTCCATTATGCACGCATCCGCCAGATCGTGACCGAGAATGGTGTGAGATAATTCGTGCATGATGACGTTGTTTCGTCTGCCTTCGGACGAGACGGGCTTGTAGATCACCAAGTTGTCCTTCCCAATTCTCATCGTTAGCGCGGACCAGGAGTCATCTGCTTCATCACTCAGTATGTTAAGGTCTTCGATACCAAGAGAAGCAACGTCTGCAACGGACCAAACCGTGACGCCAAGGTGACTGGCAAGGCGTTCCGCCGCCAAAGGCTCAGTTTGGTCTAAGCCAAGCTGTCTACGATATTCTACTGAACGTCGCTCGCACTGTGATTTGAAACCCCTACGAAATGCCAACTAGTGCCCCCTTGCATCCACTTCATCAGCGAACTGCTTGGACGCAGCCTCAATCAGGTTTGCCAGCGATTTGGCAGTCGTGGGTGGCATTGCCTTCTTGTTCTTGAAGGCAATTTGTAGATTACCAACTCCAGTGAATTTCGAAGGCTCTTCCTCCAACCAAGCACACACTTTTTCGAGTGTGCCCACATCCGGCACGTGTCCCTTTTCAATCCGCGAGAGGGTCGAGGGGCTGATCCCTATTTCCTTTGCTGCCGCCCGAATCCCTTGGTTTCCACGCTTCCGACTGAGCAGCGCACCTAGATCACTTACATCCATGGTTGTTCTCCCAAGTGTCCCTTAGGCTGGCATTAGTGTTTCACATACTGGACAGATCGTTGCTGCCCGGTTAATGTCCAGCCTATGAAACACTTGAATCACGTCGTGGGACACTAGTCAACTGCGGCGAAACGGAACAACGAGGCCGAGCATGAACAAGCACCTGGGTAGTCCCACAACGCCATGGGAGAGCGTTTCAGAGCAGATGTTGGCGGCAGTGGCCATCAAAATCGAACTTCCGCCTAGCATGCATGCTCTCCTGGCTGAGCGAAAAGAAACTATCGAAAAGCACCTAGAACGAGACGGAAGCCCGCTGAAGGGAAAAGTCCGGTTGTTTTATCAACAGGGGTCGGTGGCCATTGGGGCGACCATTCGGGCAAAGCTCAGGTTCGAGGGATTCGACATCGACATTATTGTCGAGTTGATGAACCCTGGCTTGGCACCTTGGCAGGCACTGGATCTGCTCTACGAAGCGATGCGGGGGGAGCCGGGTTCACGCTACTACGACATGACAGAACGTCAGACACGGTGCGTGACGGTTCACTACGCTGACGGGATGCACCTCGATCTGTCGCCTGCCGAACTGATCAACGAATTCGATCCGCGTCAGAGCTTTATCTATCATTCGAAGCCTGAAGAGCCCCGCAGTCGAGACCACAAGGTGCTAACTAACAGCTTTGGGTTCGCCGACGAATACAACATGACTTGCCCCGTCGATCTGTCGTTCCAACAGGAATATGCCCGTCGGGCGCTCAAGGCCGACCGTGGCTTGGTCGTGATGCAGAAAGATGCCGACTCGCTGCCGGTGCCCGAACACTCTACCGTCGTAGGCGGCAAATCAGCGGTCACAGTGGCGCTGCAACTGATCAAGAGGAACCGCAATATCCGGTGGGCCACCAGAGATGGCCGTATGCCTGCTTCTGTGATGTTGAGTTGCCTTACTCTGGAAGTGGCCGAGGCGGGTCGAACAATCGGCCAGAATCTCAGGGTCACCGCACAGCACATTCTCGACCGCCTACTCTGGGCGAAGAGCGTTGGGGAACTGATCCATGTCGAAAACCCACGATGCCCTGGTGATGTGTTCACGGACCGCTGGCCGGAAAACCAAGCCGCCCAGGACAGGATGATCGCAGATATGCGGCTGTTTCTGGATCAGCTCGCGGTGCTTCAGAATGATAATCGGTCGCTGCGTGATCGGCGTGACACACTGAAGGCGATGTTCGGGGAAGATATTGGCCAGTCGGTGGTAGACGACCTGGAGCGAGATATTGGTGAGGCAATCCGCAGCGGTCGACACGATTTTGGTGCCCTCGGTGGCCTCGCCATGAGCCCGGCAATCGCCAGGGCCAAACCGGCTGTTAAGCCCTCGACCTTCTATGGCACCAAGTGGAGGCGTTCATGAGATCCCTGCTAGCACAGGTCAACGCCATGCACCGGGATTGGCCACAGTTCCAAGCGGCCCTGGGACTTGGGCCGCAATCCGTGATCTGGTTCGGCAACCTGAGGGGGCTAGAGCGGCAGTTTCACGTAAGCATCGAATATGGCTTACCCATGGCCCGGCGGCACGAGCAATACCGCAGTATGCCCGTGGTTCGTGTCCTAAGGCCCTCCCTAGTCCCGAATTGGGATGCTGAAGAGGAATCACCGCTCCCACACGTCTATTTCGAACCGCCGGACATCAGGCTGTCGCCGCTATGCCTATTCGACCCCAAGGCAAAAGAGTGGGACCGGACCATGCTCATTAGCCGTACCACCGTTGGCTGGGCGGTTCGATGGCTTGCCGCCTACGAGTTCTGGGAAATGACTGGTCGGTGGATAGGCGGTGGACGCCACGACGAAGATGGGTCCGAGAAAGGTGAAGACCATGCCGCGTGACAGCGAATATGACCACACTGTTCCACGCCGTTCTGATGGAACCAGGCAGACGCTCAGACCCGTCCAACCGTGGCCGTCGGGGAAGCCGTTCAACATACTTTCTATCGATGGTGGTGGTATCCTGGGTATTCTGCCGTGTTTGATCCTGGCCGAGATCGAGAAACGTTTCCTGGACGGAGAGCCCATCGGCAAGCACTTCGACATGATCGTTGGGACGTCAACCGGCGGTATCATCGCGTTGGGGCTGGGCCAGGGTAAATCGGCCCAGGAGATCTCCAAGCTCTATATCGAACGTGGCCGTTTCATCTTCCCCGGCAATCGTCTAACCCGGTGGCTCCGTGGCTGGGCGGGCTGGGCGTTCACACCATATGATCGGGGCAACCTGGAGAAAGAGCTCCGCCGGGAATTTGGCGATGGGTTCTTTGGGTCTTCGACCATCCCCACCTGCATTCCGTCATTCGACGGTCGGTATGGCGAACCTTATGTGTTCAAGACCCCGCACCACCCGGACTACAAGAAAGACCGGCATGAACGACTCGTAGATGTTGGGCTCTCCACAGCGGCAGCGCCCACGATCTTCGCAGCGGTTAAGAGGAATGGCTACGTGTTCGCGGACGGCGGTATCTGGGCCAACAATCCGGCCATGATCGGTTTGGTAGACGCGATGACTTGCTTTGATATTGATCGTACCCAAGTCAGGCTCTTGAGCCTTGGATGCGGTCAGGAAACATACCGGATGCGCTGGTGGCACCGGGTTGGAGGAAAGCTAATTTGGGCTGGTGCATTCGTGACTTGTGCCATGAGAGCTCAGTCTCACAACGCACTTGGACAGGCCGGGCTTTTGATAGGACGTTCTAACATGATCCGTCTCGATGCACCCGAGGTGGCCAACCGGATCGGAATGGATAACGTTGACAGGGCATTGGCCGAGATGCCTCCCGTCGCAAGGTCTCTAGCTGAAGCATCAGGTCAAAGTATATCTCAGATGTTTCTGCAACGCGAAAAAGGCCCGCCGACGCATGTTCAAAATGGTAAGTTGGAAGTCAGCACACATGGCATGAGCAGCTATTAGCCAAATAGCGTTTCAATGACCGAAATGGGCCGGCTCATCACGCCATCTCTCAACCACAGCAACGCTGGAATAGGGGAACCGTGTGACCCACGGCTCCCCCTGCTGCTCGAAGGCTCAGGCTCATGCTCTCGTCAGGCGACCAGAGACAACCCCGCGCCCGCGTCCTGCGGCTGTTCCCCACTGTCGATGAACGGGATGATCGAAAAGGTCTGACCACCACGCTGCTCTTCGTTCTGAACGGCGTTGACGCGCAGATCGCCATCGGGGGTGTTGATCAGCAGCGACAGGTAGTCGTTGCTGGTGCGAGCACTCTTGGCCATCCAGGCCGAGCCAACGCGGATCGGCTTGCCGCGCGGTGAACTGATCTCGATCCGATAGTCGGGATGCGTGTCCTCAGATTTGAAGTCGTTCTGGATCAGCGTGAAGTCGAGATCGAACATCATGTTGGCGATGTAGCCTGCGAAGGCATTGTCGGCGTCCATCGCGGTGAGCTCGCCCGAGATCGAGCCAGACTTCATGATACCGTTTGAGACCAGTGGGATGATCTCGAATTCATCGCTTTTCGCCTCACGAGCCTCTTTGGTCTGTACGGCGTTGACCCGGAACGGGCCCAGGCCAACATCGATCTGCATCGAGATGTAATGGTTGCCGCTGGTATTGCCGGTCTCGTTCCAGGCGGTACCGATACGCACCTTGCGACCCGACTTGTTGACGGCGGTCACATCAAAGTCCGGGCTGCGTTCGGACATTTTGCTGCGGGCTTCCAGCTGGATGGCGATGTCAAAGCGGCTGCTGTGGATCATACCGGAGTAAGCGGTTGCGGCGGTTTCAACGTTTTTTGGTCAGGGTTCCTGCGAACATGGGTCATTTCCTTCAGTTTGTGCCGGTGCCTGACCTCTGATCAGCGCCACCGGGATTGCTTTTCGACCCCTCATGGGATCACAAAACCCAAAGTCCCCTTTCCTTTCCTGCCGACCTTTCAGCTGGCGCATCCGCAGACAGCGTCGCACTGCCTCTCCGCCTTGTGAAACGCCCTCCCCTGCCTACTGCCTCACGTCGGCTGTTCGGGTGTTCCTCATCGTCACCCTCCGAACCTTCGATGAAGAACTCTGCTTCATCCCCGTTCAACCGTTGCCCGCTTCGGTCGGTCAGCCCGATACTGCTACCATTCGGGACATAGGTGATCAGATACTGACCCAGGCGGTCCTTGTGCACGCGGTAACTGGTGTTGGCCCAATGGACTATCTGGCCTGCATCCACGGCGGATTTGATCTCATCAAGTGTCATGCTTGCCTCCTTCCCTATTCTGCCGCCAAAGATGCCGTATCTTGGGCGGCATCTGTGCCTGTGCCCACGATCCGGGACAGAATGCCAACTGTGTCGACACCGTCTCCGTGCGGCAGGAACACCCGCAGCTGGAAGGCGACGATCTCCGTGAAACACCCGAACGCCTTCAGGCCGTCGATCATGCCTCTGTCGGCACCGCTCAACTCGAGACGCATCTCGCCGGCGACACGGCGGCGCGTCAGCGACAAACCCCGGCCCAGATCGACAGATGCCGTGGTGCCAAGCACAGCGGCCAGCATCTCTTGCGGCGTTTGCGGTTCCAGGACGAGGAACCGCGCGCGCAGGGCCGCCGCCCCTTCCTCGCTCAGCGTTCGCCCAATCATGCTGGTGCCGCCATCAGGCGTAACCCGATAGATGCGCTCGTTTGTGGTCGGTATGTCTTTCCAGATGGGCAGCAGCAACCCTGTCAAAAGGAAGAGCTTGGTGGTTGAGGTTTTTGGCAGGGCGGCGGCCTCCTCCTCCCAAAGACGGATAAACTCGAGCTTCCCGATCTCCTCCCAGGCGGAGGCCTCAAAACGGGTCTCCTCGAGATAGCTGGAGCCATTCGGCCGCACCGCCTTGCGCATCAGCGTGACGGTGTCTTCGTCATACATCTGCATGGGCAGCGCCGAGATCAGACCTGCGCGCCCGGAGGCACGGTTGATCATCGGCCGCTTGTCCGAATTGCGATCGAGTGCTTCTTCGGCCGACAGCACGTACACAGGGTCCGTCACCTCCAGTCCGATGATACGCGTGACCGCGCCGGATTTCGGGCAAGTCCAGAGATCTTCGGTCGAGACCTGTTCGATCTTCTCGCCGCGCAGGGTTTCTACCCCAAGATCGAGCGTGCCCGCCGCACGGGCGCGTTCGGTCTGATCGGCGATACGGCGCATAAATTCAGCAAAGAGCGCATTCTGCATGTGGATCGGCAGCGCCAGCACCCGGTTGAGGAACCGTTGGATCGGGGGGAGCTCTTCTAGCAGAATGCCGTCACCATCGACCAGCCGCAACGCGGTCCAGTCGGTGAAGCGCTCATAGCTCATCGCCTCGGCGCGCCCGGCAGCAAGATCGGCGTAGTAGCCACGCAGCGCCGCCCGCGCGATCGGGCTTTCGAGATTGTCCTCTTCGCGGAACATACCCTGCGAACCGGTCTCGCGCTGGCCCTTGGTCAAAGCCCCCAGTTGATCCAGGCGTTTACTAATGGTGGAGGTGAAGCGTTTTTCGCCATGCACATCGGAGGTGCAGACCCGGAAGAAGGGCGCGCTGACCTGCGCCGAGCGATGTGTGCGGCCCAACCCCTGGATGGCTGCATCGGCCCGCCAGCCGGGCTCCAACAGATAGTGCCGCCGCCGCTTTTGGTTCCTCGCTGTCTTTGCGGCATGATAGGACCGCCCTGTCCCGCCAGCATCCGAGAAGATGAGGATATCTTTGTCGCCATCCATGAAGGCCTGGGTTTCCGATGACTTGCTGCTGGCGGCGCGTTTCTCGATAAAGAGGTGACCATCCTCCGCCTTCAAGGGTCGAATGGAACGCCCGGTCACTTCCGCAACCGCCTCGTCGCCAAAGGCCCAGAGGATCTGATCAAGCGCCGAGGGGATCGGTGCCAGTGTCATCAGGCCCATCATCGCCGCATCCCGCAGGGCCAGCGCCTCGCGCGAGACAACCAGCGAGCCATTCTCATCGCGCAAAGGCTCTGCGACCATGTTCCCGTCGATCTCGACGAGCTTTTGGGCATGGATCGGGAAGGCCTGCTCGAGATAGCTCAGCACGTAGTCCCGGGGCGTCAATGCCCCCTCGACCAGCTCATCTTCCGGGTCCATGGACTCGAGCCGCCGCTTCAACAGGCTTTCCCCCGTCGAGACCACCTGGACGACACAAGCATAGCCCTCCGCCAGATCCTGCTCGATGGCTCGAATTATGCTGGGTGCCTTCATGCCCATGAGGAGATGATTGAAGAACCGCTGTTTGGTGCTCTCGAAGCGGGACTTGGCCGATGCGCGCGCGGCGGAGGCATTGGTCTTACCCGAGGCGTCATTGACGCCTGTGGCGGTCAAAGCCGCCTCGAGATTATGATGGATCGTGCGGAACGCGCCCGCATAGGCATCGTAAATCTCGGTCTGGGCCGCGGTGAGTGCGTGTTCGAGCACGTCATATTCGACGCCATCGAAACTGAGCGCGCGGGCCGTGTAGAGACCAAGCGTCTTCAAATCGCGTGCCACAACCTCCATGGCGGCGACGCCACCGGCCTCCATCGCGGATACAAAGCTCTCGCGGCTCGGGAAAGGATACTCTGGTCCCTGCCCCCAAAGACCCAACCGGGCGGCATAAGCAAGATTGTGCACACTGGTTGCGCCTGTGGCGGAGATGTAGAAGACGCGGGCGTGTGGCGCAGCAAGTTGTAACCGCAGGCCGGCAAGACCCTGTTGGGAGGGTTTGACCCCCCTGCCCTGCTCGGATCCGGCGGCGTTCTGCATCGCGTGAGCCTCGTCAAACGCCAGCACCCCGTTGAACTCTGTTCCCATCCAGTCGAGGACCTGGCTCAGCCGCGTGGTGCCGCATTTACCCGCGGATCGTAGCATCGCGTAGGTGACGAAGAGAATGCCATCCCCCATGGGGATGGGCTGATCCGGCTTCCATTTGGAGAGCGGCTGGATGTCAGCCGGCGAGCCCCCGAGATCGGCCCAGTCGCGGATGGCGTCCTCGATGAGAGTGGCCGATTTGGAAACCCAGACGGCCTTGCGACGCCCGGCAAGCCAGTTCACCAGGATCAGCCCCGCGCATTCCCGGCCTTTACCGCATCCGGTGCCGTCGCCAAGAAAGTACCCAAGTCGATAGGCCTGAGCGTCCAGATCGTCATCCGCCCGTGTCAGCTTGCTCTGGTCGTCATCAATGGTGAAACGCCCGGGCAGATCGCGCCCATGAGCGTCATGCGCCATGATGACCGTCTCGAGTTGCGCCTCGGAGAGGTGCCCTTCCTCGATCAGGCGGGCGGGCAGCCGCAATTCCTCGTCACCCGTGTTTGAGGGCACCGGTGGTGCAACAGAGGCCATGGCGATGCTCTCGACCAGCGGCGTGGGGTGTTCCTGCGCCCCGGCGATATTGATCCGCTGCGGTCGATAGCGGGCATAGATGTCCGAGACGGGCGTATTGTCGCGCGGGGTCTCTAGGCTCGCAATGGTAAGCGGCATGGCCACATTGCTGCGGGGCTTGGACGCGGCAATCGCAGCTGGCTGCTTGCGTCTGACAGGCGCGGGAACACTCCTTGATGGGTATGGCATGGCCGCCGCCTGCACAGGGCGTGTCTCGCACCGGGTTGCGGCAACCGCATCGATATGACCCAGGGCTTTGTCCAGGTCGTCAACACTGGCCCGGATCAGATCGCTCTGCTCCTGCACCTTGTCAAAGACCATGAGCTGGGTTTCAACTGTCGTGCCGAGCTTGCGGTACACCTGTCCCGGGATTGTCAGCGCAAGGCACGGGGTGAGGATGCCACAGGCTCGCGCCCAATGCGCGTCATCACGTTCCGGGCTGAACCCCGGCGGCATGATCGCCACCAACCGCCCGCCTGGCGCGAGACGCTTGGCCGCGGCGATGAGGTGTTTGGCCGCGATATGCCTGTCCTTTGAGCGATCGACCGAAGAGGCGAAGGGCGGGTTCATCACAACGACATCAGGCAAGGTCGAGGATCGCAGCAGATCGTCGATATGCTCGCCGTCATGCCCCGTCACATCGGTGCCGAAGACGGCCCGAAGGAGGCGTTGGCGGAAAGGGCCGATTTCATTCAGCATCACTTTTGCGCCCGCGCGGATAACAAACGCGGCCAAAGCACCGGTTCCGGCTGAGGGTTCCAGCACGGTCTCGCCATTGCGGATTCCCGCTGCCCGCACCGCCAGGGCCGCATAGGGCAGCGGCGTGGAAAATTGCTGCAGCCGGATCTGTTGCTCTGAACGGCGCGTTTCCGTTAGTAGGCGCGATGCGAATAGCTTTGCCGAGGCGATATCGTCAACATCTTCATCACCTGTCAGGAGTGTTTGAACCGTGGCGGACTGCATCATGTCATAGGCTATGCGCCAGTCCCATGCGCCGCTGGCATCGCTGCCGCCAAAGCATGTGCGCATGATGCGGGCCAGTACCGAACTGCGCAGCGGCCGGTGATTGATCTCCGCTCCGATCCGCTGCAGCGCCGTGACGAGATCAGCTTCGGAAATAGTGTGAGCGGTATGTGTTGGGCTGGATACGGCCATGGGGTCTGTCCTTTGGGTCAGGTCTGAGTTCCAAAAGACAAGAAGCCCCCTCTACACTTTGGGAGTGCGGAGGGGGCTCGAATGGAAATGTATCAGTTTGCTCGTCACTCCTCCTGCCCCGCCAGGAACTCGGCGAGAACCGGGCTCGCGGCACCTTTCGCCGAGGTGAGAAGTTCCGATCCCGCGAGTGAGGCCTTTGACAGACGCACCAGCCCGCCGGTTTCCGCGATGCGATAGCAGCGCCGCTTTTGCTGCCCGCGCCGGTAGTGCGTCGCAGTGACGATCTGACAGGTGCTGCCATCGGTCAGTGTCACGGGAGCGGCAAGTTTGATCTTGTCGCCTTCTTCATACGCCGGAATCGTGGCCCAATCCCGACAACGCTGACGCCAGGCATGGGCATAGTTGTCGGGGTCCTTGATCTCGGACAGTAGTGCCAACAGGCTGAGTGGTGCACGGGACTCGACCGGGCCCGCGTTCTCTTCCATGTCTTTGTAGCCCCAGCAGCCATCGTCATACCGCGTGAGGAAGACAGCCCCGAAGGTGATGGACCCATCGGCATCGCTCACATAGGTTTTGTCTTCGACGGGTGAGCCATCGAGGTTCGAGACCTTGGCCGCCGCATACCAGGTCGAGCCGACCTTGCAGGCTTTGACCAGTTCGGTCTTTCGGATGTCGGTCTCAAATGTGCAGAGCCGCGTGATCTCCGCCTTCTCATCCGCATAGGATTTGACGCGGCGGTCGGTATAGAAAAGCCATCCCACTATGCCGCCCTCCGGTCATCAATTTCCATGAGCGCATCAAGCGGCACGCGGTAGGGTTGCATCGCGTCGAAATCCTCGCAATTGCCGCTGTTCTCGACGATGGCGAAGCTGTCGCAGGCATCCTTGAGAATGACCCGAAACGTGCCGCCGAGACCGGAGGGCACCTCGTAGGTCCCACCGATGAGATAGTCAGAAGGGCTACGCGCGAAAACGCGGATGCTGTGCCCGTCGGTGGCGAGCAGGATCGCTCCCTGCCCCCGGTCGATGAGCACCTGCACGTCGTCCAGGATGTCGGTGTAGAACTGGCCAGTGAGGTCCCGGAACGCAGTCTGGCGCTGTGCCATCCAATCGAGATCACGAAACGGGTTCAGGCCATCGGCAAAAGCGAAAGTGGGATCGGCCTGTCTGGTTGTGACGATGCGGGTGGTCGTGCCGTCGATACCATTTGACCGCAGATGCACGCCATTGCCGACGATCAAGATCAGAGCGGGCCTGTCCACGGGCCCGTTCCAGTTGGGCAGGAAGGTTTTGCAGGCGCGCGCGTGATCGATCTGCGCCGCGACCGATGACGCGGAGAATTTGAGAATAGCCATGGGACTGTCTTTCCATTGGGTGTGGGAGAGAGTTGACCCGCGCGGTGACTGAGTCTCGCGCGGGTCGATGGAGCGTTCAGGCCGCTTCCGCGACGTCGTCTTCGGTGGTCTGCGCCTCAGCCTCGGGGACACCCTCGAATGCCACCCCCGCCGTTTGCATCATCGGCGGGCACCATGCGGCGACTGCCGCACGCTGAGCGTCCGTGAGCGTGGCGAAAGGCTCGGCGAAGAGCTTGCCGCAAAAGGCGACAATCTCCTTCTTGCTTGAAGAAGCCAACGTGACCGCTTCCTGGGTAAGGCCGAGATCCTCGCCGAGAATTTTCAGGAGCCAGGCCTTCTTGAACCGGTTGAACAGCGCCGCATTTGGCGTCCAGTGCGCGCGAATGTCGGGCATAATCTCGATCTCAAAATCATGCATCAGGCTGTCGCGCTGCCGGTCCCGCGCAAAGCAGGATTGCGTGGTGCTGGCAGCAGCAAAGGCGACGAGTCTGGCCTTTTCGCCCGGCTTCAGTGCACGGAACGCCGCAAACTGATCGGCAGGCGACCGGGCCTCATCGAGCCAGGACAGATCGAGCGCATCATGCGCCTCCGCCACCTGCTCGAGCGAGGTGCCGTCAATGTCATCCATCTTGGCATGGTTGCGATACTCCTTGCGCGCATCGAGCTTGATGGCGGTCGTGACGCTCATGCCACGGCAGAGAACGTCACTCACCAGCTTGAAAAGCGTCAGATCGAGCGTCGCCTCCGGATGCATCGCCATGGCGGCGCCAAGGGCCATGGCCCGCTCGGTCTTGAGATCTTCCGCGAGCGAGGCCGGATAGCTGATCTCGCCGGCATCTGCCTCCGCTTTCCCAGCAGATGCCCCGGTGGAGCTGTCTGGCACCTCAGGCTTGTCCTCGGGGCGGACGAGACCCGCATGGAGCGTCACCTGCCCGTTGGACCACGACGCGATCACACCAGCGCGCGCAAGATCTTCGGTGCTATAGGCCTCTTGCAGATCTCGCGCTTCGTCTTCCAGAGCATCCACGCGTTCGTAGAGCGTGTTGTAGGCGTCATCATCAAGCCCTTCATCTTCCATTTCGAGCTGCAGTTTCTCGAGTTCGGCAGTGATGTCGTCGATGCGCGCCTGCGCTTGTTCATCAGGCTCAATGGGTCCGGGATATACCCGGCCATAATCGGCCATTTCCGAATAATCATAGCGCACAACCGCATCGGCCCAGGCAAATCCCATCTTCTCGCGGGCCTCCTCAGCTGCGGCGGTAAGCTTTTCCAGCAGGATCGTCTCGACGAGCTCCGCATCCTCGAGCACCGAATGCTCTTCCAGAAGATCGGCCGCGATGGCACCACCACGTGCCTCATAATCCTCACGCACGAAGGTCCCGATATCGTCACTGACCTGGACGCCGCGGGATTTCAGCGCCTGTCGCACTGTATAAGCCTGCAGATAACCCCCTTCCTTCGTCAGCGCCTCGAAGACCTCGTGCTGCACCTCCTGGCTCGGATGTTCGGCAAAGGCCTTCATCGTATCGAGCGTGATGGATTTGGCACGCGCGGCGGCACGGATGTCAGGGTGGATCAGACCATAGCGCAACCGGCTTTTGACGGCAGCAACTGTGGTGCCGAAGGTCTTTGCGATGGTCTCCGGCGTCTGCCCATCGACACCCATCATGCGCGCAAAGGCCTCGAATTCGTCAATCGCCCCCATCGGTGCCTGGGTAATGTTCTCGGCGAGCGACAGTGCCGTGGTCACGTCGCAATCCTCGGGCACGAGGCGGCAATCGATCTTGGTCTTGGCCGAGAAACCCTTCGCCACTTTGTCCGCAGCCAGTTCTTTCAACGCGGCATGCCGACGCCCACCGGCGAGTACGGCAAATTTGCCATCGATCTTCTGCACCAGCAGCGGCTGGAGCAGGCCCAGCACGGCGATGCTGGCCTTGAGATGCGCGATGTTCTCGGATGCGTAACTCTCCGGGGAATTGCTCCGTACGTTGGCGGGGTGAGCGACCAGATCGCCGATTGCAACGGATAAGGGTTTGAAACTTGCGGTCATGGGGTGTCCTTCTCAATGGATTTGTGAGGCCTGCGCGATCAACAGCGCGACCAATCCCCGGGATTGGGGATCTCGAGCGTTTTCGAACCAACTTGATTGATGCATCGCCGCCGCGACCGAGGCAGCGTTTGCTCGGCAAACGCGTTCGGACGCAAAAGGCGATCCACAAAGTTCGAAAACTGCTCACAAAAGCAAAAGGCCCACTCTCCCTTTGTGGGATCAGCGGGCCTGAGTTATTGAAGCAGTGATCTTGGGAATGCTCCCTGCCCTACCAGTCGCTCGCCATCATGATGGTGAGCACGCGTATGGTGGTTTCAGGATTGTCCGGTGCCTCCGCGCCGTAGCGGAAGTCGGAGCTGGCCTCATAGAGATCGATTTTCCAGAACACCGTTTCACCGCGGATTTCGACGGCACCAAAGTCGTGCCATCCATCCGGATCGTTCTTGGGTTCGAACGTGTCGAACTCCCCAGCGGCTTTTACCGCCTCGGCCATGAAACCATCTCCGGCCTCGATCAACGAACGGGTCACATGCATCCGACCCGGAATGGGGTGCTCTGGTGGGATTCCGAGGCAGGCTTGCTTTCGAAAAGCGTCGTTCTGCGTGGCAAGCACAGCAGGGTTCGGACGGTCTGTCACAGGCAGTGCGGTGTCGGTCATAGGGTTCTCCTTTGAGAAGTTTGAAACACCCTTCCCAAAGCCCTCTTTCCCTTTGCCTGAACAATTCATCTCAAGCGGCCTGATCGGTTTCCACGGCCCTACCCGCCTCAGACCTTGCGATCAGGTAGTCGCAAGCGCGCTGCGCATCTGCTGCATGCTTGAAGATCGCGTTTTTGTCCGAGCGTAAGACGCGCAACCAGCTGTAGAGGTAAGAGGCGTTCATCTCGAGCGTATGCGCAGAAAAACCAAGCTCCTGCCCCAGGAAGCAAGACGTCAGTTCCGCCACGATCTCTTCGCGGGCGTACGAAGTGTTGCCAAATTGGGTAAGGCCATAATCCCGGTTCAACCGATGGGGTGCCTTGGTCGCATGGGCCAGTTCATGGGCCCAGACCCCGTAGAAGCGTCTTGGATCCTGAAACCGCGTGATGGATGGCATGTAGACCTTGTCTACCGGCGCCAGATAGTAGGCCTCTGTGCCTGAGAAAACCGTGGTGATGTCGATGGCATCAAAAAACTGCTGTATGTGTTGGATTGGTTTTGCAGGCGGGTGTTCCGGCTCAGCATTTTGTTCAGGGTGGAAACTGTCCGGAAGCCCTTCGATCTGGCAGGCGTTGAATACACGGTATGATTTCTGGAAGCGAAAGACTCGAGTCCCGTCAACATCACCATCGTCGGCGTCGTCACCCCCCTCCCCTTTTGTCCGGCTATGACCATAGTAGACTACCACGGAAGACTTTTCGCCCTTTCGGACCTTGGCATTCAGCGCGTTGGCCTGCGGGATCGTCATCCAAAAAGGAGAACTGTGGCCGGCCATGAGGGTCCGCATTGTCAGCAGGAAGTTGTTGATGCCTTGGTAGGGCTCTCCGCCAACGCGTAGCGGTCGTGTGCTGCCACCAGCTGTCCAGGGTTTGCGCCATGGCAAGACACCGCGCTCAATGATGCGGATGATTTCGTTTGTTATGACTTCGGAGGCATCGAATTTAGGCGTACGGGATCGGGCCATGACTGGCTTCCTTTCGAATGTTGGTTGGGAAGTTCGTGACTAAGTGAAAGGGCGTGGTCTGAGATCGTTGACGATGCTGGCGCAGAGATAGTTGGTAAGTTCGAGATAGCTGATCCGGGAGACGTTGCCGTCACGAGGCAGCTGTTGCACGCAACATGTTTAAGACACATGGTTTCATGAGAGGCACTTCTGCGGAAATGACAGACCGGAACCCGGCCCGAACCCGTCAAAAGCACCCCAAGGTCCCTCTTCCGTCAGTCACAAACCCCAAAAGGACACTTTCACTTTCCGATCGGTGGCCCAGCTTTAGCCACCCTCCCTCATTTTTCTTGTAATCCAGCAATAATAACACTATATACCGTAATAATCACTGATGGAGGCAATGCGATGCATATTATGAGCTTCGCCGAAAGCGGACAGTTTGAACCGCGCAAGATTGCGGCAGCACTTCGAACCTCGGCCGAAGAGATTGCCATGACAGTGGGCCTTGGCAAAGACGCCCTGCAACGCCGCACGCGGATTAACTCAGACAAGACACAGCGCCGCTTGCGCGAACTGGTCGAAGTCCTCAACAAGGTCGAGCCACGCTTTGGCTCGGAACTGATGGCCTATGCCTGGTATCGTTCAGAACCCCTGCCTGGGTTTGATGGTCGGACGGCTATGCAACTCGTGCAGGAAGGCAAGGCGCAACAGGTTCTTGAGTATATCGACGCCGTAGACGCGGGTGTCTTTACCTGATGCCGCTAAGCAACGGGCGCTATGCAGGGCCTCTGTACCGAGCCTTGAATCCGGTTTATGCGCGTGAACCGCTCTCCGGTCGTGGCGCAGAACTCTTTGGTGGTCGTTTCAATGCAAAAGGCACCCCTGCCCTTTATACTGCCGTTGATCCGGCTGGTGCGCTACGCGAAGTCAACCAGGTCGGCAGTCTGCAGCCTACAATCCTAGTCTCCTACGCCGCAAATCTTGGCCCAATCCTCGACACCCGCGATGAGACGGTGCTTGAACAATATGGCACTTCGGAAAGAGCAATTGCTGATCCGGGATGGCGCTCAAAGATGCTCGGGGGCCAAAACGTGCCGACGCAGGATTTCGCTGGTAGTTTGATTGCAGATGGGTTCGCCGGCCTGCTTGTCCGAAGCTATGCCAAAGGCGCATCTTCGACTGACTTTAACATCGTTCTCTGGCGATGGAGTGGCCACGACTGTGCACTGAGTGTCGTGGACGACGAAGATCGGTTATCGCGAATGTGAGCCAAGAGGCCTTTGTCCGTTGCTTATCGCTTGGGGGTCGTCGGAAGTGAACTTGGTATTCGAGGCAGTTCTACAATCATGTTGTTTGTGGCTGTGAATGATTACGTTGTCGGTCTCGTGCCAGATATAGATTGAAGCAAGTCAGGCAACTTCGGTTGTACAGTCTGAGGTTTTAAGTGGTACCTGAACTTTTTGGGGCGGGACAATTTAGCCAGACAACCGAGGTTTCAACGACATCCAATCTCGACGCAAGTCAAATAACTGGACAGGAGCGTAAGTTTCTATTTTCAGAGTCGACCTTTTCTACGGATGAAATTGTCCGCGGACAATTGTTCGCATGGGACCTGGAGAGATCTGAAAAATCTATCAAGAATTCGCTCGTCGTTCGTTGCTCAAGTTAGCTTTGGTTGCAACCGGGAGAGTCGCCGGATGAGTTGTTCGGGGTCGAAGTCAGAGCTGTTTCTTCCTGATGTTATTGAACGGAAGTAGGCACCAACTTTTTGGATCCTTCCGTGGAATTGCATAATTGCCCATACAGTCAAAGCTGTTTTCTCTATTCCAAGCTTCTCTTGAGCGTCTTGGTAATTTCTAGCGTCAATCCCAAGCATTGGTGCTAGAGTTTGAGCGTGAGAGACAACATCAGATATAGTTTTCACAGGCGCGGGTGAAAACTCGGCAGCTTCGGTGCAAGTACTTAGGATTTCCGAAATGCTGAGTTGTGGGACAGGGTGGTCTTCTGACTGTGCTTCCGATTGGTTCTGTTTCTTATTATCAATATGTTCTTTGTTTGAGTTATGATGGTGCCGGACATTTTGGCCGTCATTGCCGGACATTTTTTCTTCCTGGGCATCTTGGATTTCGCAGGGTTGTTCAGCTTCTACGTTTGTGATGTCGAGGCTATCCAACAATTTGCTGCAATCTTCCAGTGAAAGGTTTCTGCGAAGGGCACGTATCGCTGATAATGCTTCAACACTCTCGGGATCGGTCTGGAGCAATTCGTTTGCTGCGGCTCTAATTTTGACCTTTAGGTAGGCAAGTTGATCGCTTTGGCGTACGGCCTGCATGGCAAGCCAAGCAATTTCCGAGAAGCGTTGGAACAACGGGCTGAGGTCGAATCCAAATCTAAGCACAGTGCCTTCGGCTACGTTTTTGCGGCTGAATCTTTTACGATTTGAGCTGTCCTTGCGAACAAGAAGGCCGCACTCTTGGAGAATGGCAGCGTGGCGTCTAATTGTTCGATCGGAAATCCCATTTCTCCGAAACGCCAGAGTGGCATTTGAGGCGAAGACTGTGTTGTGTTGTCTCTTTGGGGGCAGGCACGAAAGCATTGCGTCGAGGGTGGCAATGACAGGTGCTTTAAGGCCCATCAGCGGGGCGGCCTGGCGAAGTGTGTCAATGACGATGTGACGCTCGGGGTGAGAGTTGTCCGCGGACAACAGCGTTCCTGTCCGCTCTCCGGAGGAAGCGGATGCTTGAATAAATGCCATGAATTTTTCACGACAACCGGTTGGGAAAGGCCCAGATCCCCTGATTTTCTGAGAAAAGACAAAAAATCATCGTTCAACCGAATCGGTTGTTGTTGACTGTTAGGGAGAAGCTGGTAAATCTGAAAGTGCTAAGATCAGATTGGGCTCTCCGGGGATGAACTTGGGGGGCTCTTTCTTTTCTGGCTGTTTTTCGTGCTCCTTTTTGTTGTACTGCTCGTTTGTTTGTCAGCCGGTTTTTCGGTCCGACTGCCACGCCTCATAGAGACGTATCAGCTCAACTTCCGCGTTGTCTCGCATCCACTGAACAAATTCTGGGGTGTCAATCTTAGACATTTTCAACGTCAATGCGCGTGGACTATCCTTGACCTCTGCAAGTGTCTTGCCGTCGCTAGAGACAACCATGCGTGCTGTGGGTTTTGTGGACTTCGCCGATTTGCTATTGCTTGAAATTGCGTCACAGACGCGTGCAAACCGGTCGTCAGAAGCGGGAATCTTATCTATTCCCAAATCAGAAGCTACCCGAACTAGGTCAGTTTTGCTGTCCTTAATTTTGTCTGCTAGTTCCTCCCAGCGTCGACGACCGACTCCATGCGCCGATCCGATTAACTGAATCACGGTCTCCGGAATAGTACGGGCAACCTTAGTCATTCGAGACAGCATCGGTTTGTCGATGGCAAGTGCGTCGAGGATCACAGGCTGATCATAGCCATCGTCACTCAGCTGCGCCGCGAACAAGGCTTTTTCGATGAAGCTTGGGTCCAATCGATGCGAGTTTTCCTGGCCCTGAGCTAGGATCGCTTCTTCGTCCGATAGCGTACGCACCAAGGCTCTGGCTGACATTCCAATTGATTGCAGAGCGCGTAGTCGACGACGTCCGTAAACAATCTTGTAGCGACCAGGCTTTTCCGCGAGCGGACGGACCATAATGGGCACTTGCTGACCGTGCTCTTTGATGCTCGTTGCAAGAGAGGCGACGTCAGCATCTGAAAATGAAAGCCGGTCCTTCGGCCCATCCTCTTCGATAAGGTCGACTGAAATCTCACGTATCGCGTTGCTGGAGAGGTCTTTTAGCGTCGATTTCACTCCGCTCATCGCACCAGTGTTGGGGAAACGAGGTTTCACGTCGCTTGTCGTCATATCTTCGGATGACTCTGGCGGGGGAGGGGGCTGGAACAGGTTTCTACGTGCCATTATTCAACCTCCCTTCCCCAAGTCTGTTGGATTGTCTTTTCGAACTCGTCCGCAACGCCGTTCACGCTTTCCATGATCCTGTCCAAGGTCTTTTTGACGACTTGGCTGGGGTCCAGTTCATAGATTGTTTGCTGTGTCATTCCGGCGTCCGAAATGGCGGTAGACTTAAGCATTGGTGTGTTGAGAACTTGGTCCAGCAATATCGATCTCAGGAACCCCGCCATCTGTGACTGCGGAACGTCGGTCGGTTCGAACCTTGCAACAAGGTATTTGAGGAACGACCAGTCTATAGGCCCTGTGGCTTCCTCCAAGGTTACAACGGTCTCTCCAGCCATCTCGAGAAATTGGGCCATTGAGGCAACGTCCAACATGCTCGGCACGACGGTTATCAGAAGCCCGGTTGATGCAAGCAATGCAGTCATTGTCGTGAAACCCAGCTGAGGTGGGCAATCGATAATGACCAAATCGTAGTTCGCTTCGATTTCGTCGAGTGCAATCGCCAAACGCTGTGTGAAGGGCGGATCGATCTTGTGCTGAAGTGCGTAGGCCGTTTCGGTTTCATATTCTGACAACAACAACCCGGCTGGCGCGAGGTCGAGGTTGTGGAAGTAAGTCTTGCGCACCACTTGGCTCAGGGGCGTTGGATCTTCATATTTTAAAGCGTCGTACACCGTGCCGCTTTCGGCAAATTCAATCTCCGGACGGTATCCGAACATTGTTGTCAGACTGGCTTGCGGATCCATGTCCACGGCCAAAACCCGATAACCTCTGAGGGCGTAGCGTTGTGCGAGGTGAATTGCCGTCGTCGTTTTGCTCGAGCCACCTTTGAAATTGACGATGGAGATGATCTGAAGTGCATCACCATCCCGCCGGCCCGGTAAATATGCTTCACCATTGCGACCGGTTCGCGCCATCACTCGACGGATCTGGTCGATCTCTTCAGCGGAATAGAGCCGCCTGCCTCGGGAATCTGTTTCTACATCGGGAAAATCACCTTCCTGATGGCGGGTTCTGAGATTCGACATGCTTATGCCGGTCAGCTCGGAAACCTCAGAAGGGTGGAATTTGCGCAGCGTCTTTCGGCTTTCAGGTTGAAAGCTATTTCGCATATGATGGTTCAGGGCATCCGATAGACGCGCAGCATTGGCAGAAATGGAAGCTGCAATGGATTTCGCGTCTGGGAATTCTGCCTTACTGTTCATGCTGCCCTCATGACCTCTTTGGTGGGTCGATTGCGTTTCGTCGCTAAATTGCGCAATTTTCGCATTCTTGCGACAAGAGCACTAATGACACGCAACTTATCACCAGACAACAATTTTTTATAGTGCAGTGCACGCGCACCTTAAGTAAGGCTTCGGTTGATACAGGAAGTGTTGATGTAAGTCTTTGGAAAATAGTGATATTTTGAGCCATACTATAGGGATGTGCCGTACATATTGTGGTACCGCTGCAGCTTACCCCTAGGGGTCGCGGTGAGATCTTTCTGCGAATCTTAACGGACCATGGATGATCGGGCAGCAATTTGACTGCCATTCATGTGAGCCCAGTTCGGCTCGATCTATCCAGAACACGCAAAAAACCGGACGCGTGGGATAGCCGCCAAGTATGCCCTCTCCAAGGATCTTGACGAATCCCCCAGATTGAAGGGCCTCAAACAGGGGCAGAGGAGCACTTTCAGCCGTTCTGTGATAGGACGGACGTTGTCGCCATTGTTAGTATCCTGCATTCTCTCCGCGACTTGCCGCGGCACGTTTCCGCCTTGGCGATGTGTCAAGGCGGGGCAGGGGGCCAATTGAGCTGACTGGGTATTTTCTCACCCCAGCAGGTCTGTGGCCGGATTTTCTGCAATATCGACGTCATCGTAATACTTCTGCGCCTGGGCCATGGAGCGATGCAGCGAGAGGCGCATGGCGGCTTGGATCGGAGCACCGTCCAGCGCGGCCTGGGTCAAAAAGCCCGAGCGCAACCCGTGCGGCGAAGCGAAGTCCTCCGGCAGCCCTGCCAACTGGAGGCGATGTTTGACGATCTGATAGATAGCGTCTGGCGAAAGCCGACGTTTCAGCACACGATCTGCTTTTGAGACTGGTCTGAACAGTGGCCCGTTCTTAATCTGTCCAACCTCTATCCAATGGACCAGCGCCTGGGCTGCGCGGCCTTTCAGCACCAGCCGCGGCGTTTCGCCTTTGGTTGTCGTCTTGGTCTCCAGCAGTGAAATCCAAACCAGGTTTTTTTCGTCGAACTCCTTCAGCGAGACGTCTTCAAACATCAACCCGGTGATCTCCGAGCGCCGTCTGCCACCAGAAGCCCAACCCAGCATCAAGATGGCGCGGTCGCGGCAATCCCGCCGGGACCCCCGACAAGTGGACAGCAACTGCTCAAGCACATCGCGGGTAATCGGGTGCTGCGATTTTGGGGCAGGGGGCCGGGCTGCAGCCCGGCGCGCCTTGGCACGGGCCTGCTTCACCTGCGGCGCACCGAAAGGGCTGGTCAGGTTCTTCATTCGATGAAAGGCAAGCCAGGAGGCGATGCGCCGGTCCAGCGTAGAAGGGGCAGGGCAGGCGAGGGACTTGCGCAGCCCCTGAGCAATTAGCGCTTCCGCGGCTTCGCGCGCCACATCCGTTTCTGGTGCGTCATTCAGATCGCGGGCGTGATCAAGAATGAAGGCCAGCGCCGTGGGCTCGGATTCGGGCCAGTCCAGCGCCGCTCCAAAACGTGTCGCTTTCCAGGCGGTGATGTAGAGCAGATCGCGCTCATAGGCCCGCAACGTGTTTTCCGGTGTGCCGCGCACATAAAGATCAGTGAGCGCCTCCTGATCTGTGTCTGAGAGGGCAGGGGCGGCGGCGGGGAGGTATGGGGCAGGGGGCTTCATGAGGG
This sequence comes from Ruegeria sp. AN6, assembly GCF_056540425.1. Lineage (NCBI taxonomy): Bacteria > Pseudomonadati > Pseudomonadota > Alphaproteobacteria > Rhodobacterales > Roseobacteraceae > Ruegeria > Ruegeria sp. AN6. The sequence continues at coordinate 71,508 of NZ_JBQFWR010000012.1, forward strand.
CATTCTGCCTGCATTTCTCGGCAAAATCAATTGTGCTTGATAAGGGATACTTATCGAGTGTAACTTGAAACTGATAGCGCAACAAAAGTAACGAGCAAAAGTAACAGATTTTGCGCGTAAAGTAGGTAGAGGGCTTGCGGAATAATAAAATCGGAGGTTCTGTCGCAGGTCTGTAAACCAATTGGCATCGACATTGCGCTGGAACCGTTGGCAAACTAAATGAAATGAACAGATATTTTGCCACTGAATTGCCTTTCTGGAAGTTTGCCAGAAACACGCTGATCGTCAGTTGCCTTGCGTTGTTTCCGCTGTTGGCCATCTTCGTTTTGCGCACGCCGGGCTTTGCGACGCACCTCCTGAACAGTGGTCCCGCGTTTGTTCGGTTTTTGCGTCAGGTGGTGACGAATGGGTTGCCGGTCGTTTTCCTTTTAAATTATCTCAGCTTTTTTCTTTTCGCCGTTGGGGTAAGGGCGCGGGGCAGGGGGGCCATCCCGGCCCGGTATCTGCTAATTGACCTGCTGCTACGGGCCGTCCTGTTCATCGCGCTGCACGCGCTGATCTACGCGCTTTCGGCAGACTGGTTCGGGTCTTTCGGCGGTGATCCCGTAGTGGCGTTGCGGGTAGTCGGTCCGACGCTGGTACGCTCCGCCTACTTCGAGAACATCTCAGGCGTTTACCTGTACGCCACGCTGGTCGGAGCGCTGCCGCTATACCTATCCGTCGTTCAGAGCCAGATCGCCCACGGTACTGGATTTGCAGCCCAACTGGCACGTCGCGTACCTGGGCGCGGCGGACCTGTGACATTGGCCCTGCTACTGATGGCGGTGTCAGTGGTCGTTCTGACCACCGCGGCGGCGCTGATTGTCCGTTTACAGTCGGTTTGGGGCTGAAGGGTCAGAACGCCCTGCGTATCGCGAAGGAGACTGCGTAATCGCGTTCAAGCTGGGGCCCATCCAGATCTTGATACACAGGGATCACGCCCTCGATACCCAGGCGCGTGCCCGCCAAAACGCCCGACCCCGGCACAAGGTAATTCACTCCGATTCCGATACTCAGAAACTGGCCGCCGCGCAGGGTCGGATCAGCGGTGGGCACCATGCCTGGGTTCAGGCGCGCATCCGACCCGTCAATGTTTTCCACGATGTCGCCGACCACCCGCAACGAGGAGCTGAACTGGTCATTCCAGCGCCGTGCACCCCAAACTGTTGCTGAATAGACGTCACCCAAGGTGTAACCGGCATCATTCTCACCCATCCGGATCACGGCGGCCAGCTGGGCGCCCCAAGACCAATCCGCGTTCTGGCCCGTATAGGTGACGCCCGGCAGCAGGTCGTAGGTGCCTGAACCCAGTTGCATGGGGTAGGGCAGCAGCTGGTCCGGCCCAGCTGGCGTGGTGTCGGTCTCGTCTATCGAGCCAGTCGGCAGACTGAGGCCAAGAGATAGTTCCAGCACCTGCCCGTCGGATTTGTAGATATCATATCCGCCGATGATCTTCAGATCGCCAAACCCCTGTGCCCTGGTCTTAAAGGTCTGGCCCATGCGGGTCTGGTGCTTCATCGTCTTGCGGGTATAGGGCAGCATCGCCATCACCGAGATCTCGTCGGTCACACCGTACATCAGGCCGACCATCGCCATGTTCATGCTCATGCTGAGCGGCGCGATCGGATACTGCGACAGAACGTTCGAGGTAGACAGCGACTGCGTTCCGGTACGATTTCCGTCCATCTCCATGTTCATGTAAGAGAACACAGGCATCAAAACACCCTCGGGTGGATGCATACCGCCAACGACACCCGTTGGCGGCACCGCGTCGGGGCGCATCATCCTGGACATGCTTCCCATACCTGACATGTTGCTGGAGGCTTGCGGGTTCATCGCCACGTTGTCAGCCGGACGGGTTTCCGGTTGGGCCATGGCAGTTGACCCAAGGCTCAGCCCCCCAGCCAGTATTACAGCCTGGAGGCGTTGCCAGACGCACGTAATCTTGCTGTTGCTCCGTGTCATGATGCCCTCGTGTTCGTTTGTTTCCTGAGTCCCTGCCCTGAAAACAAAGTGTTCGGTACGTCCATCGGTGAAGTCGAAATGGTGGGGGTCTCCAGCGCTGGAAGGTCAAGGCCGCCGGCCAGATTTGCGCTCGTCAAGCATGCATCAGCCGAAGGGGGTGCGGCAATAATGCGCTTGACCCTCCAGCGCTGGATTGTCGGACAAGGCCGCAAAACCGGAAATCCGGAGGGATTGGAATGATACCGGAAATCGGGCAGTTCGCCCTGGCGCTTGCCCTGGCCGTGTCCTTGGTGCAAAGCGTATTTCCCTTGATTGGAGCAGCACGGAACAATGTCATGTGGATGCGATCGGCATCTGCGACCTCGGTCCTACTGACAGCGCTGGTTGCTATCGCCTTCGCCGCTCTGATGTGGTCCTTCGTGGTCAGCGATTTCACTGTGCTAAATGTGGCCAGCAATTCTCATTCGCTGAAACCGATGCTTTTCAAGGTGGCTGCGACCTGGGGTAGCCACGAAGGGTCGCTGCTGTTGTGGATTCTGATATTGGTGATTTTCGGGCTGGGTGTGTCTCTGTTGGCTCGGAACATCCCACTGAAACTCAAGGCGCGCACTCTGGCAGTGCAGGCCTGGATCAGCGCGGGGTTCCTGTCATTCATGCTGTTCACCTCGAACCCGTTTGACCGGGTGTTTCCGGCACCGCTGGATGGTCAGGATTTAAATCCGCTGTTGCAGGATGTCGGCCTGGCTATGCACCCGCCGTTCCTATACCTGGGTTACGTCGGCTTCTCTATCGTATTTTCTTTCGCCGTGGCTGCCCTGATTGAGGGGCGGGTCGATCCGGCATGGGCGCGGTGGGTCCGACCCTGGACATTGGCGGCCTGGGTGTTTCTGACACTTGGTATCGTTCTGGGCAGCTGGTGGGCCTATTACGAACTGGGTTGGGGCGGCTGGTGGTTCTGGGATCCGGTCGAGAATGTCTCGTTTATGCCCTGGCTTGCTGGCACAGCGCTGTTCCATTCGGCCATTGTGACCGAAAAGCGCGGCAGCTTCAAAAGTTGGACGATCCTACTGGCCGTTTTGACCTTCTCGTTGTCCTTGTTGGGGACATTCATTGTCCGCTCAGGCTTGCTTACATCGGTCCATGCGTTTTCGGTCGATCCCGAACGCGGCATTTACATCTTGGCGCTGTTGGCTGTCGCGATCGGTGGTTCATTGACGCTGTTTGCCATACGCGCACCGGAGATGGAGGGCGGCGGTCTTTTTGCCCCGATCAGCCGCGAGGCCGGTTTGCTTATTAACAACCTGCTGCTGGCCACCGCAACGGCGACGGTTCTATTCGGTACGCTTTATCCGCTTTTGCTTGAGGCTGTGACAGGTGAAAAGATTTCGGTTGGACCACCTTATTACAACGCCAGTTTCGTGCCGATCATGCTGGTTCTAGTCGTTGTAATGGGGATTGGGCCGCTGTTGTCATGGAAGCGGGCGGATTTGCGCGGTGTTCTGTCCCGGCTCAAATGGGTGGCCGGGGTTAGCCTGCTCGTAGCGTTGCTTGTGTGGTATCTGGATACCGGCGGCCCAGCCTTGGCGGTAGTGTCGATCGGCCTTGCGGTTTGGTTGCTGGGCGCTGTGCTGACAGAGTGGGCCAGCCGAATTAAGCTGGGTGAGGCACCGTTGGCCGAGTCCCTGCGTCGGGCCCGCAGCCTACCGCGTTCTCATTACGGCATGGTCGTGGCCCATGCGGGGTTGGCTGTCTGTATGATCGGCTTTATCGGGTCCAGCGCTTGGAAATCCGAGGTCGTGACTTTTGCCGAGCCCGGAACACAGATTGAGATAGCAGGGTTCGACGTGCGTTTTGACGGTGTGGAACAGCTTCGCGGTCCGAACTATCTGTCTCGCGCGGCCACACTGACGGTATTTCGCGATGGCGCTTATGTCACCACGCTTCAACCCGAGCGCAGGGCCTATCTCGTGGCGGGTACCAGTACGACCGAGTCAGCAATTCGAACGACGTTGGCAGGGGACCTTTACGCCTCAATATCGGAACCGGCGGCGGAATCAGAACAGAGCAAATGGACCCTGCGTATCTTGTATGAGCCATTGGTGGTCTGGATCTGGATAGGTTCAGGATTGTTAGCATTTGGTGGTGTCTTGTCACTCTCCGATCGGCGTCTACGCGTCGGTGCACCACGAAAACGGACTGGGCAGAGCTCCGTTGCGGTGGCGGCGGAGTAGGGCAATGAAACGTCTATTTGCACTGTTCCCAATTACGATTGCCGGCATCCTGGGTGCCTTCCTGCTATGGGGACTGAATCCCGATCGCGATCCAAACGAAATCCCGTCTGTTTTGATCTCGCAGCCGGTGCCTGAGTTCGACTTGCCGCCGGTCGAAGGGCTGGATACCCACGGGCTGTCCAGTACCGATCTGGTGGAAAATGACGGGTCAGCTCCGATCGTGGTCAACGTGTTTGCGTCCTGGTGCGTGCCCTGCCGGGCCGAACATGCGGTGCTGACGCGTATGGTACGCGATGAGGGCATTCGCCTGATGGGCATTAACTACAAAGACAAGCCGCAGGACGCGCGGAAATGGCTCGACGATCTGGGCAACCCTTATGAGCGCATCGGTTCCGACCTGGACGGCCGAGCCGGGATCGAATGGGGGATTTCCGGCGTGCCGGAGACCTTTGTGATTGATGGCGCGGGCAAGGTCGTATTCCGTTTTGTCGGCCCGGTGCTGGGCGACGAGGCAATTTCAAAGATGCGCACCGCGCTGGATCAGGCGCGGGCGGCCGGAGGAGAGGCGTCATGATACGTCGCATTGTAATTACCGCGGTCACTCTGGCGATGCTGGTGTCGCAGCCGGCATTCGCGGTTGAGCCCGACGAGATACTTGCAGATCCGGTATTGGAAGAGCGGGCCCGGGCGATTTCGAAACAGGTGCGATGCGTGGTGTGCCAGAACCAAGACATCGACAGTTCTAACGCTGGCGTGGCGCGCGACCTTCGTCTGCTTGTGCGCGAACGGCTGGTGGCAGGCGACACGGACCAGCAGGTTATGGACTTTCTGGTTGCGCGTTATGGCGACTATGTTCTGTTCAACCCGCCATGGAAGCCATCAACTTACATTCTGTGGGTTGCGCCTATCGTCATCCTGGGGCTGGGTGGTATCGCGACTGCAGCGGTATTGACCCAAAATGCGCGCCGATATCGGAAGTCGCGAAAACAAGAGACGGAACGCGGCGCGAGCGAAGAACGGAATCCCGAAAACCATTCACTCACGGAGCCGCACGCATGATCTGGATTATCTTTTCATTCATGGCCGTGGCGGTGTTTCTGACGCTCGCCCTCTCCGGCCTGGGGCGCAAGACCTCGGACTTGTCGAGACGCGAAAGCGCCTCTGCCATCTTTTCCGACCAGATCGGCGAAGTGGAGAAGGACCTGGAACGAGGAATTATCTCAGCCGAAGAGGCCAAGGCCGCCAGAGCCGAGATAGAACGTCGCCTGAAGGCGATTGACCGGCAATCGGACGACAAAGCGATAATGGGCCATTCCGGGCGTGCGCTGATTTTACTTGCCGCGCTGGTAGTTCCAGCGCTCGGAGCCGGTCTTTATTGGCAACTGGGTAGTCCCTACATCCCCAGCCAGCCATTTGCCCAACGCGAGGGGGAGCAGGCCGAAGCCCGTGAAATCGCCGACCTTGCCGTGCGCCTGAAGTCGCGGCTTGAGGCGGATGAAACCGGCGGGCCAACCGAGGGATGGGTGTTGTTGGCTCAGACCTATATGCGTATGGGACGCTTTGGAGATGCCGCAGACGCGTTCGAGGGGTTGCTGGACCGACCCAATGCGAATTCAGCGCTGGTGTCGCAATATGGCGAGGCGTTGGTCTATGCCGATGACGGTGTCGTTACGCCCAAGGCCGATCGGGCGTTTGAACGAGCCTTGGAACTGGACCCATCGAACCCAGCAGCGACATTCTACAAAGCCATTGGTCTGGAGCAGGCTGGATCGCCTGATAAGGCCTATGACCTACTGAAGACGCGGATGGACGCCGAAGAGGAGTTCCGGCCATGGATGGAGAGTTTTGTGGCCCAGCTTAACCGCATCGCCCCGTCGATCGGACGGGCTCCGGTGAATCTGGCGGCTTTTGCCCCTTCCATGCCCGGCCCAACTGCCGATCAGGTGGCGGCGGCCGAGGAGATGTCAGACGAAGACCGGCAGGCCTTCATCCGCTCGATGGTCGAACGGCTTGCGAGCCGGATGCAGGAAAACCCAGGCGATCTGGACGGCTGGATGCGGCTGGGCAACGCCTATTCGGTGCTGGGCGAGACCGACGGCGCCCGGAACGCCTATGGCAGGGCAAGGGATCTGGCGGATGACCTGCCGCAGGGGGATCCGCGCAAGGTGGCAATCGACCGGGCATTGCTGGAACTGGGGGGTTGATTCCCGCAGCCCGGCGTGGATCGGGCCGGCGCCGACTTCGCGCTGATGCCCAGTGAGCCATCTGGAAAATTCCGGTTTAGGCTATCGCATGCCGATCTTTAGGAGGTTGAGACCATGAAAGTTGAAACGTTTTCTGATCTAATTGTCTGGACGCGGGAAATGCATCATTGGCTCGCCGAATGTTTGGCCCACTGTTCGACACAGTCAGAGCAGGAGCTGGCCAGGATGTTGCTTACCTACCTCGCCGATCATGAGGCTGCTCTGGAGAAAATCGTCGATGGTTTCGTGAAACGAGCCGATCCCAAAGCGCTCAACACCTGGGTATATGACTATTTGGGCAATGAGCCGATCGACCCACATCGCGCCTGCGACAGGCCGTTCGCACAGATGAGCGTCGATGAGATCTGCGAAGCGGTCTTCGATCTTCACAATCAGGTGATCGACTTATATCGGTATTTGCACGGGCGTGCCGAGATACCCGAGGCACGCGAACTCTTTCAGGCGATACTGGATATGGAAGAGCACGAGACCATGCGTTTAGCGCAGCAGAGCAACCGCGTCCGGGATATGTGAACTCCGGGGTCAGGATCCGCTTTCCACGGCTCCGCCCGCAATCGGCGCGGCCTGTTCCATCGCGTCGAGAATGGCGTTCGTGGTCAAGATCTCTGGCAGGGCGATGCCTTCGGGGGCCGACGGGCCGTAGACGATGTTGAAGGGGATCCCGAACCGTCCATTGTCCTCAAGGAAACGGGCGATCACATCGTCGGGGCGGGTCCAGTCGGCCTGCATCGGAATTGCTTTGTCCGATTGCAGTGTTGCCAGAACCTCGCCGCGTTCCAGCACCAGCGCTTTGTTGGCCTTGCAGGTCAGACACCAGTCGGCTGTGACATCGACGAAAACCACCTCGCCGCGCGACACAAGGCGGGCGATTTCGGGGCGGCTGAAGGTAATCCAAGGGATCTCTCCGGCTGGTTCAAGCAGCCTGGACCGGTCTTTGCCGGCAATCGCAACCGGTGCGGCAAACGCTGCGGTCAGCGTCAGCAACAGGGCTGTCCAGCGCAAAACGGGTGGCATCATCGTACTTTTCCAGATCAACAGGACCAGAACAGTTGCAGCCAGCACGGTAGCAGTTGCAGCAGTGTCTCCGGCCACCCCGACCATCACCCAGACCAACCAGCCGATCGTGGTCAGCAGTGCCGCCGACAGGGCCCATTTTAATCCCACCATCCAACGCCCCGGTTTAGGCAGAGCGGCGGTAAGTTTCGGGTGCACTGCAACCAGCAGGTAAGGAATGGCCAGCCCGACCCCCATTGCGGTGAAGATCGCCACGATATCCACCGGTCGGCCGGTCAGGGCAAAGGCCACCGCCGTGCCGAGGAAGGGGGCCGAGCAGGGCGTCGCCAGAACTGCTGAGAAGGCTCCGGTCAGGAAATCCCCGACCAGCGACACGCGGCCCTTTTCGACATGGGCAAGCCGGGTGTTCAGCGACTGCGGCAGCGTGATCTCGAACAAGCCCGCGAGGCTGGTTGCAAAAACCGCCAGCACCACGATCATCACCGCAAGGAAAAGCGGATTCTGGAACTGGATGCCCCAGCCGACGGAATAGCCCAGCGACCGCGCCGCAATGGTGATAGCCGCCAACAGCCACATGAATGTCAGGATTCCGGCTGCCGAAGCCAGGAACCCGGCGCGAATCTGAGCCGCAGAGCGGTCGCGAGCCTTTACCGCCGAGGAAAGCTTGATCGAAAGCACTGGCAGTACGCAGGGCATGACATTCAGAATCAACCCGCCGCCCACCGCCAGCAAAATGATCCAGACCAGCGCGCTGGCTGAAGTTTCGGCGGCCGCGATCTCATATGGTGGCGGGGTAGGGGGAGCGTCGGTACGGGGCGAAAACTCGGCCACGCGGTTGGTGTCGGTAACCGTGACGGACAAGGCGGGGGGGTCCTGTGCCAGAGCGAGGACCGGGAACTGCACCCATAGCTGACGCCTGTCGCCAGCGAGCCGGATGTCGGGTGCACCAAACGCGGTGTCACGTCCCATGTCGGGAAAGACATCAGGCGCATCAAAGGGCAGGTCGCTGGTGAAATTCAGCGTCAGCATCTCGGACTCGGTATCCAGGGTCGCGGCGTCGGACTTCATTCCGCTTGTGTTTCCCGTGGTTGGCACCCGCGACAGAAAGGCATTTATAAGCCGGGCCGAGTCCTGATCCCGACCCGTTCCCTGAGTCAGCGACAAGTCCAGCGAAAACTCGACCGGCACACAGATATCGGAACAGATCAGCGTTGTCACAGCGGCCTTCAAGTCAACTGGCGCTCCGGGGTTCTCGAGTGTGACGGTCAGCGGAAAGACCACTTCGTCCTTGTACCCGAAATTCTCGATCCCGAAGGCGCGAAAACGGATCGGCGCGGGCCAGTGAAACTGTACGTCGCTGACGTTTTGCGAGCCGTTCCAAGTGATCTTGGGCGGAATTCCCACCTCACCAGGCGACTTCCAGTAGGTTTTCCAATCTTCGCCCAGTTTCAGATGCAGTCCTGCAGTGATCGTCTTGACGTCAGGCGCGATCCCGTCCTGCGCGGTAATTATGTGTGCGACCAGGGGCTCTGATTCATACGCTTGGGATGTAGCTGCAAGGCTTGTCCCGGCGGAAGTCTGGCCAAAGATTAACCCCAAGATCATAATACATAAATTTAGGAGTGTTCTTGCCATTGCGCGTTGCCATCGGTTGTTTTGCACCCGTCTCTGCCAGATTCCAGCGCTGGAGGGTCAACGAGCCGGAATGTCACATCCCCACGATCAGCTCACGAAACCTTCGCGCCCGTCTTCGCAGATGAAATAGGCCCCGCCATCCGCGCCCTCCCATTGAACCCGGCAACCTTGGGGCAGGGCGTATTCAGGCTGCGGCGGTTGCAGCGGGCATAGTTTAGGGCGTGGTGCGCAAGCCGCCAGCGAAAGAGCGGCCAGCGACATGGCGGCCAACCTTGAGCACCAAAGCTTCATGATTGAAGATTATTGCCGGTGTACTGGGTTCGGTCCGACCGCGGCGTCTGTTGCCTTTGGTCTTTCCGATTCAGATTTGTTCGAATGACAGGATTTTTCCATCGCCTTGTGCATAAAGAAATGGGCTCCGAGGCACAGGATCAACGGTGCGAAAAGACCCAAGGAGTCAGAAAGCCCACCAACCGTCCCGCCGGCGATCAAGTAGAGAGCGATCGGCGTTATCATGGCAATGCAACATACCATCATGCCCCATTTCATTATCTTGCCGCCGCTAACCGGTACTGACGCCTGCGGCGCGTTTGCAGTCTGTTTTTCTTTCACATTCAACTCCAAAATTTGGATTGGAGACCTCTGCTAACGCCTTCCCACGATGGAAGGTCAAGCTGTTTTGGCGCGAAGCGAATTTGACGCTGTCAAACCAGTCCAGCATTTGCTTGGGCCTTACTTGGTGCATAGACACGGCCGGAACAGGGAAGTTTTTAGGGGTATGAACAGCAGGCATTGTCGTCCCGACGCCTGGTGAAGTTTCAGGTTAAACACGAAGCTGCCTAGGTCACTTTAAGCCTTGAAAACTCGCGGGTGGGTCGAAGCGATATCGAACGAATAATTGAATGGACAAATCTTCCCCCGTCGCGGATTGTCTAATCCCCTGGGTACTAACTCCAGACACCAACCAGCCAATAGGAGCGCTATCAATGCTGACCAGACGACATTTTGTTGCAGCCTCGCTCGCCATTTTCTCTCAGCCGGTTTTTGGAGTGACGTCGGCGGCGGCCTCGCAATGGTCGGAGTGGGATGCGCAAGTAACTCCAGCCAATTTTGATCCCGCAACATCCAATCCCTGGGGTTTACACCCACGTTTCCTGCCTCAGCGTGTGCAAACCAATCGACCACTTACTCCGGGTGACATTCATGTCGACGCGGTGGCACGATATCTGTATTTCATCGAAGACGGTGGCACAGCAATGCGTTACGGCGTAGCCATTGCCCGAGGCAATCTTTACGAGCCCGGAGTCTACACGATCAAGCGAAAGGCCAAATGGCCGCGTTGGACTCCTACAGCCGAAATGATTGAGCGCGACCCTGATGAATATGCGCAATTCGCAGATGGTGTGCCCGGTGGGCCGACAAACCCATTGGGATCAAGGGCGTTTTATCTGTTCGAAGGCGGTCGCGACACATACTTGCGAATTCACGGAACACCCTATCCAAGATCTATAGGAGGTCGTGCAAGTTCCGGCTGCGTAAGGATGGCGATGCCACATATCATCGGACTGTATGACCGTGTCAGGCCAGGTGCCACGGCGCATCTCTACCCTCCCGAGCGGCATTTGACCGCGACCAGCTGATAGGTGCTTGTCAGGCGCGCGTGCAGATTGGGCGCCCTTCTATAGTCCTGAGTGGCAGGTAGGTCGTTTCAACCGGTCCCACGTAGCGATACCAATAGCAACCGTCCTCAGGCATGATTTTCACGGCGTTCAGGTCCTGGCCCGGAGCAGCAATCTGGGCAACGGCGTCAGGAACTCGGGAAAGCGTTCTGGGCTCGCCATCTGCAGGTATTGACGTTGTTTCAGTGCAGGCGCCGACGAGCATAAGTGCGGCCAGTGCTTGGAAAGCTTTCTTGAAGCACATGGTGTTTAGTCCATTGTGTTTGTCATTTGTAGTACCTGATACCCTCGCATCGACGGGTGATCACATCAATTCACTAAGAACTAAGCAATTGTTAGCGTTGCTTTTTTGTGCTCGGTCGATTCAAGAAAGTCAGGTTTTGCTTAAAGCAGCCTGGAATTACGTCCAAGAAAAATTGCTTTTCCACAACGACTTGATGGTTTGGGTCCGCCTTCTAAGGAAATATCACTGCGCCAACGGCAACGACAATTCAGACGAGGCGCCCCATATGAAATGTCATTTGCGTGTTGACCTTCCAGCGCAGGAACCGGGCATACGAATTATTTGAGTCGGAATAAAAGAATAAACTTTGGGATGGCAGGCATGAAACGGAGCAAAGAAGGTAAGGTTGTTACGCGACGTGGAGTGATTGCCGCGTTTGCTGCGACGACACTTTTTCCAGCACCGGCCGTTTGGGCCCAATCAACGGCAACTGAGGGGACGCGCCGCAATGTTTCCTCATTCCGCGTTGCTAAATGGCAGGACCACTTTGATACCTTGAAAAACGGGGTAATCCTGTCCGATACACAGTCCAAGGTCCTGCAATATTGGTCAGAAGACGAAAGCGTCTATCGGATGTATCCAACCAGCGTACCGCTCACGGAAGACCTTACAAGGCTGGGCTATACCACAGTTATTCGCAAGGTCGAAGGGCCATCTTGGCGACCAACGCCGGCAATGAAAGAGCGCAATCCAGCATGGCCTGACTATGTAGGCCCGGGTCCTGAGAACCCTCTGGGGACACATGCGCTCTATTTGAGCTGGCAATACTACCGCATCCACGGCACCAACGACACGCGCAAGATCGGGAGAAGATCCTCCAACGGCTGCATTGGTTTATACAACGAGCAGATTGCGGAATTGTTCGAACTGGCCACTGTGGGCACGCAGGTAAAATTGATCTGACCTTGGTCAAGATGACTTTTCAGGACAGGTGCTTAAATTCGGTAACTGACAACGACGTGAAAAACTGAGATGGATAAACTTACACTCTTGATAGGCGGAGTAGCGATCGCAGGTGCCGCCGCTATCGTCTACAATCTCGATCAGCAACCAACTGGCCATTCGATGACGCCACCTGATACGTCGGTGCTGGAGCCAGGAGACCCAATCCAAAACGTCAATTTGCCAGAGCAGCTGGGCGAGTCTGCTGCCGTCGGCAAAGTGGCATTCGACGCCAAATGTGCGGCGTGCCATGGCGCGAATGCAACTGGCCTGGAAGGGCTCGCGCCTCCATTGGTGCATAAAATCTATGAACCAAGCCACCATTCGGACGAGTCATTTTATGTGGCAGTCCAGAAAGGAGTTCGGGCACACCATTGGAAGTTCGGCAATATGCCGCCGGTCGATGGCTTGACCCGTGCGGATGTGAAAGGCATCGTGGCATATATAAGAGAGTTGCAGCAGGAAAACGGGATTTTCTGAAGGTGACGAGCCGAATGGGTAGTGCAATTCGTTACATCATCCTGTCAATGGTGCTGGCCTTTGGCGGGCTGCTTGGGACGGCCGATTCTGCTCATGCACATGGCAGTGGTTCACAGCACGTGATTGAACAAACGGTCTCTGCGGACGTTGAGCATGTCAAGCAGGGTCATCCTGGACATTGTCACGGCGGAACGATTTGCAACGCTGTTGGTCTATTTTCGATGGGTCCAACACCGCCTGGCCCTCAAGATACTGAACAAAGATACTCGATCCCTCGAGCCCAATACCGTGTTCTCGGTATCGCGGCGTTTGAACCACCACCGCCGCGTGTCCTGATCTGACCAGTCGAATTGCGCTCAACTTGGGCGCGTCGAAGCAGACGACAAGGACAAAACAATGAACATTCTAAAATTGACCACAGGCGTTGCCCTGGTTTCTCTGTTCGCAGCCGCCGCCCTGGCGCATGGTGGCGCAACCGGCATCGTCAAAGAACGCATGGATGGTATGTCCGCGATGAAGGACAGCATGAAGATCCTTACGCCGATGATGCAGGGGAAAACGCCCTACAATGCGCAAACGGTACGAAGCGAGGCCAAGAAAATCGGGCGTCACGCTGGCGAGAGCATGACAAAGCTGTTTCCAGAGGGATCTGATGGCAAACCCTCGGAGGCCAAATCGGAGATCTGGCAGGATTGGGGTTCATTTGCAGAGTTAGCCAGGCAGTTGGAAACCTACTCTGAAGGCCTTGTGCTTGCGGCGGACAACGGGTTGATGATGTCCGGGTCGGGCCATGGTTCGGGCATGATGGGCGGCGCATCCATGATGGGTGCCGGAATGATGGGCGGCAGTCCAAACCAGGCACAACTTTCTGAAATGCCGGCAGATGGTGTGTTCATGATGCTGAGCCAGACATGCTCGGCATGTCACACGCAGTTTCGGTCGGAATAGGAATGCGTCATGAGACCGATATTCCGATTGGGCCTTGCTGCCGCCGTAACGGCGTCAGCGGGACTTGTTGCCGTGATGGCTTGGCCAATTGGCCAGCCCTTACAAGCTCTCGACATTCAGGGTGACGTTAACCGCGGGGCTTATCTGGCAAGGGCAAGTGGCTGTATCGCTTGCCACACAGATTTTGCTAAAGGGGGTGCGCCCTTGGCCGGTGGGGTGGAGTTGGATACCCCGTTCGGCACGCTCTATTCACCGAATCTGACCACCGATCCTGACCACGGTATCGGTGATTGGACGGTCGAGGAATTTGCCCGCGCGGTGCGTCAGGGCGTGTCGCCTGACGGCGAACCCTATTACCCAGCCTTTCCTTATCCGTTCTATGCCAACTTCACAGATCAGGACATCGCGGATCTCTGGGCAGCCTGGCAAACGGTTCCACCGGTACCGGAACCGTCGAAAGAGCAGGAAATGGCGTTCCCCTTCAATCAGAGATGGGGCCTGAAGCTGTGGCGCGCGGCTTTTCTGGAACCACCCCGCACTGATCCCGTGCCGGGCAATGACGAAGTGTGGAATCGGGGCCGGCTACTGGTCGAAGGCGCCACGCATTGTGCGGCCTGCCACACCGGGAGGAACCTGGCTGGCGCAAGAAATTCGGACACGGAACACTTCAAAGGAAGTGACTCCCTGCCGGGCGGTGACAAGGCACCGGCCATCGAATTTGAGACACTGCAAAAGCGTGGTTGGACGGTAGATGATTTGGCCTACGCGTTGCGCACCGGTGTCATGCCTGATGGCGATGTATTCGGCGGCGCCATGGGAGAGGTCGTAAACTATGGCACCAGCTTTCTGACAGACGATGACCGGAAGGCGATGGCGACCTATCTGCTGGATGTGCACGACGGGGGGTAATCGAGTGAGAGATCAAATTTTCTTTGGAGGGAAGTCCTCATGAAGCTCAATCGCAGGCAATTCGTTGCAGGCACATCGGCACTAATCGCAGTGCCGACTATCGGGAGGGCGGCTACCGCCCCCCGAATAATCGAGGCGCGTTCAGGATTGGTGCGTGTTGCGCCCGACAGCTATCCTGAAACCGAGATATGGGGATATGATGGCGGTGTTCCGGGCCCCGAAATTCGTGCCCGGCAGGGTGAAACGGTTCGCCGGACGCTTCTGAACTCACTGCCTCAGCCTACGGCAATCCATTGGCATGGACTGCGGGTTCCGAACAACATGGACGGGGTGCCGGGTCTTACACAGGAGGCCGTACAAACAGGCGGCGAGTTCCAGTATGAATTGCCTCTGAAGGATGCGGGAACCTTCTGGTACCACTCTCATAACCAGTCGACGGAACAAGTGGCCAGAGGCCTTTACGGCGCGTTCATCGTCGAAGAAACGGACCCGCCGGACACGGATCATGACATTGCGATCCTGCTGGATGACTGGAGGTTGGGTCAGGACGCCCAAATCGTCAATGATTTTGGCGCGATGCATGACTGGACGCATGCAGGCCGAATGGGAAATTACGTTCACGCGCACATATCGCCCATGACAGAAGTTTTGACGAACCAACGTTTGCGTATTCGAATGGTCAACGTGGCAACTGATCGGATCATGTATGTCTCAGTAGGTGGCGCAAACGGGAAGCTGGTCGCTTATGATGGCATGCCCGTAAGGCAGCCAGAGAATTTTGAAACCCTTGTTTTCGGGCCTGCACAGCGAGCAGACTTAATTGTTGATGTCACAGCGGAATCGAACGAAGCCGTTCAAATAACTCTTCACGAACGCGATGAATCGTTTGTCATCGCTGAGATTCCGGTTTCGGGAAGCGGCACATCTGCTAACCGCGGTGTGATCGCAGCCCTGCCACCCAACCCTGCTTCTTTTCTCGAAGATGTTTCTGACGCTTTGACAGTTCCATTGGTGATGGAAGGCGGGGCGATGGGCGGACTGCGTCAAGGCACTTTTAACGGCCGGGTCATGAGCACCAATGAATTGGTCCAGGAAGGGCAGATCTGGACATTCAACGGTGTCGCCGGGTTACCTGAAAACCCACTTGCTGCCGTTTCGCGTGGCGACATAGTCCGGATTCAGATGCAGAACGACACCGTCTTTCCGCACGCTATGCACTTGCACGGGACGCACTTTCAGGAAGTTCTGCCGAACGGCAGCCTGGGGCCGCTGCGGGACACAATCCTGGTTGACCGGATAGAAACGCGGGAGATTGCGTTCGTTGCGGATAACCCGGGGGACTGGCTGTTTCATTGCCACATGCTGTCGCATCAGGCCGCTGGTATGAAGACCTGGCTGAGCGTGGCGTGATGAACAAGAGCGCGGCGAAATGGGTGTCACTGGCTGCTGTGGTGATCATTGTCGCGGTCGCTGGCTGGGGCCTGGGTGGGCGTGCGCAGAACAGTTCATCGGCGGATTCGGCACGTGGTGCAGTTTTGTACGCCGAAAACTGCGCGTCATGCCACGGGGCAGATTTGGAGGGTCAGCCGGATTGGCAAACACCTGATCCGGATGGCGTCTTGCGGGCGCCCCCGCATGACCGAACCGGGCACACCTGGCATCACGGCGACAAGCTGTTGTTCGACTATACAAAGTTTGGCGGGGACCAAACTTTGAAACAGATGGGTGTCGCTGACGTCAAAAGCGGCATGCCAGGCTTCGGGGACACTCTGTCGGATCAGGATATCTGGGACATCCTCGCCTTCATCAAGGAGAGTTGGCCGGATCGGGAACGCAAGCTGCAAGAGCAACGCACCGAAGCAGAACAAACGGAAGGAAACTGATGTGAAACGAATACTTGCAGGCTTAGTCGCTATCGCCATGTCGATTGGCATTCCTATGGCACGCGCCGACGAGCTGTCTGACTCCGATGTAAAACGGCTGGCTCTCGAAGCCATTTTGGAAAACCCTGAGATCATCATGCAGGCGATTCAACTGCTTCAACAGCGCGAGGATCAGGCAAAAGCCGAAGCAATTGGAAGCGTCTTGGAAAATCAGCGTGAATTGCTGGAACAGGATCCGAATGCGCCTGTCATCGGAAACCCGGAAGGCGATGTAACCGTGGTCGAGTTTTTTGACTACAACTGCCCATATTGCAAACGCGCTGCCCCGGTCGTGAAAAACGTAATCGCAGGCGATTCCGATGTACGAGTTGTCTATCGAGAATGGCCCATACTCGGAGAAGGTTCCGACTTCGCGGCACGCGCCGCGCTTGCCTCACGTAATCAGGGAAAATATGAAGAATTTCATTGGGCGCTTATGGCTCTGAACGGTCGTGCCACTGAGGCCAGTGTACTGAAAGTTGTCCGTGAACTCGGCCTGGACGAGGATCAATTGCGCGCAGATATGGAGGCGCCGGAAGTCGACGCACATATTCAGGTGTCCATGGAATTGGCCCGACAGCTTGGCTTCAGTGGCACCCCCTCGTTTGTGATTGGAGATGCTCTTGCCCCGGGGCTGATCGCCGAAGATGAAATGACCCGGCTAATCGAGGCAGTCAGAGACGCAAGATAAAACCAAGGCGGCGACAGAATGCGCCCCTAAGTGTCTCATGCGACCGTGGCTTCGTATCCCTCGGACTTCAGAGCAGCAAGGATTTGATCAAGTGGATTGGCGCTTAAGACACGTACCCTGCGGTTTTCCATGTCAAAGTCCAACTGTGCGGAGGAATCCACCGTGGCAACGGCTTTTTCGATTGCTGACTTGCAGTGCCCGCAGCTCATATCCGGGATATTTAGGGTCGTCATGGATGTTTGCTCCTGTTTTCCGTTGTCCCGGCTAAAGTATTCCAGCACAGGAAGGTCAAGTCGTGAAAATTGGATCGCCAAAATTAGTGGAAAAGAAAGTCAACCCCATCACTTGACCTTCCACTTGCTGGAACCCTTATGTTGCCCGTCAGCAGAACATTTGTGGTGACAATATGACTGAAATTTCACATGCACGATTTCAAGTTCAGGGTATGAGCTGCGCTTCTTGCGTAGGGCGCGTCGAGCGCGCGTTGAAAGATGTGCCAGGGGTAGATGCCGCTTCGGTTAATCTCGCCAGCGAAAGCGTTCAGGTCGATTTCCGCGATCCAGCCGATAAAGCGGCCATTGCTGATGCGTTAAACAGCGCCGGATATCCGGCACGGACGGAAGAGGTAACGCTGGATATTCAGAACATGTCCTGCGCATCGTGCGTGGGGCGCGTTGAGCGGGCATTGCAAGCAGATGATGGCGTCTTGTCCGCGTCGGTCAATCTGGCCACCGAAAGTGCAACTGTACGTTATGCTGAGGGTGTCACCACGCCTGAAGCTATCGCGGCGCTTGCAGCATCTGCTGGCTATCCGGCGAGCTTGCGATCCGCGACGCAGACCGAACCACAAGACCGCAAAGCGGCAGAGATCCACCATTTGGCGCGGCGAACAAGCTTTGCCGCTTTGCTCGCTTTGCCGGTATTCGTCCTTGAAATGGGCTCGCATGTTATTCCGGGCATGCACCACCTGATAGCGAGCACGATCGGCATCCAGAACAGCTATTACCTGCAATTCCTTCTGACCACGATCGTTCTTTTTGGGCCAGGTTTGCAGTTCTACACCAAGGGCTTCCCTTCCTTGTTCAAAGGCGCGCCGGACATGAACTCTCTGGTGTCCCTGGGCACTTCGGCGGCCTATGGGTTCTCGCTTGTTTCCACCTTTGCGCCGGGTGTTCTTCCCGCCGGCACCGCAAACGTCTACTACGAGGCCGCAGCGGTGATCGTGGTTCTCATATTGCTGGGGCGGTTCCTCGAGGCGCGCGCCAAGGGGCGAACTGGTGAAGCGATCCGAAAATTGGTCGGTCTGCAGGCAAAAACAGCGCGAGTTGAGCGCGACGGATCGGTTGTCGAGCTACCGATCGAGCAGATCGTTGTAGGGGATATTGTGCACGTTCGACCGGGCGAAAAAATCGCGGTGGATGGTGCCGTAGTGACCGGCGCGTCATATGTCGATGAAAGCATGATCACCGGCGAGCCGGTTCCTGCCGAAAAGACCGAGGGCGCAACTGTGGTCGGCGGAACAGTCAATGGCGCGGGCGCATTGACGTACCGGGCTGAAAAGGTCGGCGCAGACACTATGTTGGCCCAGATCATTCAAATGGTCGAACAAGCCCAGGGGGCCAAGCTTCCGATTCAAGGCCTGGTCGATCGCATCACGCTGTGGTTCGTGCCGGTAGTGATCGCTGTGGCCGTTGTGACTGTGCTGGTTTGGATGTTGTTCGGACCCGATCCCGCGCTCAGCCTGGCGTTGGTAGCCGGGGTTGCGGTACTGATCATTGCTTGCCCCTGCGCCATGGGGTTGGCCACACCCACCTCAATCATGGTCGGCACCGGCCGTGCGGCCGAGATGGGTGTCCTTTTCCGAAAGGGCGACGCCTTGCAAATGCTGCAGGAAACCACTGTTGTTGCGGTAGACAAGACAGGGACCTTGACCGAAGGGCGCCCGGAGCTGACCGACCTTATTGTGGCCGAAGGATTGGCCGAGGATGAGGTTCTGCGCCTTGTTGCTGCCGTTGAGGTCACATCCGAACATCCGATCGCCACGGCCATCGTGCGCGCGGCTGAAACCCGTGGTCTGGAGCTTTCGAAGCCAGAAGACTTCACGTCGATCACCGGTTACGGGGTAAGCGCCTCGGTCGAAGGCCATACAATCTTGATCGGGGCCGACCGCCTGATGAGTCGCGAAGGGGTTGAAATGGGCGCGTTGTCTGATCGGGGCGCTGAACTCGCAATCAACGGAAAGACTCCACTTTATGCCTCCGTAGACGGAGTTATCGCAGCCGTCATCGCCGTGGCGGACCCAATCAAGACCACAACGCCAGACGCAATTGAAGCTTTGCACGGACTGGGGCTGAAAGTAGCGATGATTACCGGCGACAATACCGCTACAGCCAAATCCATCGCGGCGCAGCTTGGCATCGATCATGTCGTGGCCGAGGTTCTGCCCGAAGGTAAAGTATCCGCGTTGCAAGATCTGCGCTCAAATGGCGGAAAACTGGCCTTTGTGGGTGATGGCATCAATGATGCCCCCGCTCTGGCGGCGGCTGACGTAGGAATTGCGATCGGGACAGGCACTGACATCGCCATCGAGGCGGCCGACGTCGTTCTGATGTCAGGCGACCTGACAGGCGTGGTCAACGCCTTCGATATTAGTCAGCGCACCATGCGTAACATCCGACAAAACCTGTTCTGGGCTTTCAGCTACAACACGCTGCTCATACCGGTTGCAGCGGGGGTGCTCTATCCGTTTGGCGGCCCGTTGCTGTCGCCGGTTCTGGCTGCAGGTGCCATGGCGCTGTCCAGTGTATTTGTCCTGACCAACGCGCTGCGGTTGCGCTGGGTTAAGCCGATCAAAGTTGGGCGAGAACAGATCTCGCAGAATGAAGAGCAGGCGCTGCGATCAGCGCCTGCTGAATAGAAAAGGAGAACCGCTGTGAATATCGGAGATGTAGCAGAACGTTCGGGTCTGCCTGCCAAAACCATCCGCTATTACGAGGATATCGGATTCATCAAACCCAGGCGCAGTCTGAACGGGTATCGACATTTCGACGAAAAGGAACTGCACAAACTGGCCTTCATCGGGCGGGCCCGTTCCTTGGGCTTTACCATTGAGGATTGCCGTTCACTACTGGCGTTGTACGAGGACAAAGAACGCGCAAGCGCGGACGTGAAGGATATCGCCAAACAGAACCTAAAAGAGATAGATGCCAAGATCGCGGACCTGAAGGCCATGCATGCTACACTGTCTCATCTGATCGACGAATGTGCTGGCGACCACCGCCCTGACTGCCCGATCCTGAAGAACCTCGGCCAAACTTAGATGCGCTCATCGTATGAACTGCCTCCGATTTTGGCAGTTTGTTACGTGTATTCGCGGGAATCAGCTTCATTTCGATGCAGCGCACCAACTCACCTGTTTTTTTCTCCGACTGGCTTGAACACACGTTACGTTCGTCCTAACTGCACGGGATGGAGTGGAAGTTCTTCTCAGTGTTGCGAATGACGTTTCTGACATGCGTCTGCTTGGCGATGACCTTCGTCGGCACTGTTGTGGTCGCGAGCAGTGACGTCAAAAACAGTAGCACCTCTGAGCCTCACGGCGTTTCAATGGCTGCAAAGTCATCAGACTTCAAACACGACCATAGCGGTTTGCATCCGACGACTGGCCAAATCCACACTGATAGCCACGTAAATCACAGCGGAGAATGTCATTCCGGCATCTGCTGCGTTGGTGAATATCCTACCCAAGTGAGTGTTGCTGTGTTGGCTACAGCTTTCGGGCAGCAAAACCGAAACATGGATTCGGAAACCCATCTGTCTCAGGGACCTCTGACTCCCGATCGTCCTCCTCAAATCTCCTGACATCCTCAGGCCCGCAAGCGCGGGCATTCATGTTGTTTCGGTTCCAGCATTCAATGCGACCGTCGGGAGATTATTATGCGTGGAAGATATGCGGCACTATCAGTACTTGCCTTGGCGTTTGGCCTGGGTGGAGGTGTCATTCTTGAAAGACTGTACCTGAATCCAATTGATCAGGGCCAGTCGAACGAACCAGAGGTCCTTTATTGGGTAGCACCGATGGATCCGAATTTTCGGCAGCCTGGACCTGGAAAATCGCCGATGGGTATGGATTTGATCCCGGTTTATTCTGGGCAGGAACCTACCGGCGACCCTGAAGAAGTCACCCTAAGCGCTGCGGAAATCAACGCAATTGGTGTGCGGACTGCGGTTGCACGCATGACTGATATCGAACCTCGCATCGAGACGGTGGGTTTCGTCGGCTTTGACGAACACCTGACCAATCACGTTCATACGCGTGTTGAAGGTTGGATTGAGCAACTGAAAGTTCGCGCGGTCGGTGATCGGGTTGAGAAGGGGCAAGTTTTATTTGAACTCTTTTCACCATTGATCGCAGCTGCGACCGGCGATCTTGTACGCGCAGTTGAAGCCGGTGACCCGCGGATTTTGGACGCGGCGCGCAATAAGTTGATCAGCCACGGTATGTCCGCACGTCAGGTTGCAGAGATCGAGGCGGGCGGTGAGTTGGTTCGAAATGTGCAAATTGAGGCGCCTCAAAACGGTGTTGTCATAGCGCTGAATGCCGCTGATGGAATGTACCTGCAGCCAGGCACGCTTGCGTTTTCGGTCACCGATCTTTCTGAAGTATGGTTGATCGTCGATGTTTTCGAACGAGATATTGCACGTTTGTCGGAGGACATGCGCGCAATAGCAAGGTTCGAGCACCTACCCGGTCGCACCTTCGAAGGCGAAATCGACTATGTTTACCCTGAGCTTGATCCGCAAACCCGAACTCTTCCCGTCAGACTGAGTTTCGATAACACCGACGGCGTTCTTCGGCCGGGCATGTTTGGCAGCGTTAGCCTTATACCGGATGAAAGCCGGAATGTTCTCACTGTTCCATCAGAGGCGCTAATTCGTACTGGTTCGGCGGAACGCGTCATCTTGAAAACAGGCGATGGTACTTTTCGCCCGAGACTGGTGACCACAGGTCTTCGAGACAGTTTCGGCGAGGGGGGTCGAACAGAAGTTCTGCAAGGGCTTGAACCCGGTGAGGAAGTTGTCGCATCCGCACAGTTTCTAATCGACAGTGAAAGTGCTTTGAGCGCCGGTTTCACCCGAATGGCACCAACGGATACCGAACCAGCACGCGGGGCAGGCACCCTGGTTTCACTCGATGCCGAAAATCGTATGGCAACTGTTCGTCACGATGTTCTCGAAAGCCTCGATTGGCCCGCAATGACTTCGCAGTTTCCGGTTAGGTCTGGTGTTTCGCTCGACCGTTTGAATGCTGGCGACGCGGTTGCTTTCGTGATCGCGCGGGGTGCGGATGGGCTTCTGAGCCTGATGGAGCTTGCGCCGGACGACGGTATTGCCGGAACTGGAGCTGGTGTTGCGCGCGCCGTCACTTCCGATGGCAAATTGACGCTTGAGCACGGACCAATCCCCGAGCTCGGTTGGCCGGCCATGACAATGGATTTGTCGGTTGTCGGAGTAGATCTCACTACCGTGCCTATCGGCATGCCAATTGAGTTTGATCTGGCTGAGGGAGAAGGGGGGATGTTCTCGATTGTGGCAATTCGCGAAGAGGGCTCCACGCCAACGGATTCTGTTGAACCTGAAGAAACCAAGACGCCTTCTGCTCCACCGATTGTGGTCACCGGCACGATCAACCTCGTTAATGCTGAGGCGGGAACTGCAAGCATCACTCACGGGCCGATGACTGAGATTGGTATGCCGGGGATGACCATGGATTTCCCATTAGAGCCGTCATTGGACCCTAACATGCTCGAAGTCGGTTCTGAAATGACTCTGACTTTCGCGCGTGCAGATGGCATGACAATGGTATTGGCCGAGGCAACGCCTATTGCGCCGCCGCTTCAGGTTTCTGGCCGGATTAACAGTATCGACGCAAACGCGCGGACCGCGAATGTAACACACGGTCCGATGACTGAGATCGGCATGCCGGGCATGACCATGGATTTCCCGGTTGCGGAGGGGATTGAGGTTTCTAACTTGCCTGTAGGGATTGATGTTTCTTTGATCCTTCGCCGCAATCCCGACTTTTCGATGACGCTGTTAGAGGTCGCGCTTGATGGGAGTGTTACGCAGTGATCACGGCCATCATTCGTTCTTCTCTTGCCAACAGGTTCGTCATCTTGGCCCTCGCATTCATGATAGGAGTTGCGGGTATTTGGGCCATTCGTGAGACGCCGGTTGATGCAATCCCGGATCTTTCGGATGTCCAGGTAATTGTTCGCACGCCATATCCCGGGCAAGCACCTCAAGTTGTCGAAAACCAAATCACATATCCACTTGCGACAGCCCTATTGGCCGTACCCGGTGCAAAAGACGTTCGCGGGTTCTCGTTCTTTGGAGACAGCTTTGTATATGTCGTCTTTGAGGACGGGACGGACCTCTACTGGGCTCGGTCGCGTGTGCTCGAATATTTGGGCCAGATTACCGGCAGCTTGCCTGAAGGCGTGTCACCACAACTTGGCCCAGATGCGACTGGGGTCGGGTGGATTTATCAGTATGCGCTGGTTGACAGAACCGGAAATCATGATCTGGCTCAGCTCAGGACTCTGCAGGATTGGTTTCTGAAATACGAATTACAAGCCGTGGAAGGCGTCTCAGAAGTCGCCACCATCGGCGGAATGGTCAAACAGTACCAGGTCGTCGTCGACCCAAACAAACTACGTGCCTATGACATAACACTTGCACAATTGAGGACGGCTATTCAGGCGGCCAACCGCGAGACGGGCGGCAGCGTCATTGAGATGGGTGAAGCCGAATTCATGGTCAGGTCATCGGGCTACATCGATGAATTGTCAGACCTTGCAAGCGCGCCATTGATGGTCAACGAGCGCGGCGCCGCTCTGACGCTTGGAGACGTCGCTGAAATCCGCCTGGGGCCTGAAATGCGCCGTGGTGTCGGGGAGCTCGACGGGCAAGGAGACGCGGTTGGCGGAGTGGTCATCCTGCGATGGGGTGGGAACGCATTAGCGACGATCAAAGCGGTGGAAGCGCGCATAGAAGAGTTGCGTTCAAACCTGCCGGAAGGGGTCGAAATCATAACGACCTACGACCGATCTGGTGTGATTGAGCGCGCTATCGATAACCTCCAGAAGAAATTGACGCAGGAATTCATCGTCGTTGTTCTTGTGTGCGCGGCTTTTCTACTTCATCTGCGGTCATCCCTCGTAATTCTTCTGTCGCTCCCTCTGGGAATCTTTGCCGCATTTATTCTGATGAAGGCGCAAGGAGTAAACGCAAACATCATGTCGCTCGGCGGCATAGCCATCGCTATTGGTGCGATGGTCGACGCATCGATTGTGATGATCGAGGCGATGCACAGGCGGTTGGAAAAAGAAAAGCTCACAGCAGAGAACAGATGGCGGATTGTGCAAGAGTGCGCGTCTGAGGTGGGACCAGCACTTTTTTATTCTCTGGCGATCATCACGGTTAGTTTTCTGCCTGTCTTCGTTCTGGAAAATCAGGAAGGTAGGCTCTTCTCGCCACTCGCTTATACCAAAACCTACGCCATGGCTGCAGCCGCCATCCTTTCGATAACGCTGGTTCCGGTCTTGATGGGTTACTTTGTAAGGGGGCGTATTCTACCGGAGCGAAAAAATCCGCTAAATCGCTTGGTCGTGTTCGTGTACCGCCCATTTCTGGACGCGGCAATTGCCTGGCCATGGGCAACAACACTGTTGGCCGGCGTTCTGGTGACGTCCATGTGGTACCCGTACCAGAGAATTGGCTCTGAATTCATGCCCGAGTTGAACGAAGGTGATTTTCTCTACATGCCGAGCTTCTACCCCGGGATCTCGACGGGAAAAGCCCGTGAGGTACTGCAGCAGACCAACCGTCTGATCGCGACCGTGCCTGAAGTCGAAACTGTTCACGGTAAAGTTGGGCGTGCGGAGACTGCAACCGATCCAGCACCTCTAACGATGGTGGAGACCACTATCCAACTCAAGCCGAAAAAAGAATGGCGACCCGGCATGACAATGGAGAAAATCCGGAATGAGCTCGATCGAATTGTTCAGGTTCCGGGCGTCACAAATGTTTGGATCCAACCTATCAAGAACCGCATCGATATGCTTGCAACCGGTATCCGTACACCTGTCGGTGTCAAAATATCCGGCACCGACTTGGAGGTCATTACAGATATAGGGATCGAAGTAGAACGTGCGGTCGCTGATATTGAAGGGACGGCTTCCGCCTACGCAGAGCGACCTGTTGGCGGGCGTTTCATCGAAATCGACGTCAAGCGTGATGCCGCCTCCCGATACATGATGAGTGTTCGAGAAGTTCAGGACGTAGTGCAGACCGCAATTGGCGGTATGCAAGTGTCGGAATCTGTGGAGGGGCTGGAGAGGTTTCCTATAAACCTTCGGTACCCTCAGGCATGGCGAGACAGCCCGGAACGGCTCGAAAATCTTCCTGTCGTCACGCCGTCGGGTGCTCATGTGCCACTGTCCGCTCTCGCCGATATTCGAATAGTTGACGGGCCGGGAATGATACGATCAGAGAACGCTCGACGAACTGGGTTCGTGTTCATCGACATCGCAGGGCGCGACCTGGGCGGCTATGTGGCCGAAGCACAAGAGGTGGTTGCAGAAAAGGTCAACCTGCCTCCGGGTTATTCGCTGACCTGGTCGGGGCAGTATGAGTACATTGAGAGAATGCAGGACAGGCTGACGATCGTTGCTCCTGCAACCCTGCTAATCATCACGCTCATGCTTTTCTTGGCGTTCAATCGGGTGATTGAGGTCGGGATAATTCTTGCGGCGCTTCCGGTCGCATTGGCAGGTGGGGTTTGGTTCTTATGGTATCTTAACTTCGATATCTCAATTGCTGTGCTCGTGGGCTTCATCGCGCTGGCGGGAGTTGCCGTGGAAACAGCGATTGTCATGTTGCTGTACCTCAATCTTGCTTGGGAGAAACGTCGTGGGCTGGCGCAATCGGAACAGCGAAAGCTGACACGTGACGATATCGAAGACGCGGTGTTCGAAGGCGCCGTTCTTCGGGTTCGGCCGAAGGTAATGACTGTAGCCACGATCTTTGCAGCACTGATACCCATCATGTACGGCACCGGTACAGGCTCTGAAATCATGCAGCGGATCGCTGCGCCGATGATTGGGGGCATGGTGACAGCGACCCTTCTTACGCTTTTCGTCATTCCCGCAATATTCGTGATTTGGAAACGGCTCGCGCTCAATCGCGTGAACCGAGAGATCTCCCACACGATCCAGGAAGTGCCCCCTGCGCTTCCGGCAGAATGATACCCACAACCTTGAAACAGGAGCATCTGATGAAAACTTTGACTGCTATTGTGGCCCTTTTGGCCGTGTCTACGACAACCAGCATCGCGCAAACGAACCAGGGCATGGACCATTCCAACATGTCCATGTCTTCCGAACAGATGGAAGGGGCGGTTCACGCAAAAGCTTTGGTGAACTCAATTGGCGACGAAACCGCTAACGTCAGCCATGATCCGATCCCCGAGATCGGGTGGCCCGCGATGACGATGGATTTGCAGCTTCTTGAAAATGCCCAGATGATGGGTGAGATTAGCGCCGGTGACGAAGTCACACTGATGTTGGTCAAAAGCGATGGTGGTATGTATGCGATCGGCGCGATCATGAAAAACTGAGTCTGTTGATGCGGCAGCTATTCACCAATGATGTGATTGTTCGCCGTTTCAAGGACTGTAGGAAATTCTATGAACTAAGAGAAATGGAGTAGGAGCCACTCAAGAACCAAATCGTATTTCAACGATCTGTGGCTCTGCTCAAAAGTTATCAGTCCATTGTCGGTTAAAGGCGCTTTAATCAATTCGTTGACTGATTGAAGCCCCAAAGCTCAGAAAATCTTCCGGCTATACTGATTGAACAGAGCAATCCAGGCAAGCAGTACACAAACTGCCAACGCTTCGGTGTCTCCGGCCCGCGCCACTGCAGTTAAACTGCGCAAAATTCTGGAGCTACTTGCGCAGCCCAGTGGAAATCTGACCGACAAGCAAATCCCACCTAAAACATTTCACTATTGGAATGTGTGTACTACAATGTCGCCGAGCTGACTTCATGCGGCCATTCAACGAACCAGCATCGAATTGTCTGAAGCGTTGCCTTGTTGGTTTTTGCTCCAGTCGAAAACGCAGCGCGGAGCGGTCAAAATGAGGATATCTCCAGGGCGATGACTTGGGAAAACGATACGACATGACGGCTAACACAAGAGAGCACTGGGACGATGTCTATGGCGAGAAGTTTGACACCCAATTGAGTTGGCACGAGGATGATCCAGAGATATCGCTTGAACTCATCGAGTTGATCAGAGTGTCTAAGCCTTCATCCGTCATCGACATTGGTGGAGGTACATCTCGTCTTGCTGGAGCGTTGCTTGCGAAGGGGCTCCATGACGTGACAGTTCTCGATCTATCGCAGGTCGCGTTGGACACGGCCCGGGAAAGGTTGGGGCGCGCCGCTGAAACAGTCACTTGGATTTCCGCAGATATAACTTCCTGGGTCCCCGATCGCAGATATGACGTCTGGCATGATAGGGCGGTTTTTCACTTTCTCGTGGATACGTCGCAACGCGCGGCCTATCTGGAAAGCGTGAAGAGAGGGGTAAAAATTGGCGGCCATGTGATCATTGCTACGTTTGCACTTGATGGGCCGGAGACTTGCAGTGGTCTCCCGGTCGCCCGCTATAGTCCGAGCGATATCGCCGTGCTTTTCGAAGACCACTTTGAACTCGTCGCGCATCGCCATCACCTGCACCAAACCCCTTGGGGGGAAAGTCAGTCTTTCCAGTTCAGTGTTCTCCGCCGCTGCGTTTGAGCCCACACCTGATACTGGCCCAAAGCGGTGCGCTTCCAATAAGCTTTCAGAACGTGCCGATTGTGTTCACAAGTTACGTTTGGCCCTCAAAAACTGGCAGAACCACCTTAGCGCACAAGCCGCCAGTTTCCCCGTTTAGCAATTCTATCGTGCCACCGTGCGACTGGATGATCGTACGTGCGATCGACAGCCCCAAGCCGGTTCCGCCAGTCTCTCGCGAGCGGGATGTTTCAAGCCGCACGAATGGGTCGAATACCGCATCGAGCATATGCTCGGGGATGCCGGGCCCCTGATCCTGGATCAATATTTTTGCCTCATTCCCCTCTTGCATGACCGAGACGTTGGCCCGGGCACCATACCGGCAGGCGTTTTCAATGATATTGCGTAGAGCTCGCTTCATCAGCATCGGCCGAAGCGTGACGGCCGGATTGTCTGCGACCGATACTTCAACCGTGTCACCGGCTTGCACAATGTCTTCGGTCGTTTTGGTTACGAATTCACCAATTGGGACGGTACTGGAAGGTTCGCGCGTGGCCACGCCCTTGGCAAATGACAGGGTGGAGTCCACCATCTCCTGCATTTCCTCGATGGTCTCGATCAGATGGTCACGGGTCTCCTCTTCCTCCACCAGTTCGGCGCGAACCCGCAATCCCGTCAGTGGCGACCGCAAATCGTGACCCAGCGCCCCCAATAGTCTGGTCCGATCGGCAACATAGCGAGTCAGCCTATCACGCATATGGTTGAACGCCTGCGTCAAATCTCGCACCTCGGTCGGACCAGAAACCGTCAGTTCCTGGACGTCTTCACCGCGACCAAACTGGTCTGCAGCCAGTGACAGGCGGCGCAACGGGCCGGTCAGCCGTGTCAGTAGAAACCAAATGGCTGCTCCAAGAATTAAAGTTGCAGTGAAACCGAAGCTGACGAAGGACTGCAAAGGCCATTGCAGAGGAGGGTTATGGAACCGGGTATCCACGTTGAGCCATTGATCGGTCGTCAGAGCGATCGACAGCTGCATTTCAATTGCGGAAACGTGATCACGCATCATTGCCATGTGCATTTCAGCCATTGTAGACGGAACACCTTCAACCGGCAGCATATCGGGAGAGAACTCATGCAACTCTACCCGGATGGGACGGTTTTCATAGCCTGGCAGAATTCTGCGGATTGTGTTTTCGACCGTCCCACCAGCGCTATGTCCGGTGTGATCGACTGCGGGCGTATCTGTAAGGCTGAAACGCACCAGTGGAGAACTTGCCGCCCGCAGGATCGCGTCGTGCATCTCGGGTGGAGCTTCTTCAATCAGCCGCGCGATGTTTGCGGCGCGTCCGGCGGTTTCCAGGCCAAGGGCCATGTGCACTGCCATTGAGCGTTCGTCGACGAACAGCCACAGGCTGACCAGTTGCGCGGCAGCCAGCGCGGCGATGATCAAAAGGATAAGCTGACCGCGCAGACTTTGGGCAAAGGCTTTCATCCCGTAAGCTCGCTCACGTCGGTCGACAGGCAATAACCGCCACCTCTTATCGTGGTGATGAGCTTCGGCCGCGTTGGGTCAGCTTCGATCTTGCGACGCAAGCGGCTGACCTGGTTGTCGATCGTACGGTCGAACAAGTGCGGGCTGCGGCCGGCGGTCAAATCCAGCAGTTCGTCTCGCGACAGGAGTTTGCGGGGCCGCTGCAGGAATACGGCCAGCAGCCGGACATCGGCGGTGGTCAGACTTTCTTCGGCCCCTTCGGCGGATATCAAGGTGCGACTGTCGGCATCCAGAACCCAGCTTCCAAAGGCGATCCGTTTGCCGCTCAGATCGCCAGCCGGGGGGACGGTGGTTTCGGAACGCCGCAGGATCGCCTTGATCCGGGCCAGCAATTCACGTGGGTTGAATGGTTTGGGCAGGTAGTCATCGGCGCCGATCTCTAAACCCACGATACGGTCGGTGTCATCGCTGAGGGCTGTCAGCATCAGGATCGGCGGGCCACCGGCCGCGGACAGGCGGCGACAGACCGACAATCCGTTTTCGCCCGGCATCATGATGTCGAGTACGATAAGATCAATCCGACCGGCCGCCAGTCGTGCGTCCATCTCGGTTGCGTCGCGCGCGGTACTGGCGCGCAACCCATTCTTTTCCAGATAGCGGCTGACAGCATCACGGATTTCGCGGTGGTCGTCGACAATCAAGATATGTGGTGCTTCAGTCATGGCGCAATCATAAGCCCCGGCGCGGTACAAATCCCGGCTTTTTTGTATCCCTTTGTATCAGTTGGGCGGGCTGCGACACAACGATACAAACCGGGTTGAGCAGGGGGGTGGTGGCGCGACCGAGGGCGGCCATATGCTTTGTGTAGAAACAAAAACCCGAGAGGTGAAAGTCATGAAACGTACCTTCACGCTGGCCGCTGGAGCCATTGCCGCGACTTTGATGGCGCTGCCCGCGCTTGCCGCCGGTCAGCATGGCAGCAGCGCGCAGATGCAGGGCCATGAGGGCGGCATGATGCAGGGTGCGCCCGGCGGCATGATGGGCGATCACGCAGGCATGATGCAAATGATGGTGAAAATGCATGGCCAGATGATGGGCGGCAACTGGCTGGCGGTTCTGGACATGGACGAGGACGGTCGCCCGAGCGAATCTGAGATCGCCGAAGGTCTGAAGGCCCGGATGCAGGCGCATGACGTCAATGGAGATGGCAACCTGTCGATTGATGAGTTCGAAGCGCTGCATTCCGGGATGATCCGCGAAACCATGGTGGACCGATTTCAGCATCTTGATGCCAATGGCGATGGCGTTGTGACCACAGGGGAAATCGAGAAAGGCGCAAAGACGATGTCGCCGAAACACGGCATGAAGGCCTCGAAACCTGTGACAAAGGCTTCTGAAACCAACAACTGAAACGCAACCGTGTAGCCGGGTCATCGCACTCGGCACAAACCACTGAGGAACAAAGCGATGATGGGCTATGGCGCTGGAATGGGGTTTGGAATGATCTGGATGTTGCTGATCGCAGTGTTGATCGTTCTGGCGATCGTAGCGCTGATCAAATACATCGCTAAGTGACCTCGGAATCCGTCACTCCCGTTTAGGGGTGGAGGGCTATGTCATAGGAGGAACGAAAGCTGGAGGGCCTGCACAGCAATAGCCGTTTGGTTTTCATCGCGGTTTTGATCGCGTTGCTGATCGCCACCATCTGGTTGTGGCTGTCTGGCGCGTTGGACGCAGGACTATCGCGCGAAGTCATTACTGCGTGGGTGGATTGGGCCGGCCCGTTCGGACCCGTTGTCATCATCGGCTTCATGACAGCCGCAGTGGTTGCCAGCCCAATCCCCAGCGCTCCGATCGCTGTCGCTGCCGGGGTGGCATATGGGCATGGGCTGGGAACCGCATTGGTTGCTATCGGAGCGGAGTTGGGGGCGCTGCTGGCGTTCCTGATAGCCCGTTGGTTGGGGCGCGACGCGCTGCGCCAGTGGTTCGGCGACAAGCTGGACTTGGGGTTGCTTGGATCGCAGAATGCCCTGATGTTGACCGTGTTCACCAGCCGCCTGATGCCTTTCGTTTCTTTCGACATGGTCAGCTATGCCGCCGGTCTGACCCGACTTCAATTTTGGCGGTTCGCACTGGCCACCTTGGCTGGACTCCTGCCGGCCAGTTTCGTTCTGGCCCATCTGGGCAGCCAGATTACCGAAACCGCGACAGGCGGCACCAGCCTTGCGGTTATCGGGCTTGGGCTGTTGACGGGGGCGCCACTTATCTGGTTGGCTTGGAAACGCAAGATGCCTGTTGGCTCTTCAGACCACGAATTGAGCCAGATCAATGCGACCGGTCCAAGCGGCCCTAAACTGTTGGAGAATGGAGGAAACCCTAAGTGATCCGCGCACAATGGATATCAACTGCGACACGGACGGCCCGAGCCATGGGCCGGCTGCAGGTCCTGTTGATCTGTGCGTTGGTGGTTTCGATGCTGATCTCTGTTGTGCCGTCCCATGCCGGGCATGACATCGCGAAGGCCGCCACCCAGGCCGAGCTTGTGATCGATGACAGCGGTGGGTATCCCGCGTCTCATCCATCAGAAGAATTAGACTGCTCAGTGCACCCGGGCTGCTATGCGATGGCAGTTATGGCGGCACCTGAATTGCTCTCGATGCGTATTGCTACGCCCGTGGCGCCAGAACGGTTCCGGCCACGCGCAAGCCTGCCGGTCGCACCACTACCACATCCGCCAAACCTGTCCTGAACGTGACCGGCAATGGCTCCGGAATCGCTCCGGGGTCTTGCCCAAGCCGTTGATTGCGGCCCAACTCAGTTCAGGACACTTACCATGCTTACCATTCTGTACTTTTTCGTCACGGGCGTGGTGCTATTCGCACTGTTGCGCCTGACCTGTGGCCCCTGTGTGATGGGGACACAAGAACATCATCCCGGTGTTCCGGTGACAACCCTTGGCTGGGCGCTCAGCCTGTTTCTGGCCGCAACCTACCTGCTGTGCGTGGCCTTTGACCTGATCTTTCCAAGTTTTGCCATGTACCGGGCTTGGATCGGCCTGATGCCCGGAATGACTTGGCTCAGCCTGCCCTCATTCCTGTTGGGACTGTTATGGGCGTTTCTCTACGGCTGGTACGCCGCGTTGCTGTTCGGCGGACTGTTCAATGTCTTTGCGGCTCGCACAAAACTCAACTGATTGAAAGGACAAAGCCATGAAGGCCATCGCTCTGACCCTGCTTTTGACGCCCTTCCTGATGGCCGTCATCTACCGGATTTTTCTGCACGTGCCCGCCAATGCGCGCGTTTCAGTTGACGAAAGGAAACCTAAATGACCCTGTTCAATCTGGCCGCAGGCCTGTCCGTCGCAGCTTTGACTGCGCCTTCGCTCACGCTGGCGGCAACCGTGTTCATTCCCGAAGGCAGCGCGGACTCGGTTCTGGTGATCGACTCCGAAACCGGCAAGACCGTCGAGCGGCTGCCGAGGCTCGTGGCGGTCCATGGGCTGGCCGGCGCGCCCGGCTTTAAGTACCTGGTCGCGGGCAGCTACGCAGAAACCGAGGCCACAACGCCACCAAAACCCGAAGGTATGTCCAAGGATGAACACGCTGCGCACCACGCCAAGCGCGATGTCACTGCGTTGCCCAAAGACAAGGGGCGGAGCCTGCTGACGATCCTTGATGCGGAAACACGCGAGGTCGTCCGCCAGATCGAGGTTCCAGGTGCGGTGCATCACACTGCGGTGTCGCCCGACGGGCGGTTCGCGGTGGCGACCCATCCGGGCGGTGACGGTATTTCGATCGTCGATCTCGATAAGCTCAGCTTCCTTGGTTTCGTAGCAACCGGGCCAATGCCCAACTATGCGGTATTCGCGCCTGACGGCGACAGGGTCTATGTCACCAATACCGGCAATGGTACACTTAGCGAAGTGGATGTCGTCAAAGGCTTCGTCGTACGCAACATGCCCGTCGGCGAAGGCCCTGAGCATCTTGTACTTAACGCCACCGGCAGCGCCGCCTTCGTAGCCGACAGTGATGGTGGCAAGGCCTTCCGCGTAGATCTTGCCAGCGGTTCTGTCACCGAAACCTATGACATTGGAGGCGAGTTGCACGGGATCGGCCTGTCCGACCGCGAGGGCGTACTGTTCGTGGCCGCCAAAGGCACCGACCGGTTGTTGTCGATTGATCTTGCTACGGGCAAACAGCGCTCGACCAACCTGTCACCGGCACCTTATCACCTGACGACCATACCGAACTCAGGCAAAGTGATGGTATCAAGCCGAACCGAACCGAAGGTCTGGATCGTCGATCAAGTCAGCCTGACGGCTATTACCGAAATGCCGATACTGGGTGAGGGCCACCAGATGGTTGTTCTGCCCTGAAGGACTGTGCCCGGCATTGCGTAATTAAACGGCTCTACGACCAAAGCTTAAACCAGGGAGCAGAACATGACAGAAGACCACGACATCAGAATCCACGCGAACGGCCCGACCGAGGTCGCTTACGTCTGCCCCATGCATTCTGACGTGCGTCAATCTGGGCCCGGCGACTGTCCCAAATGCGGGATGCACCTTGTGCCCGAGGGCGAGGTGGATGCGCATGCGCATCACCACCATTCCGCGCATCATGGCGCGACGGACGAGAACGGTGAATATGACATCGTTCCGACAGGCTATGACGGACCCGTATATACCTGCCCGATGCATCCGCAGGTGCGGCAAACCCATCCCGGGTCCTGTCCACTCTGCGGCATGGGGTTGGAGCTGGAAAGCGCGGCGATGGTGGACGAGGGGCCGAACCCGGAACTGGTGGATTTCACTCGGCGCCTATGGGTAGGTGCGATTCTGACGCTTCCACTTTTGGTTTTCACGATGGGCCCCTACGTTGGGCTGTCTGGTGTGCGAGAGATTTTTGGTGAGCGAACAACCCTATGGATTGAACTGATACTTGGCACTCCGGTTGTTCTTTGGTGCGGTTGGCCATTTCTGGAACGAGGGTGGAATTCGTTTCGCACCATGAACCTGAACATGTTCTCGTTGATTGCCATGGGGGTTTCGGCCGCGTGGCTGTTCAGCGTTGTCGCCGTATTGATGCCCCACATATTTCCGGACGGTTTTCGAGATTCAGAAGGCCATGTTGGGGTCTATTTCGAAGCGGCCGCAGTTATCGTTACACTTGTTCTGCTCGGGCAGGTGATGGAACTGCGGGCACGCGAAGGCACAGGAAAGGCAATCCGCGCTTTGCTGGACATGGCCGCAAAGACCGCCCGCATTATCCGCCCTGACAGCAGTGAAGAGGAAATTCCGCTTGAAGAAGTACAGGTAGGTGACCGCCTTCGCGTACGCCCCGGCGACAAGGTGCCAGTAGACGGCATTGTACTCGAAGGGCGCTCATCTGTTGACGAAAGCATGATCTCTGGCGAACCGGTTCCGGTCGAAAAGGTACAAGGCGAGCCGGTCACAGGGGCCACAATCAACGGCACCGGTAGCCTTGTGATCGAAGCAACCCGAGTGGGCTCTGACACAATGCTGTCCCAGATTGTCGAAATGGTGGCCAACGCGCAACGCTCGCGCGCACCGATCCAGAAATACGCCGACAAAGTTGCCGGATGGTTCGTGCCAGCGGTCATTGGCATCGCTGTATTGGCCTTCATTGCATGGGCGGTTTGGGGACCGGCTCCGGCACTCTCCTACGCCTTGATCGCAGCGGTGTCGGTACTGATCATAGCTTGCCCGTGCGCGCTTGGCTTGGCCACTCCGATGTCGATCATGACGGCCACGGGGAGAGGTGCACAAGCCGGAGTTTTGATCAAAAACGCCGAAGCTCTGGAACGGTTCGAGAAGGTCGATACCTTGATCGTCGACAAAACTGGCACTCTGACCATGGGCAAGCCGCAGCTGGTGGCTGTGTTACCTGAACCCGGCCATGACGAGGCCGAGGTGCTGCGGCTGGCTGCGACGCTGGAGAAGGGCTCGGAGCACCCGTTAGCTGAGGCAATCGTCACAGGTGCCGAGGAACGTGGCGTGGCCCTGTCCGACGCCAGTGACTTCGAGGCGGTGACTGGTAAAGGCGTGAAAGGCACGGTGGATGGCCGCCCCGTCGCGCTCGGCAACCTGAAACTGGTCACCGATCTCGGACTCGAGGCGACCGATCTGACGGCCAAGGCCGATGCGCGCCGGGATGACGGCGAAACGGTAATGTTCGTGATGCTTGATGGTTCAGTGGCAGGGTTGGTCAGCGTCGCAGACCCGGTCAAGGAAACCACGCCTGCAGCACTGAAAGCACTGCACGAGTTGGGTTTCCGAATTATCATGGCGACTGGCGACAACGAACGCACTGCAAAGGCGGTGGCCGAACGTCTGGGTATCGATGAGATTCGAGCCGACGTTCTACCTGAGGACAAGGCCCGCATAATTCGCGAACTGCAGGAGAAAGGCGCAAAGGTCGCCATGGCGGGTGACGGAGTGAACGACGCACCCGCGTTAGCGCAGTCCGATGTGGGCATCGCCATGGGCACCGGCGCCGACGTGGCGATCGAAAGTGCAGGCTTCACGCTGGTCAACGGTAGCCTCGATGGCATCGTGCGCGCCCGAAGGCTGGCCCGCGCTACCATGCGCAATATCCGGCAGAATCTATTCTTTGCCCTGATCTACAACGCCTCGGGCGTTCCGGTGGCGGCGGGTCTTCTGTTCCCGCTTTTCGGCATCCTGATCAGCCCGATGTTCGCCGCCTTCGCCATGAGCGCTTCGTCGATTTCAGTGGTGTTAAATGCGCTGCGATTGCGGGGGGCGAAGATTTGAGCACGCACGAGCATAGTACGCACGGCGCCAGTGGCGCGCTGAAGCCCGGATCAATCTCGCTGACCGGGGCCGTCGCCATGGGTACCGGCGTTATGATCGGCGCGGGGATATTTGCACTGACCGGACAGATCGCCGGGCTGGCGGGGCCGTGGTTTCCGCTGTCCTTCGTGGTCGGGGCCGTGGTGACGGGTTTCAGCGCTTATACCTATATCGCCATGTCCAACGCCTGGCCCTCATCGGGCGGCATCGCCATGATCCTGACCAAGGCCTACGGGCCCGGGGCGGTTGCGGCGGCGGCCTCGCTGCTGATGGCGCTGTCGATGGTGATCAACGAAAGCCTCGTCGCGCGTACATTCGCGAGCTATGCGCTCCGCCCGTTCAACATCGAGAGCGGACCGCTGGTGCCTTTGGTCGCGGTTGCGCTGATCGTCTTTGCCTATGCGGTGAACCGGTCGGGCAACCGGTCCGTGGGGTTGTGGTCGATCATCATGTCGGCGCTCAAGATCGGCGGGATCGCAATATTCGGCATCGCCGCACTTTGGGCTGCGGGCGGAACCTGGCAGGTTCAGGGCTCGGAACCGGCCGCGCCGCTGGGGTTCGTCGCCTCGGTAGCCCTGTCGATCCTCGCCTTCAAGGGCTTTACCACCATCACCAACAGCGGGGCCGAGATCCTCGACCCGCACCGCAATGTCGGGCGCACCATCATGATCTCGATCGCGATCTGCGCGGTGGTCTACCTGCTGGTCGCCCTTGCCGTCGGTGTCAGCCTGCCGCCCGAGCAAATCCGCGCGGCGCAGGACTATGCCCTGGCCGAGGCTGCCAGGCCGGTGCTGGGGCAGGGCGGGTTCTACCTGACCGTGGCGCTGGCGATGGTGGCGACGGCCTCGGGGCTGATCGCCAGCGTTTTTGCTGTGTCCCGGATGCTGGCGATGCTGACCGACATGAAAATGATCCCGCACAGCCATTTCGGCATGACGGGCAGCATCCAGTCTCACACGCTGATCTACACGGTCGTGATTGCGGGCCTGCTTGCGGTGTTGTTCGACCTGTCTCGCATCGCCTCGTTGGGGGCGTTCTTTTACCTGGTGATGGACATGGCGGTGCATTGGGGTGTCTGGCGACGCTTGCGCGGTCAGATCAAAGCCCGTGGATGGGTCTTGTTAACCGCCCTGGCGCTGGACTGCGTAGTCCTGACCGCGTTCACAATACTCAAGCTGCGCTCCGACCCGATGATCGTAGTATATGCCGTTGCTGGCATCGGCTTGGTCTTCGTCTATGAGCGCATCTTTCTCAAACAATGGATCATCGAAAAGGAGGCAAATCAGCTATGACCCAATCAAATTTCGACGAAACCCGCGCCACACAGGAGACGACCGAAAGGGTCAGCTATGACGTAACGGCCGAAGCGCCCAAAACCGAAGATCAGACGGCCAACGGTGCCAAGCGTAATTGGCTCCCGGTTGTCATTGCGATCGCGTTGGGCGCCGCTGTTCTGGGCTGGGAATACCGCGAGACACTCTATCCTTTGCTCAGTTCTCCGTTGCTGTTCTTGCTGGTCTGCGTGGGCATGCATTTCTTAATGCATCGCGGCCACGGCAAACACTGAGAACGGCGCCCTGTATGGCTGGAGGCTTTGCGGCAAGAACACTGCGCAACAAGGAGCAGCAACGGCCAACTGATCAGAACAAATTTGTAACCCAATAAGGAAGGGAAATTGCCATGTTAGCAAATCCAATTCGGAGAGCAGCAATTGAACTGCACCTGACGGCCGGTGCACTGCCTGTAAAGGCATTGCACGGTGACACCGACGAAGATCACTCTGATGAATAGGGAATGGGGCATCGCGGTGAAGAAGAGGACCAAGGCGACTGATCCACCTCGTCCGAGTCCTATCATTCGATGAACCCGTCCTGACGCACAGGAGGAACAATATGTCTGAATTTTCTGAAAGACAGGCACCTTCAGAGCCTGAAACTCGGCGCGATTTCTTATACTTCGTCACCGGCGGTGCCGCCATCGTGGCCACGGGCACGGCGGTCTGGCCACTTGTTAACAGCATGAACCCCAGTGCAGACATCTCCGCCCAAGCCGTTGTCGACATAGATCTTGAAGGTGTCGGACCAGGAACGAGGATCACTGTTAAATGGAAAGGCAAGCCGATCTTTATAGACCACCGGACTAAAGAGCGGATCGCGCTGGCGATAGCAGAAGACGATGCACCAATGATCGACCCGCAACCTGACGCCGAGCGCGTACAGCGACCGGAATGGCTGGTAGTTATTGGCGTTTGCACCCATCTGGGATGCATACCACTCGGGCAGGGCGGCAGCGAACCCACCGGAGACTGGGACGGTTGGTTCTGTCCGTGTCACGGTTCACATTACGACACGTCTGGTAGAATTCGGAAAGGCCCCGCGCCCCGCAACCTCGATCTGCCCCCTTACGAGTTCGTCACCGACACACGGGTCAAAATTGGGTGACGGCGCGGTGAACTTTGTTCAGAGGCGCGTGCCTCACCAGGTTCGTTTGTCAGTCCTCGAATATCCCTCGATCAGCGCCGCGATGCTATGTGGCGGAATTCGACATGTACCCCGCTTTCTGGAGTTTTCGAGAAGAGACCTCGCCGTCATGTTCTGAACGGAACAATTCTAATCGCTGCGCTCAAGGTTTCTGCTTCGCCCATGTTTAGACATGCCATCTTGCCTTTTGACAGGATCGCATCTGAATTGCGGGTTGAGAGGAAACGCTTTGGTCCTGAACAAGGTGCTATTTCAACCCCGTGTAAGCCGCGCGGCGATCGCGACCTGTCCCAGCGCGGCCAGGATCGCAGCGATGAACACGGCTTCGATGGCGATCATGCTGACCACCACACCGCCCACAAGCGGCGCCAGCGCCGCCGGGGCCGCAAAGCTGTTGAACCACGCGGAATAGGCCGGGCGGCGGTCGTCGGGCGAGATCTCCAGCAAGTAGCCGAGATAGCCGATGGTCACGCCGTTCATCATCGCGCCGATCAGGAAGAACAGCACCGCGAAACTGGTCAGCCCCGAACCCGTGACCACAAGCAGCAAAACCAGCACCGGAGGTCCGAGACGCACCAGTGCCACTATCCCCAGCAGGCGCAATTTGCCCGCCTGGTCTCCGATGTGGCCCCAGAGCGGATTCGAGGCCAGCGCGCCGACAGTCTGCGCCGCCAACAGCGTTCCGACATCCGCCGCCCCGAGGCCGCTGCGGCTGGCGGCAACGACATAGAACGGCAACGCCATCAGCGTCGCTGCACCAAGCCATTGGAAGATCAGGAACAGCCGGAACCGGCGGTCCTGCCGCAGCGTCGAGAAACCTTCGCGCAGAAATCCAGGCAGATTGGCAGGACGGTCCCGTGGCGCCCTTGCAGCGGTAGCGGCCTCACCCGCGGAGACAAAAAGCGTCGCAGAGACGATCATCAGCACCGCGCCGAGCCAGAATATCAGCGCATAGGCCCTGAGCGGCGGCATCACGTCGAGCGCGAGTCGCAGAACGCCCGCCACCAGAACCGCCAGAACACCGCCGCCGAAAAAGCGCCAGGCCAACATCCGGCTGCGGCGCTCGGACGGGATCGCCCGGCCGACGATGTCGTTGTAGGGCACCGCGACCACGCCGCTGGCAAAGGCATAGACCGTCCACAATCCCAGCATCCCGAGCGCCAGCGGAACCGGAGGCCAATCGACCTGAGGCCAGTCGGCCCCCCACCACAGAAGAATACCAATCATCGCGACCGTGATCGCCCGCCCATAGGCACCAAGGGCGTAGAACGGCATCCGCCGATCGGTGCGCTCGGCGAGGTAGCCCACCGCGAACTGGGGCAGCAGCCAGCCAAGACGCAGGACCGTGCTGGCATAGCCCACGGCCAGCGCGCTACCGGTCAGCATATGCACCAGACTGGCCACTACCGTCGCGCTGTCCACCGCCGCCGACCCGCCCTGAAACACCGCACCAGCACCGGCGATCCGCCAAAATCTCGTGTCTTCGGGATTACGCCTTGCCATTCGCCGCCTCTGCCTCCGCCCGGGCGCGGCGGATGTCGATGCCGCTCTGCCACAACACCGTCAGGCCGATCCCGACCACCAGAAGGATCGTCAGCACATAGTTGAACAGGATCATCAGAAGGGCGGTTTCGTCCGGAACGCCAAGCACCTTGAGCGCGAACCCCGCCCCAAAGACAAAGCTCGCCGGGATGCGCACGAAACGACCCAGAACCATGGCGAACCCGGCAAACACCATCAGGAACAGGTAATCCCACGCGCTCAGCACCACGCCAACCGCCAGCCCGGCCCACAGGAAATGGGTTGTCGCCACCAGCTTACCCGCAATGGCTGCGGCAATGGCGGCGATGCGGCGGGCCCGTGCCTGTGGCCAGACAATCCCTTCACCGAGCGCGGTGCGCAGATACGCGCCATCGGCCCCGATGCGGGCGGCAGCCCAGTCGAAGAGTCGGCAGACCAGAGGGTCTTCGCTCAGAAGTGACGCGCGGAACCGGAACAGAACCCAAAGCAGGCTGCCGAAAAGCATCAGGTTCAACAGGCCCGCAACGCTCAATCCCAGCCGCAGGTCACCCTCGATCTGTGGAATCTGGCCGGCGGCGGCCACCGCTCCGGCAAAAAGGGCGAAAACGACGCCGTCGAGGAACCGGGCGATGATCGCGGTTGCAAGCACGGTCGCCATCTTCAAGCGGTCGAGCCGAGCAACCAGCCAGGCCCGGACCAGCGGGCTGATGCCGAGCGGGACAAGGACATTTGCGCCATAACCTGCCAGTAGCGCCCCCGTCAGCCGCAGGGTGCCGACCGGTTTCACGTCGAACAGGATCTGCCGCCACTTCCAGCCGCTCATCAGCTGCTCCAGCAGGATGGTGGCGGCAAGAATCGCGATCCAGAACATGTTGGCTCCGCGCAGGCCCTGCAGAAACAGCGCAAAATCGAGGCTGCCGTAGAGCGCAAACACCAGATAGAGCGCCAGGGCGGAGCCGAATATCGGCAGCAGCCACCGTTTCAGGAAGATCCGCATATGACATCCTCGCAAGCACCAAGACCCCAATGTTTTAACCTCCGTATCATGATACGGTGTCAAGATGCCGGTGAAGGAGGGAGACCGCGATGCAACCACTTAAGATCGGCCAGGCCGCGCGCGAGACCGGGATAGGCGTCGAGACGATCCGATTTTATGAAAGGAAGGGCCTTGTCACTCAGCCGCCGCGCCCAATTGACGGCGGCGCGCGGGACTATGGTGGTGACACGCTTTGGCGGCTGAAATTCATATCCGGCGCTAAGAAGCTCGGATTTTCGCTGGCAGAAATCGCGGAAATTCTGGAGTTGCGCACGGTACCAAATACCGAGTGCGTCGCGATGCAGGCCAGAGCGCGCAAAAAGCGGGACGAAATTCAGGAACGGATCGACGGGCTTGTACGGTTGAGGAACAATCTGGACGAGCTGATAGCGGCGTGTCCGGGGCGTGGTGGAATTCAGAACTGTTCGATCGTGGGTGCCATAGAACGCAGCAGTGAGAAATAGGCGCAATTCCGGCCTTGATCGGAGGGTAGCGGAGTTGCTTGCGAACCGGGTTATTGCCAAGCAAGACCCAGAGTGGCTGGTGCAGCGAAAAAAGGAGAGCGAGGGTTCCGTCTCCGAGCAGAGTTTGCGCCAGATCATTGTGAGAAATCCCTCCGTCGCCCAGAAAGCCATATCTGATGAGTATCCGAGGGTAACGAATATGGCAGTCTCGTATCTGCGATCCGCATTCAACCCTGCCGGTGCGCTTTCACATCGGTTCAAGACAAGTTTTCCCCGGAGGGAACATGACGACGAATAACCTGAGCCGCCGCCGCGTGATGCAAGGAGCCGCGGCCCTTGCGGGAAGCGCGGCGCTTCCCGCCTTCGCGAAAACCGACCGTTTCATCCATGTCCTGAAGGATCCGAATTGCGGATGCTGCGGCTCGTGGATCAAAATCATGCGGGCGGAAGGCTTTGAATTAAGCGTGGAAAACAGTGCCTGGGAGGCCTTGAACGCTTACAAAACCGCCAACGGTATTCCAGAGGGCATGATGTCATGCCACACGGGCCGCGTGGAGGGCTACATGATCGAAGGACACGTCCCGCCCGCTGACATCCGGCGCCTGCTGGGCGAACACCCGGATGCTGTCGGACTGTCGGTTCCCGGAATGCCGTTCGGCTCGCCAGGCATGGGGCCGGAAAGCGAACGCGAAGCCTTTGACGTCTTCCTGATCCGCAAGGATGGAACCACAGAGGTGTTTGCCAGCTACCCGGCCGTATGAAGTCCCGACGGCGCTGGCAAGATCCTGAAAAACACGGCGCTCGCTTGTTCTGCCCGGTTTACGTGACATTCTTCACGGCAAACCAGTTGATCCGTGACTTCACGCCTGCCTTGTCCTACCGGGCAAGTTCCAGCCTACGGTGAAAAAATACCTGCGTCCGCCAAGCC
The DNA here is from genome assembly GCF_056540425.1 of Ruegeria sp. AN6. Lineage (NCBI taxonomy): Bacteria > Pseudomonadati > Pseudomonadota > Alphaproteobacteria > Rhodobacterales > Roseobacteraceae > Ruegeria > Ruegeria sp. AN6. The sequence continues at coordinate 114,107 of NZ_JBQFWR010000012.1, forward strand.
TGATGACCGGCTTTGCGGACAAAACCGACATCCCGGTCGCCGTATCAACCGCAGCATTTGTCGCCCGCCTGAATTGGCGGGCATGGGGCCGATCCGTAGGAACAGTAGACGCAGCAATCGCCGGGAAGTGGCTTCAGGACTTTTCCGCAAGATGTGCATTCGTAGAACCACTGGCACGCATCTGTTGGCATCGTTTCAGGTCTTGAATGTCCACATTCCGGGCAGATGATCGTGCTGACAAGGTTCGGGCGTTCTTCACTCATGGCGTCACATTAAGGTTATCAGGAAATCATTTATTCGGATTTCGTTGAGTACGATAACCCAAGCGATGGTCGTTAACGCAAAACTGCCTGTCAGCCACCATTTGAGGCGGTCGAGTGAACCATGGCGGTACGCGACGATGCCAGAGAGAAACAGCAGGGCCGTCGAACCGCCGAGCACGTAATAACTCGCGGCGGCAATCTTGCCAAATACGGCCAGCCAGCCCCCTCCCAAGCCAAGTAAAATCAAGGCCATCGGCAAGATGCAGCAGGTCGCAACGCCAAATGCGGTAAACGATCCAAGAAAACTCGCCCCTACAAACTTGCTCATAGTCTGCTTTCTCCGACTTTGACGATCTTGAGCGGAAGCCGGTTCGGCTTCCTCGATTTTTGCTTCGTGCGGTTTGCGAAATTCGACATCATGACCGACAATATGCATCCTGTAGTGGCTACAGGTTCAAGGGAAAGGTCATCACATGATTGCGATTGGCGAAGTGGCGAGATTGACCGGCCTGTCGGTCGAGACGATCCGCTACTACGAACGGGAAGGCATAGTCGAGAAAACCGGTCGAACCGCCTCGGGGCGCCGCGCTTACACGGAACGGGAAATATCCGAGCTCAGATTCATCAAACGCTGCCGCGATCTTGGCTTCACTATTCAGGATGCATGCGCACTTCGCGAATTGTCCAAAGCGCCGGAGCAAGCCTGTCGTGACGCCGAAGACGTCGCAACAAAACATCTCGACAAGGTCAGGTCAAAGATCGCCGCTCTCCAACGGCTGGAGCAAGCATTGGTAGAACTTGTGCAGACCTGTACTGAAGGAGCAGCATGCCCCCTGCTAACGGCGTTGCTCAACGAGCCTGTCGTCAAAGATGTCATTAGCGGTCACTAATTGCAGCGCCCGGAAAAACCGAAACTGCCTGTCTCAGTTTGGGGAGGAGCGGCTTCATTGTCCCAGTATTTCGTAACCTTAAGCGATGACGGCCGATCTGTGTTGTATTTTTGTTGAATGAGAGAATTGCGATCAGCTTACCCTCTAGTTCGCGCTGTTAGCTATGCCGGACTGGTGATGGCGTGGATGCTCTGATGCTGTCAACTAAGGAAGAAATACCAAAGAATCTGCAAATTTTTGCCGCTTTACCCCTAGAGGCTAAGAAGCAGTTGCAATGCCTCAAGGCACATGAAGGCTTGGAATAAAATACATTGGCCCCGGAAGTTTGGATACCTTCGAGGAACGAGCATGGAGAAGGCAGATATGACAAATCCCACGTTAGTTCAGAGAATGTTATCGAAAAACCTGCTGGGTTATCTCCCAATGATCTGTTTTATATGCAGCTTTTTTGTGTCTGCCGCTACATTACAAGCCTCTGAGCTTCCCTCGATCGGTCTTGACAGAAAGATTGAAGCGCCATCCGGTGCCAAAACACTATGCAAAGATTACTCTTGGGCGTGCGCGAGCGCTCGTAGTTCTGGTCTGTCCGTGGCACAAGAAAATCAGATCGTTAAAACGATCAACACGCGCGTCAATCGGAGAATCCGTGCCGTTTCGGATCAAAGCCAATACGGGACAAAGGAATACTGGACACTGCCGACGCAAGGGTCAGGAGATTGCGAAGACTTCGCTTTGCAAAAGAAGTTTGAACTTGTGCAGAACGGTGTGGATCCTACGAAGCTACTAATCGCGACCGTCTTGGACACCAATCGCAATGGCCATGCTGTTCTAGTCTATCGCTCGAGTGAAGGCGATTTGGTTCTGGACAATGTTACCAACAGGATCAAAACGTGGAAGGAAACAAGGTATCTTTTCCTACGAATACAGGACCCGATTCACCCTGATCGTTGGGTACAGGTTTCTAGCGGCTAAACCATTGGGTAGACATTGGTTGCCTCTCGCAATTGATGTCACGACCTGCATTGTTCTGGGCGCATAGTTGAGTTTCGATGCTCAGTCCGACTCGTCCATCTGCTTGTGTTTGCACCATTGCGTGTGAACGAATTCGATCCGCGCGCCAGATATCTCGGAGGTGTCGTATTGGCCTACTGTTGGGATTCCGCAAGCCATACACGTAGACAATGGGCGCGTTTCCGCAGCGAAACCTTCCATTTGACCCGCTCAGATTGGAGTATCTCCGTCAAGTAAAGGCCACCGGGTCGAGCGCGTTACGGCGAAGATATCGAACGCCTGATTAGGACGACCATGGAGGCCGTTCATCTACTTTAGGGAAGAACGCAATTATCCCCCAAGGATAAGGGGAAATGCGACGGCTCCGGCACTGCGTCGATGACATTGGAGGAGTTCGAAGACTGGCTGCACCCGGAGATATGCCGTTATCACAACACCCATCACACCGGGTTGCGGCGAGAACCGATGGCGGCATGGGCGATCCTCGGTTGTAGTGACGCAGACAGAAAAGTTGTTAATGCCGAGGCGTTTCGCATCAGCGTACTTCCTTTTGAATGTCGTCGGTTGTCGCTACGCATTCAGTCCCATGATCGGTCGTGGTAACCGAAAGGTAACCATCAAGCACGAACCCCGCTATATGTCCCGGATCTAGACTGTAATTGACGATAGAACGAACCTAGTTACGCGCAACAAGAACCTGTCGCGTCTCGGAATTCGCCTTGGGAGGCGCGGTGCGCGCGGACCTGAAAATAGGCGTGTCATGGCGAGCCGATCCCGGAGGCAATGCTGTTTCAGATTATTGAAGAACAAAGATGTTTCGCGTGAGCTGTTTCCACTTCATCGCCTACCACCTGCTTCAGCTCAGTCTCACGTAGAAACTTAAAAATTTTTTCGTCTGATGGTTGCTTCTTCGCCCTGCCAAATCCCCGTCTCGCACTCGGTGTATTTGCAAAGTTTTCGAGGGCTAGGGCTCATGTGTCCTTCCTGCCTGAGTATGGACTCTTTTCCAGACTTAGAGTCAAAACACGTATTGAAACTGAGCTAACAACCGACCAGCAAATATGAAATCTCAGATGGAAGTTCTCGATCAAGGATCAGCCTGACGCATGTGCCTACCTAACCTCACGCTTTGCAGAACCTGCCGCGACGCGGATTCCACCCTTTATGATCAATTAGCCGCAACGCTGGAGGCATCGGGGGTGCAAGCCGAGTTGCAGCAAGTGGATTGCATGTCCGGTTGTCACCGACCACAGACGTTGGCGGTGCGACAAAGCGGCAAGACCGCCTATCTTTTCGGTGAGGTTACGGTTGTCGATCTTCCGGACATAATGATCTTCATGCGGATGTATGAGGACAGTACTGACGGCGACTTCGCTGACGCCAGGAAGCTAGGTAAGCTACGTTTCAAGGCGATTGCACGTATACCGGCACAAAAAAGATAGCCAACATGCAACTTGCCGACCAAAGCTCCGGTGTCGAGTTTTCAGCTTACAGTTTGTGTTTTTCGACTTAGCCTTCTGCACTGAACGGCTAAAATCTAAACCAAGCCTGCCATTACCTAAGATTGACCGCTGCAGAATACTATGATGTCGCTTTCGTACTTGACGGAACAAAGCACTATGGAACAATAAAGGCTTCTACGGTGTCCAAAGGTGCCTACGCACTGGGACTGAAACGGGAATGAGGACGGTGCACCAAACTACCGCACTGAAGCCTTGACCGCCCCCGCGACTGTGAGCGGCGAGCGGCCTTCCAATACCACTGGCGTAATGGCGCTGGGAAGGGGGAAGTCTGCTGTGACCTGCGAGTCAGGAGACCGGCCGTAGGATGGACACAACATATGCCGTCGGGTGTGACGGCGAGGAGGATTAAAATGACGACAAAAACGATCAAGGCATCCGCCGCTGGCGCATCCTTTCTGCCTGCAGTATTCGCCGTGGTTCTGGGTCTAGGGATCATTACCGTGACTGGCCATGTTCAGGCTTCTGGCCTGCATGACGCGGCTCATGATGTGCGCCACGCAACTGGCTTCCCCTGCCACTAAAACAATGTTCAGTCGTATTCTGACCAGCGGCTTGTTCGCTGGTGCAGCAGCGGGGCTGATTGCCGCCCTTCTGCAGTTGTATTTCGTGCAGCCAGTGCTACTTCACGCCGAGCTCTATGAGGGCGGCGACCTGGTGCATTTTGGCGCTGATCCCGTAACTGCGCATCCCGACCTGCCCGGCATGTTCGCCGAGCCGATGCGCGATGGTCTCAGCATTATCTTCACCATGCTTACCTACACCGGCTATGCGCTAGTCCTGGCGGCGCTGATGTCAGTAGCCGAACGTCAGGGGCATGAGATCAACGGCCGCACCGGCCTGCTTTGGGGTCTTGCGGGCTTTGTCGCCTTCCACTTTGCTCCTGGCTTGTCACTGGCTCCAGAAGTTCCCGGCGTAGCGGCAGCAGATGTGGGAGTGCGTCAGATCTGGTGGACGGTCACCGTTGCCGCAGCCGGCGTAGCCATGTGGCTGATTGCCTTTGGAGGTAACCTGGTAAGCTACCTGATTGCGGCCGTGCTGCTAATGGTACCGCATATTATCGGGGCCCCTGAGCCTGAGAGTTTCTCTGGGCCGGTTCCGACCGAGATCGGGGCGCTTTTTGCTGCCCGGGCCTTCGGCATCGGCATGGCCGCCTGGGCACTCTTAGGCAGTTTCACCGGCCACTTCTGGCAGACAGAAGGCAAGCGCGCAGGCGCTGCAGTCTGATCGCGCTCCTCCATTGCTACCCCGCTGGTTACACCGGCGGGTTTTTTTTATTGAGGATGACAAGATGTCCCGTTCTCTTGCTCTCTTTGCCATCGGACTTGTCTTTGGCGGCGGTGCTGGCTTTGTGATTGCCGCCAGCAGCGGTAGCACCTTTGAGAGCCATGACCATACTGACCCGGCCCAACACGGCGGCAACATGGAGATGGCAGCGCACGACCACTCCGCTGCCACTAATCTGCCTGCCGACAGCGACGCCCCCAGTGTGGCGATCCAGATGATTAAGGATCCTATGGCGGGCTGGAATCTGCGTGTGACACCGCAGAACTTTCGCTTTGCTCCGGAAAATGCCTCCACGGCTGACGTTCCAGGCGAAGGTCACGCGCATGTTTATATCAACGGCGAAAAGCTGGGCCGCCTTTATGCCAATTGGTTACACCTTCCGTCGCTCCCCGATGGCGATGTTGAAGTAAAAGTTTCTCTCAATGGCAACAGCCACAGCCCTCTGATGGTTGAGGGTGTGCCCGTGGAGGCCAAAGTGACCGTGCAGCCTGACGGCGATGACTCCTGATTGACATTCCTGGCTGAGAAGACAACTACGCGGATTCAGCGGGTCTAAGCGGCAAGTACAGCGTGCGCGCGGGTTTTTGCCGCTCTGTATCCAAGGACAGATAAGCTGTTGCAAAGCCGCGCCGAATTCCCGTCTTGTTCCTTTGGCTTGCATCGTCGGAAACCGAAAACATGAAGCAACTACAATGGGCATTTCGGTTCTTTCCATTGCTTTTTTGACCCAGTCCAAAGCAAACTCGATCAAATCAGAGTTCACGCCACCGCGCACCTGATCGACTGGATAAACTAAGCGTTACCTGAAACCTCTTGAAGCTCTAGCTGCTAGAGGCTCTATAATTGGAATTTGATCGCAAAATTGCGAAGCATGCACATTACACTTGTGAACCGGGACGAGACCAATGCTGACAAGGCGTCATTTCATTCAAACCACCACGGCACTGTTTTCGGCGTCTGCGGCCAGTCCTTTGATTGCCAAGACGTGGCCAACCGCGTCGCAAAAGGACTATTGGGACAGCCAAGTCACTCCATTTGGTTACAATCCATCAACTTCAAATCCGTGGGGCGTACATGAGCGGTTTTTGCCACGACGCGTCGCGGCGAATGATGGTCTGGTTCCCGGTGATATCCATGTCGATGCAGTCGCGCGCTATCTCTATCATATCGAGGAGGAAGGGACCGCAATGCGTTATGGAGTAGCGATCGCGCGCGGGAATCTTTACGAGCCCGGAACCTATGTTATCCGGCGCAAAGTTGAGTGGCCACATTGGACGCCAACTGCTTCAATGATTGAGCGCAACCCCGAATATGCGGAATTCAGGGATGGCATGGAACCCGGACCAAGCAACGCTCTCGGCTCTCGCGCTCTCTATCTATATGTCGGAGATCGAGATACATATCTCAGAATTCACGGTACGCCTCAGCCCAGAAGCATAGGTGGTCGTGCAAGTTCTGGTTGTGTTCGAATGATCATGGCCCATATCAATGATCTCTACCCAAATGTAAAAACCGGCTCGACCGCTTTCCTTTACTCGGCAGAAGATAGCGTCTCAGCTCGGTCATAGAACGTCGGGGCAGCGCAGGTGGACGCGGCCGCCCCTTTTTATTGATCAGGCGTCGCGCGCGGCGCAGATCGGAGCGCCATTTGTCGCGCGCAATGGTACCAATGTCGTCTCGACAGGTCCGCTGTGCTCATACCAGAAGCAATTGTCTTCTGGCAAAAGGCGTGCCGTAGCCAGATCCTGCCCCGGCCCTGCCAGCGCAACGACTGAATCTGGCAGATTGCCTGGTTCGAGTGCTTTACTCTTGCCCCCTGTGAATTGGGCTGAGCAACCGGCAGTAATCGAGACTAACGTGATGGTAATTGCGATCCGTTTCTGCATTGACCTGTTCCAAATTTTTTTTACGTCTTCTGCGACTAGATTGCATCCACGCAACCAGCCCGCAAGAAGGAATGGAGTGTCGGTATCACGCGCAAGGAACCCGGATGCTAAAAAATTCAGAAAGGTGTTGAAGCTCTAGTTGCTGTAGGAACTATTTGCAAAGGACCGCAGAGATTCTTGAGGCCTAACTATGTCTTCCGATACCCACAGCCACGACCATGACCACGAAAATAGACAAGGTCACAACGCCTGCGGCAGTGGCGGGTGCGGTGACATCGCGCCCGCCGATCCGATTCCTGACGGTGGTAGAAGCTTTCAGGTCTCTGGCCTCGATTGCGCCGAAGAGGTTGCGATCCTGAACCGGGTTGTCGGCCCGAAAGTTGGTGGTGAAGAGCATCTCGCATTTGATGTCATCAACGGTCGAATGTCGCTTCTTGAAAGTGCTGCCAAGTTATCTGACGAAGATGTCATGCTGCTGGTTGCCAGTACTGGTATGACCGCCAAACCATGGGATGACGGAAATGCCGCCCAGGACCAGACGGCGCATATTGCACGTCAGCGGCGGTTCACCACACTCAGCGGAGGGTTTTGGGCGGCAGGTTTTGGCTGGCACATTTTCGAAACAGGCATGGGCGGTGCTCTCGGGCTGTTTTCGGGACATGGTGAGGTTCCGATGCCTTTGCCTGAGGCCGCTTTGTTCGCGGTCGCGATTTTGTTTGGCGTCTGGCTGGTGGCCCCCAAGGCCTGGTCTTCGGCGCGTCGACTTTCGCCGGATATGAACCTTTTGATGGTTGTTGCCGTCGCTGGTGCCATCGCTCTGGGTGAGTTTTTTGAGGCGGCAACTGTAGCATTTTTCTTTTCGCTCTCTCTTTATCTAGAAAGCTGGAGTGTCGGGCGGGCTCGCAACGCGGTATCGTCGCTGCTTGATCTGGCCCCCCCGACGGTGCGGCTGGTTCGTGCCGACGGCTCTGAAGCAACGGTCCCGGCGGCCGATGCCGTTGTCGGTGACAGCTTCATCGTTCGGGGTGGGGATCGTATTCCACTTGACGGGGAAGTCATCGAAGGGGCCGGTGCAGTTGACCAGGCTCCAATCACAGGTGAAAGCGCGCTGATTCCCAAAGAGCTGGGTGATGAGGTCTATGCCGGCACAATCAATGGTGAAGGCACCCTCAAAATACGTGCGACGAAAACAGCGTCGGACACCGTGCTTGCCAAGATCATCCGGATGGTCGGTGATGCTCATGCTCGCCGTGCGCCGGTTGAACAGTGGGTTACAAAATTTGCGCGGATCTATACGCCCATCGTTATGGTTGTCGCAGTGGCTATCGCCCTTATCCCACCGATTGCATTTGGCGCATCGTGGGGCTTCTGGTTTTACAATGCACTTGTTCTTCTGGTTATCGCCTGCCCCTGTGCACTCGTCATTTCCACACCGGTTTCCATCGTAGCGGCTTTGACCGCTTCGGCACGGGCCGGGGTCCTGATTAAGGGCGGTGCATATATTGAAGCCCCCGGTCGTACCACCGCACTGGCCATGGACAAGACGGGCACGATCACCATGGGCGAGCCTGAAGTGGCCAATGTCTATCCGCTGGGCGGCGCATCCGAGAAGGAGCTGTTGGCGAGCGCCGCCAGCCTTGAGGTTCGGTCTTCACACCCGCTGGCCCGCGCCATTTTGACCCGGGCAGAACAGACCGACGTTTCGATATCGGCGGCCGAAGACATCCGAACCGTTCCCGGTCGGGGTCTGGAAGGCCGTACCGAGCGCGGAATTATCTGGCTTGGCTCTGACCGCTTCGCTGTAGAGAAGGGCTTTGGCGCCTCCATCCCTGCCGAGTTGCGCAACCAAATCGAGAGCGCGGGAAGCACACTTGTTGTTGTCGGAAATGAAAACGGGTTAACCGGCTTGCTTGAGCTGCGGGACCGCATTCGACCCGAAGCCCGAAGTATCGTTGCCCGGCTTCACGCACAGGGCGTGAAGTCAATCATCATGCTGACCGGCGATAACGAACGGACCGCGAGAGCGGTGGCAGCCGAAGTCGGCATCGACGAAGTTCGGGCCCAGCTTCTGCCGGAAGACAAGGTCGCTGCGATCGAGGAACTGGCAGAGCAACACGAGATGGTTGCGATGATCGGCGATGGCGTCAACGACGCACCTGCGATGGCTCGGGCACATTATGCGGTTGCGATGGGTGCAGTTGGGTCCGATGCAGCGATCGAGACCGCAGACATTGCTCTGATGACTGACGACATCGGTAAAGTACCTTGGCTGATCGATCACTCACGTCGAACCATGTCGATCATCCGTCAGAACATCGGCTTCTCACTTGCGACCAAAGCCCTGTTTGTGACCCTTACCGGTTTTGGATTGGCATCCATGTGGGGTGCGATCGCCGCAGATGTCGGAGTGTCCTTGCTGGTCGTGGCCAACGCCTTGCGGCTTCTGAAAGCTCCGGACGATCACACCGCCCAGACTGCGGCAAATACCCTTGGCTCGCAGGGAATAGGCGCTGCGACCACATAAGAGTGGAAGCCGGATTCCAAGGTGTCCGGCTTTCGCCTCGCTTACCGGCGCGTTACATCAGGCGCACAACTGCGATCGAAAGAAAAAACGCCACCAGCCCAAAAGCGATGGCATATCCTGCGGCGTACTGAAGAATATCAAGGCTGTTGCCATTCCGGCGCTTTGCCAGGATCCCACCCCAAACGGCGCCAACCAAGGCGCCCACGATTGCCATCATCTTACATCCTCTGATTTGGTTCTTCGGCAGTGCAGTTCGCTTCAGGCGCGCATACCCGCAAACTGATAGCCGCGCACCTGAAGCCGTTTTAAGAAACTCTCACGATTTAGATTCGCTTTTTTTGGCGACGGGATTGTCCAGCTGTTCCTCAAGCTGTGCCCGAGCATTTCTTAAGCGTTTTCGCGCTGCTTCGTTTTCAACCTTTTCATTTGCAGCGGCAGCAAGTCGATCGTCAGAAAGCGGGTCTGTCGGGCGCCCGTCGACCAATACTTCATAATGAAGATTTGGGCCGGTCGCGGTGCCGGTCGACCCGACACGACCAACCACCTGGCCCGCCTCCACTCGCTGACCTTTGGCCAGACCATCGGCGGTTGCGCTAAGATGAGTATATCGCGTGACCGTGTCCGATCCATGAGCGATTTCAACCACACGCCCATACCCCCCGCGCCAACCTATATAGGAAACGCGGCCCGGGGCCGTCGCATGTACCGGAGTACCACGTGCGGCAGCAAAATCGACACCTGTATGCATGCGAACATTTCCGTAGACCGGGTGTTTCCGCCGACCAAAGACAGAACTCAGGCGCGCGCCCTCGACTGGCTGCGAGAAGACGCGAAGAAGCTCACCATCGACATAGATTGTGGCGCGGCCATTTTCGGCGTCTGGCCATGCTATTTCGTAAAGTTGGTCATCAACTTCCAGCGCCGCAAAAATGAGTTCTGGCGGGCCTGTTCTCTCGCCATCGATACTCTTTTCGCGCCAGAGAAGACGGAGAGCTTCACCACCTGTCAGGTCCCTCCGAAAATCCACTGTCCCGCTCAGCATCTGCGCCAGATCCACCGCAAAACGAACCGGGATCTTTGCGCTACTTAGTGCATTTGAGATCGAAGTTTCGACTTCTGTTTTGCGGGCCAGAATGACGGTGTCGGGTTCTGGCGAGACTACGCGCGTGGACAACGTTTCGCTAAATATCACCTCAATTCTTACGCCATCCTCCACCGCGAGCTCCACGCTCCGCGGTTGATCCGCCACGGTTGCAACTACTGTAATCGAGTGACCCGGGCGCAGTCGCTGCAAATCATATTCAGCGCCAAGCGCAAGTGCGATTTCGGCGCGATCGGTTGCGTTGATCCCGGCTTTAGACAGCAAACTGTCGAGCGTGTCACCCAACGCAAGTTCGCGTGTCCATGTCCGTGAAGGCGGTTCAACAGGTGGCAAAGGTTCCTCTGCCTGAATGGGTTCCGGCTGAGCAGGTCGAAACGAAACGGGGCTTGGAGCGAGTTCTGCCGATGGAATGTTCGGCAACGGAGCCGATGTGATCTGCGGTTCCGCAGGAAGTTTGGGCACCTGAAAGACCGTGGGCGCAGGCGCCTTCATTTCAGACCGGTTCGAGGCAATGAACACGATCGAAGCAATCGAAACGCTGCTGATCGCGATTGCCGAGGTTGCTAGAAACCGTGCTTTCATGATGTTGTATCCGCTCCACTTTTCAAAGCGCGACGGATCTTGGGCACAGCGAATTCTCTCTGCTCATGATAGTCGATGGTGCTGACAAATTCGCCTGTGGGGCTAAACAGGAAAACACTTGCGGTGTGGTTCATTGTGTAATCACCATCGTCCATCGGAACTTTTTCATAAGTGGCACGAAAGCCATCTGCGGCCTGAGCGATTTGGTCCGAAACGCCGACCCATCCGCGAATTGCCGGATGAAAGTAGCTGACATAATCGGCCATGGCTTCGACGGTGTCTCTTTCAGGGTCTACGGTTATGAACACGACGTTCAAATCATCCGCGTCATTGCCCAGATCATCCAGCCAGAGGGAAATATCCGAAAGAGTCGTCGGGCAAACACCCGGGCAGTAGGTAAAGCCGAAGAACACCATTGTTGCACGTCCGACCAGCGATTGCGGGGTGACGGGGGTCCCTTCGTGATCAACCATGTGAAAGTTCATGTCCGACAACGCAAGGGGACGAAGGCGATCAGATGGAGCCGCTCCCGGCCCATCCACTTGCCACCATCCAGCAAAGAGCGTCAGGCCGATTGCACCAACTCCAGCAGCCCCAAATGTAAGAACGCGCCGCCGCTGCATCAGTTCTCGGGGCCTCGCGCAGCAATGCCAAATATCGGCACGTTGACCGTCTTTTCTGCGCCATCAGCAAAGATAAGAGTCAGCGTAAAGCTTTCGCCTTCGTTCATAGGGCGTTGCAGCCGCATGAGCATTGCGTGGAGCCCGCCCGGCTCAAGCGCTACGAAACCATCCGGCGCAATTTCCAGCTCTCCAGCTGGTGCCATGGAACTAACGCCCTCTGCATTGGTCGATGTCTGATGGATCTCGGGCATCATCGCAAGATCGGTGCGGATAGACGTCAGCGTGACGGCCACATTGCCGGTGTTGCGGATCGTCATGTAAGCGACCCCCGGCCGGTTGGTGCCAATAGAAGCGCGTGACCAGGCATCTTCAATGACAACATCGTCGCCCCCTGCCAGAACCGGTGCCGAGAGAATGGCCGTCAGACCGAATGCACTCAGCAAACCTGCCAGAAGAGTATTTTTTGCAGTGAGTCTCATAGTATCTCTCGCTACTGCTCAGCTTTGCAGTGCTGCAACTTCTGCAGCGACCAGGCGTCTCAATTCAGCCTCACCAAACGGATCCAGAGATTTGCCGTTGACGAAGAATGTCGGAGTTTGACGTATACCGACCGCTTCGACATCAGCGCGATCCTGATTGAGAACACCGACTGTCTGGGGCGCGAGCATTTGTGCCTGCGCTGCCTCGACATCCAGACCCGCCACTGCGGCAATTCGAATAATAAGACCAAGCTCGGGCGCACCATGCGCGGCCCATTTGGGCTGCTCTCGCAGCACGGCTTCCAGGACCGGCTCAAAGACCCCCTGCATGCGTGCCGCTTCAAGCACGCGGATCGCCTCCTCTGAGCCTTCGCCATGGAAAGGGGTGTACCGGATCACAACCCGCACGAGGTCTCCATGCTGTGCCATGATGTCCTTCACGACCGGATGAAAGGCACGGCAGGCTTCACAAGCCGGATCGAAAAATTCGACGATTGTAACCGGTGCATCTTTAGGGCCGAGAACAGGCGAGTAAGAACGGATAAGCGTTTCAGCGATCTCAGGTGCGACAGGCTCGGTATTGCCTGAAGCAGTCGTTCGGTTCACGTACCAGGCGGCGGCTCCGAAACCGGTCCCACCGAGCGCGAGAACGGACAAGATCATGCCACGTCTGTTCATACTTGTTTCTCCTTGAGTGAAAGGGCGCACAGAACGCCGATCAGCGCGAATGAAACGAGCGCCATCAGCGGAATCGGGATGCCCAAAACAGATTGATTTGCGTCGGTGCAGGACGGACCACTTGCCGAGCATGGTTGGATTTTTTCCGGGATCAGACCAGCATACAGGCCCATGTGCCACAAGGCGACAACGGCGCCCCCCAATGCCAGTGCTATCCCGTATCGGCCCACGTTCTGGTCCTGCCACCACAGGCCAAGCCCCAGTACGATCGCCAATGGGAACATGAACGCGCGCTGGAACCAGCACAGCACACAGGGCGTCTGCCCCAGGATCTCTCCAATGAACAGAACAGAAAGAGAAGCAACCAAGGCAATCGCCCAGGCCAGGCCGAGAAGTGTATCTTTAGAAAACCGGGACATGGTGCTCAGAGTCTCTGTTTCAGATCCGCAAGAATTTCTTCGGCAGGCGTGCCATAGGACCAGGACTGGACGAATCCAGCGTCCTTGTTGAACAGAAACAGATGAGAGGTATGCCCCATCGTATATCCATCCGGCGCAGGGGTTTGTTCGATCCGTTCGTAGAATATCGGAAAGGTCTTGGACGTTTGCGCAATCTGTTCTGGCGTGCCTGTAAGCCCAATGATCCCCGCATCGAAAAGTGGCACATACTCGGCCAGGACGGCCGGAGTGTCGCGTTCGGGGTCAATTGAAATGAAGATAGGTTGCACTTGGTTTGATTGGTCGCCCAGCCCTTCCTGCACTGCTGCTACCTCAGACAGTGTTGTAGGGCATACGTCCGGGCAGTTGGTGAACCCAAAAAACACCAACATCCATTTGCCCGCAAAGTCGTTCTGAGTACGGACAACACCAGAGTGATCTGTCAGTTCGAACCTGGCTTCGAACGGGACAGACCCCTCCTCAATCCGCGCAGGTCTATATTCTGACCACAGCATCAGATAGGCAAATGCCGCCGTTGCGACACCAGCCATTACCCATAAGATTTTCTGAAACACGGTCAGTTTCAAAGTTAGCCGTCCGCCTGTGATTCTTGGTTCAGAACGGCATGTACACCCTCTACCTGCTAGAGGTTCAAAGGGGATTTCGAGCCTGCGGCTGGGTGTCACAGGTCCACCGGCTGGAAGGTACTATTGTGCGGTGTCGACGCGAACCTACATAAGCTGTAACTTTGCAAGGAGACCCAGATGCTGACGATCGGAACGCTCGGAAAAAAGACCGGAACCAAGGTTCAGACGATCCGCTACTACGAGCAGATCGGACTTATGCCGGAACCGGGGCGCACCGAAGGTGGCCAGAGGCGTTACGGCCATGCCGAACTGGATCGCCTTGCATTCATCCGTCATTCCCGCCAATTGGGGTTTTCGCTTGAGGCGATACGCGAACTGCTTGATTTGTCCGACGATCCAGATCGCCCATGTCATGAAGCCGACAGTATCGCGCGCCGGCAACTCAAACAGATTGAGCAAAGAATGGCGCGGCTAGAAGCGTTGCGGACCGAGCTGGAGCGCATGGTGCATGAATGCAGTGGTGGCAACACCTCAGATTGTCGTGTTCTCGAAGTTCTGCGCGATCATTCCGAATGTCTTACTGATCACGAAGAAATCGGCGCGTAACCCTGGGCAGCATTGTTGCGAACTGAAATTAGCCTCTTGAAGCTATAGTCACTATAGCAATTACAAGTCTTTCAGAGTTGATTCGACGAGAGACCAAATGCTGAACCACGACCCGCTGCTTGCCGCCACACCTCTTCTTGATTTTGAAACGCCCGCAATTTCTGGGCTCATAACGGAACGGCGCTGGCCCGATCTGCCTGTCTTGGATCGAATTGGCGCTATCTATGATTTCGTGCGTAACGAGATTGCCTTTGGCTACAACCGTGCGGACGATATCCCGGCATCAGACGTACTCGCCAATGGCTATGGGCAATGCAATACCAAGGGCACTCTTCTGATGGCACTGTTTCGCGGCAGCGGTATCCGATGCCGTTTGCATGGCTTTACGATCCACAAAGAGTTGCAGAGGGGTGTGGTTCCCGAGCTTTTCTATCCGATGGCGCCGTCGGAGATTGTGCATTCATGGGTTGAAGTCGAAGCACAGGGTACGTGGCTAAAGCTGGAAGGCTTTATCCTGGATGAGCTTTTCTTGCGCGTGTTGCAACAGACTTTTCCTAAAACAAAAAACCTGTGTGGGTATGGTGTGGGGACGGATTGCCTGAGCGATCCCAAGGTCGAATGGGAAGGCCGTGACACATACATTCAAAGAAACGGCATCGTGCAGGATTTTGGGGTCTTTGACTCACCTGACTCTTTTTATGTTCGTCACAGGCAGAATTTTGGCTTTTTCCGTGAACTGATGTACCGAGTTGTCGTGAGGCATTGGATGAACTCACGTGTCAGAGCACTACGCACTGGCACGCTGGTGGCAAACGCTTCGGCAACGCATTCCCATGGGAACTCTGGTGAATCCATTTGAACGCTAGATTGGCACCAAGATTTTTCTTAAACGCAGGTGTCTTTCGGCTGAGGTGATCTTCAATCTAGCGCATTTAAAGTCTCAATAAACCAGCGTGAGGGCGTGTGTAGTAGATTATTCCGGCCAGGTTTCAAGCGAAGCATCCAACCGTCAATCACGATGGAAGAAAAGGAAAGACACGAGTCTTTTCGTGGGAGAATTGGGAAATTCCGGCCTAGTTAAACCGCTTTTGCAAGGCCGTGTTCAGCGCCTCCGACAATAACACCAGAACAATGATTGCCAACGTCACAGTCGCAGCCTTTTCATACTGAAACGACCGTACATAGGTTTGTACATACAACCCAATGCCACCGGCACCGACAATACCCAGTATCAGGCTTTCGCGCAGATTTAGCTCAAACCGAAACACGGTATCGCGCATGATCACAGGTGCCATCTGCGGCCAGATCGCCCAACGCAACTGTTGAACTCTGTTGGCCCCTGCGCTTTCAAGTGCCGCCACAGGAGCGATGGCAACATTGTCGATGGCTTCCGCATAGAACTTTGCCAACATGCCAGTCGCGTGAAATGTGATCGCCAGAATACCGGGAAGCGGACCCAATCCAACAGCACCGACCATTAGCATTGCTACCAGGATCAGCGGGATCGACCGGATAACCGCAAGCAAGGCGCGGACAGGGCGCCAAATCGTTGATGACACCATAGTTTGAGAGGCCAGAACGGCCAGTCCCGAAGACAGGATTACGGCGAACAATGTTCCCAGAATGGCGATCCTCAGTGTCTCCGCCAGCCCCGTCAGAACCTCGCGCCAAACGGACAGGTCAGGTGGGATCATGCGCCCCATAAACTCTGCCAGACGGGGGCCTGCGCCTGGTAGCTTGCCCAAACCCATATTCCCGCTGGTCAGCGACCACAGGATCGCCAGCCCCAGCATGACCCAAATGACAGATCGGACCATCAACTGACTACTCGCAGCCCAGATGTGACACTGGCGCCGTGATATAGCTCGTCGATGTCCCCGCTGGTCAATTGAGCCGACAGTTTGTCGAATAATACCACGCCATCTCGCAGGCCTATGATACGATCAGCAAAGCGGCGTGACAGTTCGGGCTGATGCGAGCTGAAAATGACGCCGATTCCGCGGCTACGTGCAGAGCTTGTGATCAGGCTCAGAATTCGTTCGGCGTGTGCAGGGTCCAAATTGCTGACGGGCTCATCCGCAAGGATCAACTCGGGTTCTTGTGCCAGACATCTGGCAATCGCAACGCGCTGCCGTTGTCCACCCGACAACTGATCGGCACGGCGGCTTGCCAGGTCGGACAGTCCCGTATCCTGAAGCGCCCGTGTCACGCACATATGGTCCTCTTCCCGAAACCGCCCCCAGAGTGAGGACCAGATATTCATCCGGCCCATCCGACCGTTCATCACATTTTGATAAACACTCTGCCGATCAACCAATGCGAATTCCTGGAAGACAAAGCCAGTATTGGCACGGTCCTCGCGGGATGGAATCCCAGTTGCCAAAAGTGGCTTTCCCAGCACCTGAGCCTCGCCCTGCCAACCATTCAAACGGCCATCCAACAACGCCAGCAACGTTGATTTGCCCGCACCGGAAGGACCGAGTAGCGCGACGCTTTCACCGGGCTGCACCGACAGTGAAACATCTGCAAGAGCTGCCGCACTGGCAAAGTTCTGCGATACCGCGTTGAGTGAAATCACAGGGTTCATTTCAGAAACCCATAGCGCCGCGCAGTCTCGCGCACGCCTTCGTAGACCGACGGATCAGCAGGGAGATAGCCGTCTGGGCCATAGAGGTAGGCCAGCAGGTGACGGTTCTCACTTTCGTTGAGGCGCAGCATGGTTTCAATGAACTTTGCCTGCAGTCCGGCGTCCAGGTCAGGGCGGGCAATGATTGCGTGGCTGGGAATTTGTTCTGATTCCGCCAGCACCTTGACTTCGGCCTGCTGATCCGGGGACAGATAGAGATCGGCATACTGGCTCGCGCCCGCCGCATCGACCAGTCCGTTGGCCATGGCCTGCATCGCTTGCTGATAACCACCGGCAAAGAATTTCTGCCCGAAAAATCTGTCGGCATCGCCCGTACCCGAGAACAGCCCGGCGCGCACAAACAGATCAAGCGGGTAGATGTAACCGGATTCCGAGACCGGATCGGAAAAAGCGATGTCACGTCCCCGGAGATCGGCCAGCGTTTCGATTCCGCTGTCACGCCGCACAAAGACACGGCCCGAATAGCTGGGTTGCCCGCGATAAACCTCGGACAAGAGCGGTACGGCGCCGATCTGGTCCTCGGCTAACACAAAGGGCAACGCTCCCATGAACGAGATATCGGCATCACCGTTGCGCAACGCCTCGACGGCGGCAGCGTGGTCGAACGTGACAAACCCCGTCACCGGGACGCCCATCTGCTCGGAAAGCCAGCCTGTAATGACGTTGATGTCACCCAACAGCTTTTCGGGGTTCTCCTGCGGGATGAAGGCCAGCTTTAGCCCCGGATCAGTTGCAGCCATCACAGGCAGGGCTGCAGACGCGGCCACAGCGGCCAGAAAAGTGCGGCGCGACAACATCAGAACATCCTCTCGTCAATTTCGGCCTGCATGGCCTTGAACAGCTCCCACTGGCGGGTGGCTTCGGTCCAGTTCCCTACCGCGCTGGCATCGCCAACCGCCCGCAGGATCGCGGCGAATTCGTAGATTTCGGGCTTGGCGTTCTGATTGACCATTACGCTGGCATCCGCCGCCAGATCAGGAGCCACTGTGTCGATCAGAACCGCTATGTTCTCGGCATCCTGCATCGGCAACAATGTATCGAGAGTGCTGGCGAATGTCGTCAGTTCCTCCCAGGACAAGCGGAAAACGCTATTGCGGCCTTCGAATATTTGATAGGGGTCTTCGCCGTCTCCGACGGCTTCGACATAGGCCGTCAGATCTGCGCGCTGTGCTTCGTCCAACCCCATATTTTTGGTGTCATTGAACCAGTCAACAACGCTGGCCAGCGTCGGCAGCGATCCGTCATGCATGTACGGTGCAGTGAAATTGACGTTGCGCAGTGTCGGGGTTTCGAATGCGGTAGCCGTGCCGCCGGGGAATGGTGGTTCAGCACTGCCGATGTCGTAGGTCAGACCATCGCGGAACTGACGGTCAGGTGTGTGACACGACGCGCAGGAATTGTCACCAAGTCCGGCAAATTTGGTGTTGAATAGCACCTCCCCGCGCTTGGCGGCATCTGACGCCAGATCGGTCAGCTTCCCGGACCGGTCGATCTTTGGGTTGGGAAGAAAGTCGAATTGTTTGACATAGGCTTCCAGCGCATCCAGTTGGAACGGCGTTGGTTCCTTTCCCGCGAATTCGGTCACAATCACGTTGCGGATGAACCGACGCAGACTGGGTTCACGCCCGTCGCGGCCATAAGGTGCGGAAAAGCGGATGCCACGCATAGAAGGCGTGTCGAGGTGATCATCGGCCCGGTCATTGAACATCGGATTGAAGAAGGACCCGTCCACATCCATGCCGCCGGGATGAGACGACAGGCCAGGAATGAAAAATTCCCGGTTCACGTCGGAGCGGTTGTGACATGTCGAGCAGGCGATCCCCAACTCGCGCGCCGGACCGCCGAAGATCTCAGGGCTGTCGAACAGCATGTCGCCATAAGCCACCAGCGGCAGATTGGCTTCATCCTCACCCGCCTCCTCGAACTGAAGAACCAATCGCGGCAGCTGCGCCTGATCACCGATGTTCGACCCTGGCGGCAGCGTGGCGGGCACGGTGATTTGTTCGCCGGAAAGAATAACTGTTTCAGGCAGCGGTGTTAACTTGTCGCGTTGGGCATACTCGGATGGCAGATAGTTGACGCGAATATAGGCAGCGACAATGGCCTGAGCTTCTGCAAATCGGTCGGCATCCACTGTTTGTGCGCCGTTGCCCAGTACTCCTGCGCTTCCAAGGGTGGAGTTTAGCACCAGCCATGCTCGGCCAAGATCGCGTGCGGCCGATGCATCCGCAGCCTTGATACCATCTTCAAATGCGCGGAACAGAGCAGCCGCTTGCGCGACCTCGCGTGCCGCTTCAGGCTGACCCAGCGCGGTCTTTGCGACATCCAGATGGCGCAGAATTCCCTCAGCAATGGCAGTTGTGCTTGCTTCGAACAGCGCCTGGCGATCTTCGCCTTTCATAGCTTGGTTAATCGCAAGCGCCTCGTTGTCGGTTACGCGTGATAAGGGAGCGACCTGAATGTCACTGCCAGGAGCAGGCGAAGTCCAACTCCTCTCAATTTCATCCCAGGGAACCGGGGTTAGATTTCCCATGAACAAGGTCAGTCGATACGCGGCAGCGCGTGGTGCCCAGGGAGATTCTTCAATCGCCGTGGCATCCGCGATCACTGGCAATGCGCAAAGAAGTGTGGACGCTATCAGGTGCTTCATAGCTCTGTCTATTAAAGTTAGCCTTGTCTAATTTAATAATGAAGGCATGCTCATTGTCAAGTTCGGCTTTCAGGTGCATACACTGGAGGCTGGATTGACGACCTGATCGTGAGCCGATGACCGAAACAAAACCGCTAAATTCAGATCGTAGTATTGATACCCAGGCGAGTGGGTTTGAGGCTGTGCGACAGGCCCACCAAAGCGAAATGGTTGAAGACTATGTTGAACTTATCGCGGAGTTAATCCATCAGAATGGCGCTGCGCGCCCGGTCGAAATAGCCGAGCGGTTAGGCGTTACCCAGCCTACGGTTTCCAAGAATTTGGCTCGTTTGAAACGAGAGGGTTTCATTGAGCAAATACCCTACCGTTCACTTCAGTTGACCGATGCAGGGCGTCAGCTAGCCGAAGCTTGCAGAAAGCGCCACCGAATTGTCGTGGAGTTCCTGATCGCATTGGGTATTTCACAGGAAGTAGCAGAGCACGACGCAGAAGGCATTGAACATCATGTCAGTGAGGAAACACTGCATGTTTTTAGAGACTTCACCAATCGCAATTCCTAACAATCCCAAGATCACAATGTTATTAGACCGAACGCGCGCGCGCCCCGCATAGTACTTTCTTGGCGAAGTACCTTGCCGCGCATCGAACTAGAGTGTTTTAAAGGTTTAGACGCCCCAATTGGCCCTGATGCGGCAAAGTGGGTATGCAGGCAACCTGAACGGGAACCATTAAGGCCGGAAAAGCCATGTTGGAGCGCTGCGCGAGATCGCGGAGAGGATCAATTTGGCGATGCTATATCGCAGGGTTGAACCGCGACGCAGGCAGTTGGTGCCGCGCCCGTTCACAGGAAAGTGACCGCCAAGCAGAGGCTGTTAATCGCATACTGCGACCGATCAAGTCTTTGACTATAGGAGGCCTCTATGAGACTTTTGCTAAGTGCATTGATCGTCGCCTTAACAACTCCAGTGCTGGCGCAAGAGGTGAAGCGCAGTATTGAGCCGGTAGCCGGCGACGTCTATTTGATGCGTAACAATTTTCATAATTCGCTTCTTGTGGCCACGGAAGAGGGTGTCGTCCGGGTCGATCCAATCAACGCAGAGGCCGGCGAATGGTTAAATTCCAATTTGGGCCAGATTGAACAGGAAAAGGTCAGCCATCTGATCTATTCGCACAGTCACGGAGATCATGCCTCAGGTGGCGCTGCACACGGGGATGCAATCGTAATTGCGCACGAGGATGCACCGGAGTCGATCGATGGCGTTGCGCCTGACATACGCGTAGGCGACACACACACGCTCAATATAGGCGGAAAGACCATCGAACTCACGAACCTTGGAGCTGGTCACGACAATCATATGCTGGTTACGATTGTCCGGCCCGAGAACGTGGCATTTATAGTGGATGTAGCAGCGCCCAAGCGGCTCCCATTCCGCGATTTTGCCCGCTCTGATATTGGAGGATGGTTCAAACAACTTGAAACCGCTCAGGCTTTGGACTTCGAAATTTTTGCACCGGGCCATGGAGCCGTCGGGACAAAATCAGATCTCGATGATGCGCGCACCTACATGGTCGACTTGCAGGCCGCCATACTCGAAGGACTCAAAGCTGGAAAGTCGGTTGAAGACTTGAAAACCGAGGTCACCATGGATGCTTATAAGGATTGGGGCCAGTACGATGCCTGGCGCCAGGAGAATATCGAAGGCATGGCTCGCTACCTCAAGGACTCCGGCCAAGCCGACTGACTCCGCGCATGGTTTCACGAGAAATAAACGAAATAGCCAAGGTTGTTGTGTCGCGTAGTGCTACAAAAGTCGGAAATATCCTTCGTTTCGATGGCTTTTCCAAGAAGTTTGTGACAGATCTTCGTGAAGTAACTGAAGGGGTGGACGCTCCGACAACTTTAATGCGCCTGGGTAGGGTACCTGACCTGCCGGTCTTGCAGTGTCCGGTTCGCGCGTACGATGCGGCCTTTGGCTTGGAAGGAACTGGCGCAGATGATTTCGATGTTTAGCTCGGCGAGAGAGCGCCGGAGCTGGGTCATGCCCGACGTGTACTCGCTGGGTTTTGGAACCCGGAACACCGTGTATTTTGTATCTGTAAAAAAGGCGACCATGCTTCAGAAGGTAGCTTCCAACGGATCAAAGTAACTGAAGGTGCTCTCCGACTTTACGAACATTAGTTCCATCAGCGTGCTGGTCACGCCATCAATGAACACGAGCAAAGTGCAGGGATCGCCGCGATCTTCGCACCGACGGTGATCCGAGCCAACAATTTGGATCAACTCGCGCTCGCTCATAGTGTGACCGACGCTGCGCGATGCCCCAATGACAGCAAAGCGCAGAAACCAGACTTTGCAAACTTTGGTGGACGAGCAAACACGGACAATCAACATCTTTCTCGGATGTAGCGGTTGCGGCCCGCTTATCCACAACAGCAGTCACCTAACTGAATTGGCGGGCACGGGATAGTTGCGTAGGAACAAAAAACACAGCAATCGCCTTCTAAAGGCTTCAAAACTGACTTGCATGATTTGCATTCATAAAACCACTGGCACGAGTCAGTTGGCATTTTCTCGATTTCAACGTGCCCACACCGAGGGCAGGTCAAAGTGCTATCCAGCACCACAGTTTGTTTTGTCATTGTCTCACATCTGCATGATTAGATAGTCGTTGATCTGCGCCTCATTGAACACGATGATCCATGCCATCGCGGTAATCGCTGTGCTTCCGACAAGCCACCATTTCAGATTTGCCATCGTCCCGTTTCGATGCGCTACGAACCACGAAACTGCCACCAGCGCTGTTGAGATGGCGAGAACATAGTAGCTTGCCGCTGCTATTTTTCCGAATACCGCCAACCAACTGCCACCCAGGCCTAACAACATCATGGCCATTGGAAGAACACAGCATGTCGCGACCCCCAGAGCGGAAACCGATCCCAAGTAGCTGAGGCTCACATATTTCTTCATCTTTCGCTCCCTGGGTACTCGATTTGATTGTGTTGAGGCATCGACATTCAGAGCGTATAACTCCTGTAGTAACTACAGGATCAAGGGGTGGCATTTCACATGATTGCGATAGGTGAAGCCTCCCGGCAAAGCGGGGTCGGAATAGAAACCATCCGTTACTACGAACGCGAAGGTATCGTACCAAGACCCGCTCGAGCTCTGAACAATCGTCGCCTCTATTCAGCAAGCGATGTGGGAAGACTTCGATTTCTGAAGAAGTGCCGCGACCTGGGGTTTCCTCTCTCAGACGCAAAGGCGTTTTTGGAGCTGTCGGAAGGAAGTGCTGAAGACTGCCGGTCAGTGAAAGAATTGGCCGAGGCTCACATTACCAGCGTTCGAAGTAAGATTGATGAACTCAGACGCCTGGAGCACGCCTTGAGTGAGCTTACGGCCAATTGTGATAGCGGAAACGTTCAATGCCCAATGCTGCAAAGACTGAGAACGATGGATGATATCTGACTCTGGCCGCTGGGTGGAATCAAAGAGTCTGAGATTTAGCCAGATCACGTCAGACCAAGGTCTGTGGTGCGGTAACAGATTGTAGTACATAGTCGATTTCACGATGAGAGCGAAAGTAACTGACCTGACGATTGGCAATTGGTCGTTGTCGCGAGTCTTTCTTGCGGCCAGCATTTTCGTGATGGGTACTGCTACCGCAATCGTCGGGGTCTGGGTGTCTAATCGAATCCAGAACGCCGTCGTGCAGAACTCCGCCAATTCCGCAGCGCTATATATGGAAAGCGTGGTTTCCCCGCTCAGCCAGGAATTAGCACATGGCGACCATCTTTCTGAGCAGGCGAGCTTGGCGCTGGACGAGATTTTCATGACTCAGCCAATGCGTGACCGCATTGTCTCCTACAAATTCTGGAAGGAAGGCGGTGTTATTGCACATGCCTCGGATACGGACATCATTGGAATTCGTTTCAATCCAACGGATGACTTAAGGCGAGCGTGGAGCGGTGATATCTCTGGTTCTTTCGAAGAGCTTGATCACGCCGAGAGCGCCGCCGAGGCGGCATTGGGGATACCATTACTTGAAGTTTACAGCCCTATCCGCGAACTCTGGTCCGGCGAAATCATCGCAGTTGCGGAGTTCTACGAAAGAGCTGATCAGCTTGAGTTAGACTTAGCCAAGGCCAGGCGAACAAGTTGGTTGGTCGTCGGTTCCGCATTTCTGGCAAGTACTATTGTTCTGTATTCCATCGTCGCAATAGGTGACAAAACTATTCGAAGACAGGGGGCTCTTCTTAAACAGCGCCTGACAGAAAGTGAGAGGATGGCAGAGCAGAATGCTCGGCTGCGGTCGCGTGTGGTCGAGGCGTCAGAAAGATATGCCACGCAAACAGATCGGTTCCTCAAGAAACTCGGTGCCGAGCTACATGATGGTCCTGCGCAATACTTGTCGCTCGCCGCCCTTAGACTGGAGGCGGCGTTTTCCAAAGAGTCCGAAAGGCCTAAAGAGGCAGAGGAAATTCAGCAGTCTTTGCAAAAGTCTCTGGCTGAAATTCGTGCAATATCGCGAGGGCTATCCGCGCCAGATATCGACAGCCTGTCACTCGTCGATGTTGTGAAGAGAGCCGTAGAGGATCACGTCGAACACAGCCCGTTGCGACCGGATATTTCATTCCTGGGTAGCCGGGCCCCAGAGTTGTCATTGTCCGACAAGCTGTGCGTTTTTCGGTTTCTTCAGGAGACGCTTTCCAATGCCGCGAGATATGCTCCAGCTTCCAAATGCACTGTTATCTCTGAGGCGCAGAACGACCGCATAGTTGTAAAGGTCAAAGACGACGGACCTGGATTTGACAGGTCAGAAGAAACCACGTTGCGAGACGATGGTGGCCAGGGGCTTATGGGCTTGCGAGATCGGGTTGAGAGTATTGGTGGCATGTTCGAAGTCGCATCGAGACCGGGCGAAGGCACCACCATTGCTATGACACTGTTTTCCAGAAAGATGAGCGCATCATGACAACCTCTATCATTATAGCGGATGATCATCCAATTTTCAGGGATGGACTGCAACGAACGTTGGATGAAGCTGATGGTTTTGAAGTTTTGGCTGCTGGGTCCAGCGCTGAAGATGCAGTATCGCTGGTCGTCACGCATCAACCGGACATAGCCATTCTTGACCTCTCGATGCCCGGTGGCGGGATAAGCGCAACACGTGAAATTGCAGCGATGGCAAATCCGCCCTTCATTGCAATCTTGACAGTCTCAGAGAACAGCAGCGATGTAGCGGACGCCTTGGAGGCGGGCGCGATTGGGTACATTGTGAAGGGCGTGACCGCGAGCGAATTGACTGCTTCCTTACACAGCATCGCCGCAGGCGAAGGGTTCGTTTCTCCGGGCTTGGCCTCGCGGGTATTGCTTCAAATCAACGCTGACACCGGCATGTCTGTTAACAGCAGCATTCTCGATGACCTTACGCATCGGGAGGAAGAAATACTGAGACGTGTGGCCAAAGGACTGAGTAATCGTGAAATCGCTGACGAGTTAGACCTTCAGGAAAAAACCGTGAAGCACTACATGACGGCAATCCTGTCAAAGCTTCATGCTCGGAATCGGGTAGAGGCTGCGCTCATTGCCCATGATGTTTGGAGCAAGGGAGATTAAATTCGGTCTATTTGACGACGATGGCGGCCTCCCACCAAGAGAAGCCGCCAACCGATCATCGACTAGAGTTGCAGTTCAGTTGGCAACCGACTGTAGCCTCCGGCGATCAGAAGCCGTTGCGTTTCTTTCCACAACAGTCCGGTTGTACGGGTCTTTCAACTCGTAACGCCCAAACTCGATCTCCTCCTTCCACCCATTGGCATAGTTCACTTCGATATTATTGCCCTGGCGTTCGATTTTCGTGGGTCGACTTCCGGCAGTGCCGCCTTGCGCAGAAGAGCGCACGTTGTCGATTGAGATACCATTCGCCAAAGACCGAAGCCTTGAGACGTCAGCACCGGTCGCAGGGCGCTCCTCAACAGTGCGATTCTGAGCATTCTTTCTCTCGTACCGCCCGTTTTCGATCTCCTCCTTGGTTCCGTCGGCGTAACGCACTTCAATGCCGTTAGCGTTTGTTTCGACCTTTGTTACTCCAGCCGAGCCCGACGGTTTGCCCCCTGCTTGAGACCGGTCCTTCTTTCCGCTGCCTTTGTTGGAGCGTTTGGAGTCATCATCATC